>REDO01000130.1 GCA_007693435.1 Salinarimonadaceae bacterium | reverse complement strand
CCCCGACGAGTGCCGAAACTACTTCGCTGCCGCTGGGTATGATGCAACATGATCGGAAAATGCTCTAGACCTCGGCGAGATTGGGGTGCACCGCGATCGCGGCCGGGCGCGGCGCGCCCGTCTGCCGCGTCAGCCGGGCCTTCTCCGCTTCGAGAAACTCCTTCGACCAGCCGTAATACATCGACGTGGTAATGCCTTGCCGACGGCAGAGCTCGGCGATGCTCTCCTCGCCGCGCAGGCCTTCCAGCACGATACGGATCTTCTCTTCGGCCGAGAACTGACGGCTCGGCAGCGACCGCGCCGGGTTATACGCGCAGCGCGATCTCGTCTCCCGCAACCGCCGCCTCGATCGAGAATTCCTCAGAAAGCGCCGCGATTTCCTCGCGCACCTCAGCGATCTCGGCTCCGCGCGCCGGGCGCGTGCGATAGGCCGCGCGATCCATGACGACGGGGAGCATGGCGTGGGAGACAATCTGCTTCGTCGCGCGGTCGATCCCGATCTTCAACACGCCGCCCGTATGCGTGAAGAAATCGAGTTCGAAGCTGAAGAGAAAATTACCGAGGCTGTAGGCGATCAGCTTTCCGCGATGAAACTCAACCGCCTGCAGCCGGTGCGGATGATGGCCCACGACGAGATCGGCCCCGGCCTCGACGATGGCGTGGCCCATTTCGCGCTGGTAATCGGTCAGGAAGTTCGGGCCCAGCTTGGGCGGCACGCCCATGGCGCTGCCGGATGCGAAGCCGCTCAGGCCCCAATGGCAGGCGGCGACGACGATGTCCGCATCGGCCTTGGCCCGGGCGATGGATTCAAGCACGGCGGCGCGATCGGCGGCGCGCGTCGTCGTCACCGAGCGCGGCCAGACGCCCGGCGCGAGGTGAAGGTTGCGCGGCACCGCATAGGCCGTGTCGACGCCCACGCAGAACAGGCCCGGCGCATCCTCCCGCGCGGGCGAAGAGACCGGCGCGTAGATGAACGTCATCGAGACAAGGGCGATCCGCACCCCGTCGCGCTCGACAATCGCATGCGAACGCGCCTCGTCGAGATCGCGCCCGCCGCCGGCGCGGGCGATGCCCGCCGCATCGCAATGCGCGAGAGTGTCGAGGAGCGCGTCGCCGCCGAAATCCATGCCGTGATTGTTGGCGAGGCTCATCGCGTGGAAGCCGGCGTCGCGCAACAGCCCGACGACTTCCGGCTTGGTGCGCAGGATGTGCCTGGAGCCGTAGGCCAGCTTCTCCAACGAGGGCTCCCCCAGCGTCGAGGCCGGCGCCTCGAGATTGCCGATCGCAATATCGGCCCCGCGGATCATCGGCGCGACAGGCTCGAGAAACCCGACTGCGTCATCGGTCCCAAGGAAGATGTCGCCGGTGGCGAGAAGCGTGAGATTGGACATGACGAACCTCGTGGGGAACCGGTTGGTGCGCGTGGCGCTCTGAGGGCTCGCCGTCAGAGCGAGCAGCGCGTGAATTCGCGATTGAGGGCCGGCCGGGGCGCGAGCGCGAGCGGGAGCAGGGCGATCATGGGGCGGTCTCCGAAAGCGTCTTGGCGTCGAGGCGAGCGATTGTGAGGGCGAGGGCCTTCGCGCGCGGAACGAACGAGGCGAGCTCCATGTATTCGTCGTCGCTGTGATAGCGCCCGCCGACGGGGCCGAGGCCACAGAGCGTGGGGGCGCCGACAGCAGCGGTGAAGCTCGAGTCGGCTGCACCGGCCGTCAACGCGCCGCGCGTCCCGAACCCGACCTGCGCGGCGCTCCGGCAATAGAGATCGGCGAGAGCGCGGGAGGCGGGGGTCTCGTTCATCGGGGGGAACTCGCCGAAAATCTCAAACCGCGCGCTCGTTCCCGGCGCGTCGCAGGTCTCGACGATGTGCTGGACTTCGCCGAGGAGCCGTGCGCGGTCGGCGGCTTCGTAATATCGCAGATCCACCCGCGCGCTCGCTCGTGCGGCGACGGTGTTGACGGATTGTCCGCCGGAGATCTGCCCGACATTGACGGTCACGAGGTCGTCGCGGCGCGTGAGGCCGTAGAGCGCCGAGATCTTGCGCGCGAGCGCTTCGACAGCGCTGCGCCCTTCATCGAAATTCACGCCCGAATGCGCCGAGCGGCCCTCGACGACGATCTCGATGAATAGGCAGCCGCGTCGGGCCACGACAAAATCGCCGTTAGCCCGCGCTGATTCAGCATTGAACACAGCGAGAGCAGCGCGGGCCTCCGCTTCGATATGGGGGCGCGATGCGGGTGAACCGATCTCCTCGTCGCCTGTCACCAGGCCCACGAGTGGGGCCGGGGCGCCGCCAAACCGGGTGAAGGCCGCAAGAACGAAGCAGTTGACGACGAGCCCCGCCTTCATGTCGGCGACCCCCGGACCATAGGCGCGCCCGTCGCGGATCGTGAAGGGACGGCGCGACGCGTCGCCGGTGGGGAAAACCGTGTCGCGATGGCCGAGGATCAGGATTGGACGCCCTCCCGGCCCGCCGGACGTCTCGACGCGCAGAATGTCGCCATGCTCCGGAAGCGAAATCGTCTCGACCGGCATCCCGTTCGCGCGAAAGAAGGCGCTGATCGCGTCGCCGCAACGATCGATGCCGGGCTTATCGTAGCTGTTGCTGTCGATATTGACGATCGAGACCAGGAAATCGACCATCGCTTCTTGTTGGGAATCGAGCCAGCCGAGGATCTTGTCGTCCACGTCGCCCTCCAGGGTGCATTAGTTGGGTGAGTTTCGTTTAGACAAGTCGTGCATCAGCGGTCGCAGGGCAGTCCACGTCATCCAAGCGATCATCGCAAGAGAGAGCGAGAGCAACACTGCGGTGATCGGGCGGTCGAAGAGCGCGATGAAATCACCCTGCGTGCTCTGTAGGGCGCGGCGTAAATTCTCCTCCACCATAGGACCGAGAAGGTAGCCGATGAGCAACGGAGCCGGGTGAAAGCCCGCCAGCTTCAGCCCATATCCGACAAAGCCAAAGAACAATAGCAAGAAAACGTCAAACGGATTCTGGTTGAAGCTGTAAGCACCCACGCAAACGAGGGCGATAATGGCAGGAAAAAGGTAATTGTATGGAATATGAAGTAATTTTACCCAAAGACCAACAAGAGGTATATTTATGATGAGTAGAAAAATATTGCCGATCCAAAAACTCACGATCAGCCCCCAGTACATGTCCGGATGATTGGTTATAAAGCGAGGACCAGGCGTGATCCCATGGATCATCAAAGCTCCAAGGATGACAGCCATCGTCGCGCTTCCCGGAATACCAAGGGCAAGCGTCGGAATAAACGCCGTCTGGACCGCCGAATTATTCGCTGATTCCGGGGCCGCGATTCCTTCGATCGCACCCTTGCCAAATTCTCCCGGCCTTCGCGAGATACGCTTTTCAAGCGCATAGCTGAGGAAGGCTGCGATCGAAGGTCCGGTGCCCGGCATTGGGCCGAAGATTCCGCCGACCCCCGCTCCTCGAAGCATCGGGAAGAAGCTGCGACGTAGATCTTCCCGACTTGGCACCATCGATCGCAACGTGATTTTGCCGCGATATCCCGAACCACCGCTGTTCACCGACGCGATCAATTCGGAAACGCCAAACAGACCCATTGCGAGGATGGCGATACTCACCCCATCAAAGAGTTCCATCATTCCGAACGTGAAGCGGGGCCGTCCCGTGTCGAGATCGATACCGATGCTGCCGAGAAGCATCCCCACAAGCACCATCGCAACCCCTTTGATCGGAGAGCCCTGCCCGATGGTCGCCGCGGCAATCAGACCCAAAGTCATGGCCGCGAACATTTCCGCCGAGCTGAATGAGAGCGCAAGCGACACGATCGGCTGGGTGAGGAACGTGAGGGCCAGGATTCCGATGGAGCCCCCGACGAAGGAGGCGACCGACGTCATCAACAGAGCGATACCGGCGCGGCCGTTTTTCGTCATCGGATAGCCATCGAGCGCGGTGACGGCATTCGAGGGCGTGCCGGGAAGGTTGAGCAGGATCGCCGCGGTGGAGCCGCCATACTCCGCACCGTAATATACGCCGGCGAGCAGGATGATACCGGTCGTCGGATCCAGATAAAACGACACCGGGAGGAGCATTGCGATCGCCGTCAGGGCGCCGATGCCCGGCAGGACGCCGATAAAGGTCCCGAGAAAGACACCGAAGAAACAGTAAAAGAGGTTTTCGAGGCTGAAGGCTACGGGGAAGCCGACCGTGAAGAACTCCATCACCAGACTCCACGGAATAGAGCAATTGGGAGTCCAAGACCAAAGTGGAAGACCGCCACCACACCCGCGCAGATGCCTCCCGACAGAATAACGCTTCCTGCCGCCGTCGTCCTCCGATCGGCGAAGGCGGTAACGATCGATCCGACGGCCACCGCGGGAACAAGACCGTACCGCGGCGCAATATAGGCGAACAGGAAGATGCCTGCCCCGATCGCAGCCAAAGCCCGCCATTGAGGTGGCGCCGCCGTCGCTTCGGGGCGTCTTGCGGCGATGACCACGATTATGGCGGACAAGATAGCGAGGGCGATCGCCACGACCAATGGGAAATATCCCGGCCCGAGTCGGCGCGCAGACCCAAGGCCATAATCCATTGCAGTGCTGGCGAAGTATAAGGCCATTGCGAGAAGTACGAGGCCGACAACAACTTCCCGGTTGAAGACGCGCATCACATGTATTGTCTCAGTAGGCCGAGCGTCCGCCGTCGGCCGGGATGGCCGCGCCGGTAATCATGCGCGATTCGTCGGAAGCGAGGAACAGCGCAATGTTGGCGATGTCTTCCGGTTTCCCAACCCAGAACGGGTAATCTTTCACGCGTTCCGAGGCTTGCTGCAGATCGACCGTACGCCCAGGCTGGCCATCCCCTCCGTATCGCTCGAGAATGCGAGCGGAAAGGACGCGTCCGGAGCAGATGGCGTTGGCGCGAATATTTTCACGGGCATATCGGCCTGCGAGTACGCGCGTCAGCGACAGGATCGCTCCTTTCGCCGCGGTGTACACATGCGAAGGGCTGCTCCCGCGCAATGCGGCTCCCGACGACATGTTCACGATGGCGCCTCCGCCAGCCTCGATCATCCCGGGAAGTGCGTGCCGACAGCAAAGGAACGTTCCTTTCAGATCAAGGTTCATCGTTCGATCCCAGACGGCCATGTCCACGTCGATGACTGCATCATCCTCATGCAGCGAACCTCCGGCGGAGTTGAAGAGAACATTGATATGGCCAAAGTCTTTGCGCGCTCGCGCCACGGTCTGTTCGACGCTGCTCTCATCGGTGATATCGGTCTGGACGAATAGCGCTTTCCCGCCCAGAGCCTTGAGTTCCTCCTCGACCGCCGCGCCGGCTGCGGAATCTATATCGGCGATGATGACGGAAGCGCCCTCGGCGCAGAACGCACGCGCGGACGCGCGGCCGATCCCGCCAGCGCCGCCCGTGACCAGACAGATTTTCCCAGCAAGGCGCATCGTCTTCTTCCCCCTGAAAATCAGCGGCGGATGTCGCGCAGAAACGAAACGAGATCCTGCGCGCACCGGTCCGGAAATGCATCCGTGATATTGTGACCCTTGGCGTCATAAGTGACGAAACGACAGTCCGCGATCCCATCCTTCAAGAGGGCGTATTGTTCGGGCGTGTGGATCGGGTCCGATCCGGGAACGACACAAAGCGTTGGACAATGGATATCTCCGAGACGCCCGGAGATATCCACTGCTGCCATCATTGGCACGAACCGGCGCAAGCTCTCAGGGTCGTTACGGGCGGATTCGGCGATAAACCAGTCGATGAAGTCGGGGTCGACCGCTTCAACGTCAAAGCGGTCCGCAATGGTCTTGCGCAGAAAACCGGCAATTCCGTCGCTGCCGATTCGGTCCACCCAGCTTCCGTACTGGGTATGACCAGCCGACACTTTCAACCCGGGAAGGGTTGCGAAGGCGCCGAGCGACTTGACGCGATCAGGAAAAGTTATCGCAGTGTTCATCGCAACGGCGCCACCGGCGGAAGAGCCGGCCAAGTGCGCACTGTCGATTCCAAGGTGATCCATCAGTTCGACTACATCGAGGGTGAGTCGCTCGAGATCGAGCGTGTCGTCAGGCCCTATCATCGACTGACCGTGGCCACGCATATCCGGCCGCACGACTCTCACGTCTCTGGCGAGATGCGGCACCCATAGATGCATGCGGCGGGAGCTTCCCATCGCAGCGTGAATCAGGATCAAGGTTTCTGATTGTTCCCAGGGATTGGTGAAGTCGTCCACCTGAAAGCGCAACGACACGCCATCTCCCGTGGCGAAGGATAGCATTGGGCGTTCGAGCATGCTTGCAAACTCTTCTTTTCAGGTTTTTCGGTTAGCCTCGGCAGGCCGGCCGCGTCCGGAGGCGCCGGCATGGAAGTCGATCACGTCGGCCACGCACCGCGACGGTGCAAAGTCCCAGACATTGTTTGGAGTGTTCTCATATGTCGTCATCACGACATCGGGAATTTCGCGCATAGGCTCGTACGCCGAATGATCGCCGATCTTGCCGAGGCCCGGCATCACAACCATCGTGGGACAGCGAATTTGCGCTACTTCGTCGGACCAATCCTGATCAGCCATCAGGGTGATGAAGCGGGCGATATAGGTCGGGTCATTCGCGCCGGCCTGATCGAGAAACCACTCGACGAGTTCCGGATCGCACTGACCAATGGGGAAACGGTCGGTGATCGTATCAGCCAGGAAACCACGCAGCCCCTTTTCCTGCACGATGGGAATCCAGCTCAACGCCTGACTTTGCTTCAATCCAGGCGCCGAACCGAAAAGCGAAAGACGGATGACCCGTTCAGGTTCGTCGAGTGCGATCCGCTGTCCGAGATAACCGCCTGCCGCGGTCCCGACATAATGGGCGCGCGGGGCGCCAACATGATCCATGAGTTCGGTTACATCCGCGACCAGGCGCGCAAGCGTGAGCGGCCGGTCTTCACTCGGGATCTCTGACCCGCCATGCCCCCTCAGGTCGGGCGTCACTACGCGAAAGTGTTTTGCGAGATCGGGAATCCAGGAAAAGAACCGCCGCCCGCACCCCATGGCGGAATGGAGCAGAACGAGCGTTTCGGCTCCGGCCCAGGGCTTGGTGAAGTCATCCACCCGGTAGGCAATCCTGAGCCCATCGCTTGCCGTGAAACTCTGCAATAAACCAGCCCCCGGTTGTATCTGCGCGACATGCTAAAAATTTGACCAATCGGTATTGTATGATAATACTCGATATCGAAATTTCATCATGCTTTCTCGGTGTGACGATGTCAAATTCTGCTCAGGCAAAAAAGGTAAGTTCCGGCAAGGAAAGCCCACTTTTCGTAAAGTCTCTTGAAAAGGCAATGAATGTCTTATTGAATTTCGACCGAGGGGATGCGTTCCAGACATTGCATCAGATCGCAGAAAACAACCATATCGATAAAAGCACGGCCCAGCGATTATCCTACACACTTAGGGAACTGGGATTTCTTGAACAATGTTCCGTCACACGGCGCTACAAGATCGGCCGCAAGGCTTTGGATCTAACCTTCAATTACCTTCGCAACGACCCGCTCGTTGAACGCGCCACGCCCATCTTGATCGACCTTGCACGAACCACCAACGAGCGCGTCGATCTCAGCATCATGGATGGCACAGACATCGTCTACGTCGCCCGCTTTCAGAGTAAGCGGCAAACCTTCGCCACAACGCTGATCGGCAGGCGTGTTCCGGCTTTCTGTACGGCGGGCGGGCGCTCCATGCTGGCGCAAATGAACGATGATCAAGTCAGGGAATTCATCGGGCGATCGACACTCACGCCACTGACCCAATTCACGATTATCGAGCCGGAGGCCATACTCCAACGTGTATCCTTGGCGCGGCGGCGCGGCTATGCGGTTAACGTAGAGGAATGCCTGCCTGGCGAAATCGTTGTCAGCGCTGCCGTAACGGCAGATGGCGGCATTCCGGTCGGCGCCGTGCATGCCGCCGGCTCAATGAGCGAATGGGCCCCCGACGAGTTCGAGAAGAAAATCGCGCCAAACGTCGTGGCGGCCGCTCGCGCGTTGAGCCGTGCTTGACAGAGGGCTCCCGCGATGATGTGATCACTGCCGCGTATTTCATTACAATATGCGCCTTTAAAAAGCTCGCGAAAAACGATGCTTTCAAAATGCCGACGCCACGGACGCGATCGGCGTCACGGGCGCAACGGGAGATGAACCATGACCAGTTATGCAAAAATGTTCGGCGCCGCAGGCCTGCTCTGTCTGCCGTTTCTGCTATCCACTGCGCCTGTGATCGCGGACGAAAATTATCCGCAGCGGCCGGTTACGATCGTTGTTCCGTTTGCGCCCGGGGGAGGCGCCGACAATCTCGTCCGTCTTGTCGCGCCCCACCTCTCGGAACGGCTCGGCCAAGAGTTCGTCATTGAAAACCGGGGAGGCGGCGGCTCGGCCATCGGATCGGTGCATGTGATCCAGGCGCCGGCCGACGGCTACACCCTGCTCAGTCACAGCAGCTCGGCGGCGATCAATACCGCGCTGTATGGAGAGTTGCCCTACGACCTGTTCGGCGATCTTCATCCGATCAGTTTGCTCGCCTCCGGTCCGGTGGTGCTGGTCGTTCATCCGGATTCAGGGTATGAATCGCTTGATGAACTCCTGGACGCGGCCAGGGCCGAACCGGGTTCGATCGTGTTCAGCACCGGCGGCCCGGGCTCTCCCCCGCATTTGGCGCTCGAACTCATGATGAGCGTTACGGACACGGAGTTCGTCGCACAGCATTATCGCGGAGCGGGTCCGGCCACCGTGGATCTGCTCGGCGGCCATGTCACAGCAATGTTCTCCGGGGTCAGCCAGTCGCGCGAGCATATCGACGCCGGCTCGCTTCGAGCCATCGGAATCACCGGGGCCGAGCGGAATGCTGCGCTTCCGGACGTCCCGACGATGGCGGAGCTCGGCTATGAAGGCGTATCGGCCGCCGGCACCTTTTGGGGAATGCTCGCCCGGAGGGGAACGCCTCAGGCCATCATCGACCGCCTGAACGCTGAACTGGTCGAGATCATGAAAACGCCAGAACTCGTGGAGCGCCTCACTCAGCTCGGCTACGTCGCGAGGACAACCACTCCGCAGGGTTATGAGGACCATATCCGGGGAGAGATCGAACTCTGGACGCGGGTCGTCGAAGAAGCGAACATCCAGGTCGAGCAGTAAGCGCAACAACGGAATCGATCGATATGGGGCTTCCGGGCAAATTGCCCGGAAGCCAGCAACGCGAAGACCGATACATCATGGCTGAGCATTATGTCTGCCTGACATTCGACTTTGACGCAATGACCGGCATGGTCGCGCGGGGCATGAAGACCCCAACCCCCGTTTCACGCGGCGAATTCGGCGCGGTCGCAGTAGACCGACTGCTTCCGTTGCTGGCGAGGCACCGGATTCCCGCGACGTGGTTCGTCCCGGGCATGGTGATCCGCACCTATCCGGATCAATGCCGGCGGATCGTCGATGGCGGGCATGAGATCGGACATCATGGATGGTCGCATAAGCCGCCAGCTGACCTTTCTCCGGAGAAAGAAGAAGAGGGTCTTGTTCGCGGCAACGAGGCGATCATCGAGATGACCGGCTCACCAGCGTCTGGTTACAGGTCGCCGTCCTGGGACCTCAGCAGTGTGACTGTCGATCTCCTCCTCAAACATGGCTTTCTTTATGATTCAAGCATGATGGGGAGTGATCACACGCCGTATTTCGCCCGCCGCGGAGATACGGTTCCCGATGACGAACCGATCATCTTCGGCGAGAGGACGCCTCTCATTGAAGTGCCGGTGAGCTGGTCACTCGACGATTTCCCGCATTTCGAATTCCTGCGCACTCACGATTCACTTATGCCGGGGCTGTCGAACGCGCGGCTGGTTCTGGAAAACTGGATCGATGACTTCGCTTACATGCAACAGACGGAGCAATGGGGGGTTCTCGTCTATACCTTTCATCCCTTCATAATAGGGCGCGGCCACCGTATGCTCATACTTGAAAAACTGATCACGCAACTCTCTGAGCGTGGGGCGACCTTCATCACGATGCGGGACGCTGCTCTGCGTTTTCGAGAACGCGCTTCCTGATCCGCCCGCGGGCCCTATGCAGGCGACCCACGATTCAGGGCGCTGGCTGGATTTCTTTCGATCTGGCGCATAAACGAAAGTTGATCAGCCTCAGGCCGGGAACCGCTTGCGCAGGAAGTCGAGCGCGACCTCGGCGCAGGCGTCGGGCATCGAATCCATCATGTTGTGAGCAGCGCCCGGGAAAACGCGCACCGTCACGTCGCGGATCTGCGTGCGCATGGCGTCGTAATTGCGGACGCCTGTCTCCTCCTCCTTGCCGGGAATGACGACGAGAACCGGGCAGGCGATCTTCGGCAGATCCGGCGTGGTGTCGACGGTTGTCATCAGCGGAATGAAGCGAGCGATGAAGCCGATATCGTTCTTCTCCACCTCATCGAGGAAGAACTTCACGAGCCCCGGATCGACGCCCTCGTCGAAGCGGTAGGAAATCGTATCCTCGAGGAAGGGGCGCAGCCCCTCGCGCTGGACGCGCGGGATCCAGGTCACGGCGTTGGTGCCCTTGAGCCCCGTCGTGGAGCCGAAGAGCAACAGGCTCTTGATCCGCTCGGGATGGGTGAAGGTCATGTTCTGCGCGACATAGCCGCCGGCCGAATTGCCGAGCAGATGCGCCTGCTCCAGCCCCAGCGCATCGAAAAGCTCTTTCACGTCAGCGACGAGGCGCGGCATGTCGAGCACGGAATCGGCCCCCGGAACCTCGCTCTCGCCATGCCCGCGCAGATCCATGCGTACGACCCGGAAATGACGCGCGAGCGTCGGGACGAGGGAGTAGAAGCGCCGCGCGCTCGACATCGCTGAATGCAGCATGACGAGCGTGTCGGTCTCCCGCCACGGGTCGGTGAAGTCGTCGATCACATAGTGGATCGAAAGGCCGTCGCTTGCCTTGATAGTCGCATGCTCGCTCATGGGTGCTTCGCTCTCTTCTTGTCAGACGGATTCCTCCTGGAGGCCTTGTCCTTGGTCTTGCGAATAGAGGGGATCACCATCACGACGATGAAGATCATCGTCAGGATATAAGAGGGCTTGTCACATTATCGGCCATTGGGTGTCAACCGCGCCACGCCACTGATCCACCCCCTTTGAACTGGTCCATCTTGAAGTATGTCTTTTGACAATCAGGAGGACCCAATGCCGAAGAAGCGCCACAAACCCGAAGAGATCGTCGCCAAGCTGCGTCAGGTCGATGTGCTGGTTTCGCAGGGGCAGTCCGTCGCCGATGCCGTCCGCGCAATCGCCGTGACGGAGGTCACGTACTATCGCTGGCGCCAAGAGTACGGCGGGCTCAAGTCGGATCAGGTGAAGCGGTTAAAGGATCTCGAGGCGGAGAACGCGCGGTTGCGACGCGCCGTGTCCGATCTCACGCTCGACAAGATGATCCTGGCGGAGGCGGCACGGGGAAACTTCTAGGCCCCTCGCGTCGTCGCGCCT
>REDO01000128.1 GCA_007693435.1 Salinarimonadaceae bacterium | reverse complement strand
GGGACTATCAGGCCGGCGCCTGGCAACGCAACAACGGCATCCGCATCGACCACCTGCTTCTGTCGCCGCAGGCGGCGGACAGGCTGAAAGGCGCGACGATCTACAAGCATGTACGGGGCTGGGAGAAGCCGTCGGATCATGTGCCGGTGGGGGTGGATCTGGGGTGATGGTGCGACCGCTTTGAAGATACACCCAACTAACGGCACTAACGGGAAATTCAATTTCCAAGCTTTTCCCACCACCCAATACTACTCCAATAAATTATTAAAAGGTCTTTCATTTGCATTATGCAAAATAATGACCTGCAACCTAAGTCGTCTCCAAGGAAGCCCCGCTCACGCCGATCGCGAGGAACGCGCAGATAATCCAAGCCCAGCGATTGAACCGTATCCATCGGAAGGGCTCGGTAGCGTCCTTTTTGATAGAGACCATTATTATCAGCAAATTCGATAACGAAATTCCAAAATACAATAAAATCCAGACCGCAATCCCCACCCAAAATGAGTGGATCTGCCAAGCGTAAAGAGCAACAGATATAACCGCAATGAAATGCAGATAACGGCTATACTCAACCTCGCCGGGGCTGCGCTCTTTCATGAAACACTCTCCCGTAAAATTGATCCTAGCCGAAGACCAAATCTTATCATTGGATTTTACAATAATTTAACATTGCCCGCTAACACGTTGCGGGAATAAATTTCAACGACTGTTCCAATATTCGAAGAACGAGAAAGCTCTCATCACTACATCCAACGTCACCCGCCCCTCGTCCGCCATCCGTCCTGTTCCCACGACGGATCGACGTCACGTTGCCGTCACCGACTGCACGCCCTGCACAACTGGGCAATCCCGCCGGGCGACGGGCGGGGGCTTTAAACCCTCCGAGATTATCAGCCTGGCAACCGACGACGCAACAACGGTACCGCGACGCCGCCTCCTCCTCCCCGCAGGCGGCGGACAGGCTGACGGGGCGACGATCTACAGGCGCATGGGATGCCGAGGCTCCGAGCGCGGTCGCCGCGCACGTCACTCACTCCGCCATTCCTGAACCACACGAACCAAACTTGCGCACGATCTCGAAACACGCGTTATTCCGACAGAATATAACGTAGAGAATCGTCATGCATCGGTTCATCACTTCCTCGGCCCGTCTTGCCGCGATGTTGATCGGCCTCGGCCTGTCTTCTCCATCCGCCCAAACCAACGCTCCCGTCGTCGCCGCCGCTTCCGATCTGCAATTCGCGATCGAGGAGATCGCGGCCGCGTTCAGGGCCGAGACCGGCATGGATGTCCGGCTCTCGCTGGGATCGACCGGGAATTTCGCCCGGCAGATCAGGGAGGGCGCGCCGTTTGAGATCTTCATGGCCGCCGACGAGACATTCATCGAAGATCTCCACCGCGACGGCTTCACGCGCGACGCGGGCGACCTCTACGCTATCGGCCGCCTCGTCATGACGGTCGCACACGGATCGCCGCTGGCCGTCGACGGGCGGCTCGATACGCTGGCTGCGGCCCTGTCGGAAGGCCGGATCAGGCGCTTCGCCATCGCCAATCCCGACCACGCGCCCTACGGCATGCGCGCGAAGGAAGCGTTGCGCCACAAGGGGCTCTGGGAGCGATTGCAGCCGCATCTCGTGCTCGGCGAGAACGTCAGCCAGGCGGCGCAGTTCGCGCTTTCCGGCAACGCCGAGGGCGGGATCATCGCCTATTCGCTCGCGCTCGCCCCGAACGTCGCGCCGCGCGGCGCGTTCGAGCTGATCCCCGAGGAATGGCATGAGCCCTTGCGCCAGCGCATGGCGTTGCTCAACAATGCGGGACCGGTCGCGGAGGCATTCTACGAATACATGAACGCTCCGAGCGCGCGCGCCATCATGGAGCGCTACGGCTTCGCCCTTCCGGAAGGGGAATGAATGGACTGGACGGCGCTCTGGCTGTCGCTGCAGCTCGCTGCGTGGACGGTCGTCATCCTGCTGCCGGTCTCGGTGTTCGCGGGGCGCGCGCTCGCCTACCGGCGCTTTCGCATGAAGGGGCTCGTGGAAGCGCTGGTGATGCTCCCGCTCGTCCTGCCGCCGACCGTCTTCGGGTTCTACCTCCTCGTCGCCTTCGGCGCGAACAGCCCGATCGGGCAGTTCTGGCGCGAGGCGTTCGGCGGCCAGCTCGTCTTCTCGTTCGAGGGGCTCGTCGTGGCCTCGGTGATCTTCAACCTGCCCTTCGCGATCATGCCGGCCCAGCGCGGCTTCGAGGCGATCCCGGTCGAGGTCCGCGAGGCCGCGCAATGCTGCGGGATGTCGTCGTGGCGCTCGCTCCTCAAGGTGGAGCTGCCTCTGGCGTGGCCGGGACTGGTGACGGCGATGGTGCTGACCTTCGCGCATACGCTGGGCGAATTCGGCATCGTGCTCATGATCGGCGGATCGATCCCCGGCGAGACCAAGACGATCGCCATCGCGATCTATGACCGGGTCCAGGCCTTCGACGACAGCTCCGCCGCGATCATGTCGGCCGTGCTGCTGGCGATCTCTCTGGCGACCATCACGATCGCCTTCTGGCTGTCGGCGCGGGTCGGGCGGAGGCTCTCCTGATGGCGCTCGACGTGCGCGCGCGCGCCAGCGCCCCGATCCCGCTCGACATCGCCTTCCGCGTGGAGCCGGGCGAATTGCTGGCGCTCGTCGGCCCTTCGGGCTCCGGCAAGTCGACTATGCTGCGCACCATCGCCGGCCTCTGGACCCCGACCGAGGCGAGGGTCATGGTCAACGGCGAAACCTGGCTCGACACCGCCACGGGCCTCGACCGCGCGCCGCATCGCCGGCGCGTCGGCATCGTGGTTCAGTCCTACGCGCTGTTTCCGCACATGACGGCGCTCGCCAACGTCGTCTCCGGCATGGGCCACCGCCCCGCGCGGGAGCGGGAGGAGCAGGCGCGCCGCCTGCTCGCGCTCGTCCACCTCGACGGGCTCGAGGAGCGCAAGCCCGCCGAGCTTTCCGGCGGCCAGCAGCAGCGCGTCGCCGTCGCGCGCGCGCTGGCGCGCGAGCCCGCAGCGCTTCTGCTCGACGAGCCCTTCTCGGCCGTCGACCGCGCCACCCGCGAGCGGCTTTACGACGAGATCAGGGCGCTGCGCGCGCATCTCGCCATGCCGACCGTTCTCGTCACGCACGACATCGCCGAAGCGCGCCTGCTCGCCGACCGCATGGTGGTGATCGAGCACGGCAGGGTCGTGCGGTCGGGCGAGACGGGAACCGTGCTGCTCGATCCCGCCGTGATGCGCTCCATGGGGTTGCGCGAGGTCAGTTCGATCCTGCCGGCCGCGATCGAGGCGCAGGAGGAGGACGGGCTGACCCGCCTGGCCACGCCCGCCGGGCCGATCTGGCTGCCGAGGGTCGAGGGCGGAACAGGCGATCGCGTGAGCGTGCGCGTTCTGGCTCACGAGGTGATCGTCGCGCTCGGGCGCCCCGAAGGCCTCTCGGCCCTGAACGCGCTGCCCGCCACCGTGCGCGAGGTGACCGCCGGCGAGGGGCCGGGCGCCGTGGTCTCGCTCGATATCGGAGGGTGCGCGATGCTCGCGCGCGTGACGCGCCGCTCGGCGAGGCAGCTCGACCTGCGCCCCGGAACGGCGTGCTTCGCGGTCTTCAAGGCGATGGCCGTGGCGCGCGGCGACATCCAGCCGGCGAAATCATGATGGGCGCCGAGGCGTCTCGGTCAGACGCCGCTCACCAAATATCCAGCGCCACCCGCGCCTCGTCCGACATCCGGCTCTGGTCCCACGGCGGGTCGAAGGTCATGTTGACCGTCACCGCCTGCACGCCCGGGACCGCTGCGACCGCGTTCTCCACCCAGCCGGGCATCTCGCCGGCGACCGGGCAGCCGGGGGCCGTGAGGGTCATGTCGATGGCGACTGTGCGGTCGTCGTCGATCTCGACGCGGTAGATCAGGCCGAGTTCGTAGATGTCGGAGGGGATTTCGGGATCGTAGACGGTCTTGAGCGCGGCGACGATGTCGTCGGTCAGACGGTCGATCTCCTCCGGCGGGAGCGTGCTTTTGGCGTCGATGCTCGGCGCATTCGGTTCGGGGTTGTTCGACTCGCTCATCACAGTCTTCCTTTTCAACCGAACAGCGTTTCGGCCTTCCGCAGAGCGTCGACGAATTTATCGACCTCTTCGCGGGTGTTGTATAGCGCGAAGGAGGCGCGGCAGGTCGAGGTCACGCCGAAGCGCGTCAGCAGCGGCATCGCGCAATGCGTGCCCGCGCGCACGGCGACGCCGTGGCGGTCGATCACGGTGGCGACGTCGTGCGCGTGCGCGCCCTTCATCTCGAAGGAGATGATGGCGCCCTTCTCCTTCGCCCGCCCGATGATGCGCAGCGAGTTCATCTCGCCAAGGCGTTCATGCGCGTAGTCGCGCAGCATGGCCTCGTGCGCGGCGATGCGCTCGCGCCCGATATCCATCATGAAGCGGACCGCCGCGCCGAGCGCGATCGCCTCGATGATCGGCGGCGTGCCGGCCTCGAAGCGGTGCGGCGGCTCGCCGTAGGTGACGCGGTCGGTCGCCACCTCGAGGATCATCTCGCCGCCGCCCTCGTAGGGGGGCATCCGGTCGAGCCATTCCTTCTTGCCGTAGAGCACGCCGATCCCGGTCGGGCCGTAGACCTTGTGGCCGGTGAAGACGAAGAAGTCGGCGTCGAGTTCGCGCACGTCGACGCTCATATGCACGGCGCTCTGCGCCCCGTCGACGAGCACCGGCACGCCGCGCGCATGCGCCGCCTCGATGATGCGCTTCATCGGCGTGACCGTGCCGAGCGCGTTCGACATCTGCGTGATCGCGACCATCTTAGTGCGGGGCGAGAACAGCTTCTCGAATTCGTCGAAGAGGAAATTGCCTTCGTCGTCGACGGGCGCCCACTTGATCACCGCGCCCTTGCGCTCGCGCAGGAAGTGCCAGGGCACGATGTTGGAGTGGTGCTCCATGATCGAGAGGATGATCTCGTCGCCCTCCCCGATCCCGTGAGGCGCGGGCATGCGGCCGAGGCAGTCGGCGACGAGGTTGTAGCCCTCCGTCGCGTTGCGCGTGAAGACGATCTCGTCGACCGAGCCGGCGTTGAGGAATTCGCGCACGCTCTCGCGCGCGGCCTCGAAATCCTCCGTCGCGACATTGGCCATGTAGTGCAGGCCGCGATGAACGTTGGCGTAGCCAGCCTCCATCGTTTTGACCATGCGATCTATGACAGCGCGGGGCTTTTGCGCCGAGGCCGCGTTGTCGAGGAAGACGAGCGGCTTGCCGTAGACCTCCTGCGCGAGGATCGGGAATTCCTTCCGGATCGCCTCGACGTCATAGACGGCGTTTCGATCGACCACGTTCATCGGATTCTCCCGCTTGCCCGGCGGGCGCGTCGCGCCCCGCGCGGGTCTGCGCGTGAAATAGTCGGGTCCGGCCCCTCTTTCGGGGGCCGGACTGGTTTCAGCCGCGCGCCGAAAGCCAGGCGCGGATCGGCGCCATCAGCGTCTCGCGCATCGTCTCGTTCTCTTCGCCGACAGCCTCCTCGACTGTCTCGCCGAGGAACGATTCCAGCAGCAGAGCCTCCGCCTCGGGGCGCGGAATGCCGCGCGCCATGAGGTAGAACAGCAGATCGTCGTCGAGCTGGCCGCAGGTCGCGCCGTGGGCGCAGAGCACGTCGTCGGCGAAGATCTCGAGCTCCGGCTTGTTGTTCATCGTGCCGCCCTCGGAAAGGAGCACGGCGGACGACATCATCTTGCCGTCCGTCTTCTGCGCGGTGCGGGCGACCGCGATCTTGCCCTGGAACACGCCCGTGGCGTCGCCGTCGATCACCGTCTTGAACAGCTCGCGGCTTTCGCAATGGGGCGCGACGTGATTGACGTACAGCGTCGTGTCGGCGTGCTGCCGGCCCGTCACCATCGTCGCCCCGCGCACCGCGCCCGTCGTGTGGTCACCCGCGAACGTCATGTAGACCTGATGGCGCATCAGCGCCGGCCCGGTGACGAGGTTGAGCGTGTCGAAGGCCACGCGCGCCCCCAGATACGCGGTGAGCGTCGAGAGCGCGAGCGCGGCGTCGCCATGCGCGTCGATGCGCAGGTGCTCCACCTTCGTATCGTCCCGCGCCACGATTTCGAGCACGTCGTTGGGCTGGTGCGCCACGCCGTCAGCGCATTCATGGCTCTCGATCAGGGTGACCGAGGCCCCCTCCTCCACGAGCGCCAGCGTGCGCGTCGCGGTGGCGGAAGCCTCGCCGTCGATGACGAAGCGCAGATGCAAGGGCTTCTCGACCTTGGCGCCGGCCGCCACGCGGATCACCACGCCGTCCGTCATGAAGGCGGCGTTGAGCGCGTAGGCGACGTTGTCGGCGGCCTCGGGGATCGCACCGAGCGAGGCGAGGAGCGGATGGCCCTCCGCCAGCGCCTGCGACAGCGTCGTGATCTCCACGCCCGCCGGCAGCGCGCCGAGATCGGAGGCGGAAGCGGCGACATGGCCGTTCACGATCGCGATGCGGACGGCGTCGATCTCGGCGAAGCGCGTGGCGCCCGCGATTGCGGCGGCGGCGGCCTTGTCGTCGAGCTTCCCGGCCAGCGGCGCGGCCTCGCGCATGGCGGCGCGCAGGTCGGTGTATTTCCATTCCTCGACGCGGCGATGCGGCAGGCCGGAGTCGGTGAAGCGGGCGAATGCCGTCGCGCGCGCGGCGGCGTCGCCGGGAAGGCTCGCGCGCGCCTGCGAGAAGCGCTCCGCAAGGCCGGTCTCGGCCGCCGTCTTGAACTTCTGGACGTCAGCCATGGTCACGCGGCCTCCTGGGCCTTGTAATCGGCATAGCCGTTGGCCTCGAGCTCGACCGCCAGTTCCTTGCCGCCCGACTTCACGACCTTCCCGTTGGCCATGACATGCACGGTGTCGGGCACGATGTGCTCGAGCAGGCGCTGGTAGTGAGTGATGACGAGGAAAGTGCGATCAGGGGAGCGCAACGCGTTCACGCCATCGGCTACGACCCGCAACGCATCGATGTCGAGGCCGGAATCAGTCTCGTCGAGGATGCAGAAGCGCGGCTGGAACAGCGCCATCTGCAGGATCTCCATGCGCTTCTTCTCGCCGCCGGAGAAGCCGACATTCAGAGCGCGGCGAAGCATTTCGCGCGGGATTTCAAGTTTGTCGGCGGCGGCGTTGACACGCTTGATGAAGTCCGGCGTCGTCAGCTCGGTCTCGCCGCGCGCCTTGCGCTGCGCGTTGAGCGCCGCCTTGAGGAAGGTCATCGTCGCGACGCCGGGGATCTCCAGCGGATACTGGAACGCCAGGAACACGCCCTTCACGGCCCGCTCGGCGGGGTCCATTTCCAGGATGTTCTCGCCGTCGAGCAGCACTTCGCCGTCGAGGATGTCGTAATCCTCCTTGCCTGCGACGATGTAGGACAAGGTGGACTTGCCCGAACCGTTCGGCCCCATGATCGCGGCGACTTCGCCGTTATTCACGGACAGATTGAGCCCGTCGAGAATACGCTTGCCCTCGATTTCGACGACGAGGTTCTTGATTTCCAACATGTTTTCAGTCCTTCGATATGTCCTGGCCATTCCCGGGGCCGCGTCGCGCGGGGCTCTGCGATGAGCCGCCCGTCGCGCGCGGCCTCCCGGCTCAGCCCACGGAGCCTTCCAGCGAGATCGAGATCAGCTTCTGCGCCTCGACGGCGAATTCCATCGGGAGCTTCTGCAGCACGTCCTTGACGAAGCCGTTGACGATGAGCGCCACCGCCTCCTCTTCGTCGAGCCCGCGCTGCATGCAGTAGAAGAGCTGGTCCTCGGAAATCTTCGACGTCGTCGCCTCGTGCTCGAACACGGCCGACGCGTTCTTGCTCTCGATATAGGGCACCGTATGCGCGCCGCACCTGTCGCCGATGAGCAGGCTGTCGCAATTGGTGAAGTTGCGCGCGCCGCTCGCCTTGCGGTGAGCCGAGACGAGACCGCGATAGGTGTTCTCCGATTGACCGGCGGAGATGCCCTTCGAGATGATCCGGCTCGTCGTGTTCTTGCCGAGATGGATCATCTTGGTGCCCGAATCGATCTGTTGGCGGCCGTTCGACACGGCGATCGAGTAGAATTCGCCGCGCGAACCGTCGCCGCGCAGGATGCAGGACGGGTATTTCCAGGTGATCGCCGAGCCCGTCTCGACCTGCGTCCAGGTGATGATCGAGTTCTTGCCGCGGCAATCGCCACGCTTCGTCACGAAGTTGTAGATGCCGCCCTTGCCCTCGGAATCGCCGGGGTACCAGTTCTGGACGGTCGAGTATTTGATCTCCGCGTCGTCGAGCGCAACGAGCTCCACGACAGCCGCGTGAAGCTGGTTCTCGTCGCGCTGGGGCGCCGTGCAGCCCTCCAGATAGCTGACGTAGGAGCCCTTGTCGGCGATGATCAGCGTGCGCTCGAACTGGCCGGTGTTCTTCTCGTTGATGCGGAAATAGGTCGACAGCTCCATCGGGCAGCGCACGCCCGGCGGGATGTAGACGAACGATCCATCGGTGAAGACCGCCGAATTCAGCGTCGCGTAGAAATTGTCGCTCACCGGGACCACCGAGGCGAGATACTTCTTCACCAGCTCGGGATGCTCGCGAATGGCCTCGGAAATGGAGCAGAAGATGACTCCGGCCTCGGCCAGCTCCTTCTTGAAGGTCGTGGCGACCGAAACGGAATCGAAAACGGCGTCGACGGCGACGCGGTTCTTCGGCTCGACGCCCGCCAGAATCTCCTGCTCGCGCAAGGGAATGCCGAGCTTCTCGTAGGCCTTGAGGATCTCGGGATCGACCTCGTCGAGCGACTTCGGCGCCTCGTTCATCTTCGGGGCGGCGTAGTAGTAGAGATCGTTGAAGTCGATCTTCGGATAGGAGACGCGGGCCCAGCTGGGCTCCTGCATCGTCAGCCAGCGCCGGTAAGCCTCGAGACGCCATTCCAGCATCCATTCCGGCTCGTCCTTCTTGGCCGAAATGAAGCGGATCACGTCCTCGTTCAGGCCCTTGGGGGCCTTCTCCATCTCGAGGATCGTCTCGAACCCGTACTTGTACTGGTCAACGTCGATCGCCTTCACGCGGTCGATTGTATCCTGCACGGCAGGCATTCTACCCTCCTGTCACAGCTTCAAGGGCCGTGGGTTGGTCCATTTATACGCGATCGGCCCGCCAATTCAGGCGGCCCGGAACTCTTGCACGCTGCGCGACGACATAGCCTTTTCGAACGCGCGGGAAAACCGGATCACGTCGTCTTCGCAGGTCGCCCATCCGAAACTCAGACGCAGCGCGCATTCCGCGAGGTCAGCCGGAACGCCCATGGCGTCCAGCACATGCGAGCGCTTCACCTTGCCCGACGAGCAGGCCGAGCCCGATGACAGGGCGGCGCCGGCAAGGTCGAGCGAGATGAGCGCCGTTTCGGCCTTGCGGCCGGGAACGGCGAAGAGGATCGTTCCGGGCAGGCGCTGCTCCTCCTCGCCGAAGAACACGACGTCCGGAGTGATGCGGCGTATCTCCGCCTCGAACGCGGCGCGCATGGCGAGAAGCCGCGCGCTCTCCGTGTCGAGGTCGTCCGAGGCGTCTTGCGCCACCGCCCCGAAAGCGGCGATTCCGGCCGCGTTCTCGGTGCCCGCGCGGCGGCTGCGTTCCTGCCCGCCGCCGCGAAGAAGCGGCGCGATTTCGTAGTCGTCTCCCGCCAGGACAAGCGCTCCGACTCCCTGCGGCCCGCCGAGCTTGTGAGCGGACAGGCTGAGCGCATCGACGCCGAGGCCGGCGATCGAGACCGCGATCTTCCCGGCCGCCTGCACCGCGTCCGTATGGATCAACCCGCCATGGGCCCGCGCGATCGCGGCCGCCTCGGCGACTGGCTGGATGATTCCGGTCTCGTTGTTGGCGAGTTGGATCGACACGAGCGCAGGTCCACCGTCGTGACGCGCCAGACGGGCCTGAAGCCAGACCAGATCGACGAGCCCGTCGTCGCGGAGCGGGATACGCTCGACGCGATCGGCGGGGAAACGGTGACCGTCGAGCACGCACGGGTGCTCGCCAGCGCCGACGAGGAGAAGTTCGGGGGACGCGCCCGAACGGCGGCGGAAACCCGGCGAAAGGGCGAGAGCGCTGGCTTCCGTTCCGCCGGAAGTGAAGATCACATCGCGCGCCGAGGCCCCGACGAGGCGAGCGACCGAATCTCTCGCGCCTTCTACCAACGCGCGGACCCGACGGCCTTCGCCATGGACCGACGAGGCGTTCCCGACGAGAGCCAGCGCGGAAACGAGCGCATCCCGAGCCCGCGGCCGCAGAGGGGCCGTAGCGTTGTAATCGAGATATGTGCGCTGGCCCTGATCCATTGGTAAGATTGTCTTCCCTTGGCGCCGCCGCCGCGCTCCCGACCAACGGGGGCGCCGCAAAGCATGAAATTCTTGCAATCGCCCCCGCTTGCCGTGCTAAAGCACCGCCACCACATGGGTTGCGAAGGGCGACTACCTGACTGACCGCACCGATCAGTTTAGAACAGTTCTAGTCGCTTAGAATTATTCTAAGTGTGATTTAGAGAGGCCCCCCCTGTTTCGTCAAGGCTCGCATCGCTTTTCGACGAACCTTTTTGGCGGGTCCGCGGCATTTGGCGCGGCGCCGCAGACGCGGCGTTTCGGCGACCGCGCAGTGTGAACGAGGTAAGGACACATGCCTGAGGTGATCTTCAACGGCCCGGCGGGGCGTCTCGAGGGACGCTATCAACCCTCGAAGAAGAAGGGGGCGCCGATCGCGATCGTGCTTCATCCCCACCCCCAGTTCGGCGGGACGATGAACAACCAGATCGTCTACAGCCTCTTCTACGACTTTGTGGAGCGCGACTTTTCCGTGCTGCGCTTCAACTTCCGGGGCGTCGGGCGCTCGCAGGGCGCGTTCGACCACGGGGCGGGCGAATTGTCGGACGCGGCGGCGGCTCTCGACTGGGCGCAGGCGATCAATCCCGACGCGCGCTCCTGCTGGATCGCCGGCGTCAGCTTCGGGGCCTGGATCGGAATGCAGCTATTGATGCGTCGCCCGGAAATCGAGGGCTTCATTTCGATCGGCGCGATGGCCAACCGATATGACTTCTCGTTCCTCGCCCCCTGCCCCTCATCCGGACTGTTCATCCACGGGTCGGAAGACAGGGTGTCCCCCGTCAAGGAAGTCATCAGCGTCATCGAGAAGGTGAAGACCCAGAAGGGCATCAAGATCGAGCACGCCACGATCGACGGCGCCAATCATTTCTTCGACGGCAAGGTCGACGACCTGATGTCGGCGGTCGGCGGGTATCTCGATCAGCGCCTCGGCCCGAAGGAGGCAGAGGATGGGCGCGCCGCTCCGCAAGCTGCGTTGCCGGCCCCGGACGAATCGCCGCTCGCGGAAACGACCGACGAACACCAGGGCAGCGACAGCAGCGTCTGACAATCGTCAGTTCGGCGCAAAGCCCGGCGGCAGGATCATCAACGGTCCAGGCGGCGCGTCGCGGGGCGGCGGTTGCCCTGTTCTCGAATCGTCAGGAGCCGTCCCGTCGAGGAGACGGCGAATGGCCTCGCGCTCAGCCTCCATCACCCGCTGGAACTCTTCCTGAGCACGAATCCGCTCGGCCTCCTCGGCGACGCGGCGCGCTTCTTCTTCCG
>REDO01000125.1 GCA_007693435.1 Salinarimonadaceae bacterium | reverse complement strand
GGGGACATGGTGCTGCGAGAGAGGATTGAACTCTCGACCTCTCCCTTACCAAGGGGATACCTTCTCTATACTGCGCAAGGCTTTGCGTCGCGCATCCGCTCGATTCCACGGATATTCCACGAAAACTCATTTCAGTTTCGCCCTCGGCACGGGAAGGAGATCGGCCTTGCGCGCCTCTTCCGTCGTGACGACGTGGGCATACCTGGCGACGCTCTTCTGGTCCTTCCAAGCGCCCGTGCCGCTGAGCCCGCGCATGTCGAGCCCGCCATAGCGGCGCATCCACACGGCGTAGGTATGGCGGCATGTGTGGAAGGTGATCGCCGGCAATCCGGCTCGGTCCTTCGCGCGCCGCATCAGATTGTAGAGATGCCCGTTCTTCCGGAATCGAAACACCCGCTCGCGATCTGGCAGGGCCGACAAGGCCGCGATCAGCAGGGGCGTGAGGTGGACGGCGCGCGGCTCCCCGTTCTTCGTGAGCCCGCAATAGACAAACCCCTCGTCGAGCCGAAGATCCCGGCGCTCCAGTTCCAGTGCTTCTGAGAGACGCAGACCTGTATAGATCAGCAGCATCAGGAACGCGGCGAATTCCGAATCGATTTCGCGTGCTTCGTCAAAGAGCCTGTATGCCTCTTCCGGCCAGAGCCACGTCACCCTTGAGACGCCTGCATGACCCTTCGGGCGCGAGAGCGGAGCCGTGACGCCGGCGCGCTTGAGGATCGACGAGACGGGCGTGTAGACTTGCCGATTGCGGGTTGAAGCCGTGGCGGTCGGGTAAAGCGCATATGCAGCAGCGTCGATCGCTTCCTGATCGACATCCGCCAGCGGCGTTTCCTTGAAGTGCAGCAGCAGCGGTTTGATGAAACGATCGTCGCCGCCGGCTTTCAGGTAGTTCACGACCGCGCTGGCGAATGTCGGTCCCGCCCGCTCTTGATAGCGACCACGTTCGATTTCCCGCTCGATGCGCTTGAGTTCTTTCCGTGCGACGGCCTTGTCAGCAGTCCCAGCGCTTCGGTTAACGGAGACGCCGAGGTACGTTCCTCGTATCGTCCAGTTTGGCGTCTTGCCTTCGCGCGGGCCTTCGAGCTTGAGAGGCATGGCATGGCATCCCATAAACGGGTGAGGTCGGTTTCGGTGAAGAGCTTCTTTCGGCCTATCGTGCGCCCGACCGGGACATCCTTCAAGACATCCTGGAGCTTGCGGCGCGAGATGCGCAGGCGCTCGGCGGCCTCTTCCATCGTGTGAAGGACGAGCGGGCGCGTCTCAGCCATCGGGCTTCTCCTGCGGGGCGCGTCTGCCGAGCACGAGGCGAACATGCTGGAAAACGGTCGCGGGCTCGTGCTCTGCGGATTCGCGGTACATTCCCAGACCTGTAACCCAAGTGTCGACGGCCTCCAGCGCCTCCCGCGCTTCGTCGCGCTCCTTGCGAAGCCGCTCGATCTCGTCGGCGGCCTCGTCCGCTACGGACAGATCAGCGTGCTCATGCCGCGCCATGCTGCGCAGGTTGTGAATCAGATCAGACATCGCGCTTTCCTCTCGCAGCCGCCAAAAGATCAGCAATCCGCCGGACTTCTGCGGCGTACTGGTCGCGGGTCCGGCGGTATTCGCTCGCGCGGTCATCGGCCTGTAAAGCGTCCAGCCAGCGGCGTTCCTTCCGGAGATTGATCGCGTCTGCTCGCCTAGCCGCCGCCCGCTTTGCGTAGCTGTCGCGTTCATGGCGACAGCGGGACATGTCGTCCATATATTGCCGCCGTACTTCCGGACTCATCGTCCCTCCTCGCCCGCGGGCATCTCGTGGGGCTTCGCTGCGGCCTGCGCCGCGAGATAGGCATCGACGTTCTGGCGGATCACGTCGAACGAGTAGGCGGCGACCCATGGGTTGGCCTCCCACGCGCCGGTGCCGTTGATGCTGTTCCAGAGGGCCGCGAAGCATCCCCGTGGCGTGCTGTAGGTCTGTGCGTCTGCGAGCTTCACGAAGGCGACGCCCGGCCTGCCAAATGGCTCAACGCCCTCCGCGATCGCATCCTCCTCGCTGATCTCCTGCAATCGCTGGACGCGCACGTCGGTGACGAGGAGGGTGATGCGGGACGCCCAGCGGGGCATGTCCCAGCCCGCGCAGGAGAGCCGTGATCCATGGATGGCCGGGGCTCACGGCTTCCGGGCGGGTCTGACCGGAGTGCAGAACCAGCGGGCCGCCCAGGCGAGCGCCGCGCGTGAGGACGAGGATCGCCAGTATCAGCGTGGCCGCGACGCCCGATCCGACGAACTGGCGGAGCGCCGGGCGCGCGCCTATGAGATCGGGCAGACCCGGAGAGCCCCGGGCGCCTCGAACGACACCTTCCTGTCCGAACAGCGCATGCAGTCGGCGATCAACAGCTACGCCCAGCGGCTCGGGATCACCGAACTCCGATCACAACTCGCCGACCCGATGCTTCGCGATGAAGACCGGCGCGCCGATATCGAAGCCCAGCTTGAGGCGGCGGAAGCGGCGCTTTCGACATATGAGCAAAGTCTAATGGAAAAGGCCGCCATGAACAGGGCGCAATCCGGCGCGCCTGCGGCGGGGTCCGGCGGCGATGAAGGCGCGGCCATGATTGCGCAGGCGCGCGAGGCGATCGAGCAGGGAGCGGACCCTGACGCCGTGCGCGCCCGCCTGGTCGAGATGGGTCACGATCCGAGCGCGCTGGGGATCTGATGGCGAATATGTTCGACGATCTTGTACCGCCCCGGTCCCGGAGCGCGGCCCCGAACCCGTTCGCCGATCTGGTTCCGCAAGGCCCTCTTCCGACGCCGGAGCGCGGCCCCCGGCCGGTGGGCGATCCGTGGCGCGCGGAGTTGAGCCCGGTCATTCCCCCGCGCTGGACCGAACCGAAGCCGCGCTCTCCGAAGCCCGCCGGGGCGAACCCCTTCGCCGATCTCGTCCCGGCCGGGGAGCCCAAGAAATCCATGCTGGACTCGGTGAGCGAAATCACCGGCATCGGGCAGGGCCAACCCCGCACCATTCTCGACGACGCGCGGTCGATCGGCAGCGCGCTCGGGATCGGGGAGGGGAACCCGAAGACGATCGCCGACGATCTCGGCAGTGCCGCTGGTTGGACGGAAGCAGGCTCCCGCGCGGCGGCGCAGGGAGTGCTGGCCTCGGTCGGAGGCATTGTCGAAGGCGTCGGGATCATCGGCCGCCAAGTCGGCGTCGGAGGACAGGCGCCTCAGGATGCGGGCCGGGCGATCAGTGATTTCGGCGAGTCCATCGGGCCGAGCCCTGAATATCGCGGGGTAGCGACGGACATCATCTCTGGTGTCGCCGCGATGTTGACGTATCTCATCCCCGGCGGCGCGGCTGCGGCGGCGGTGCGGGGCGCGGGCGCGCTCGCCCGAGGGTCGGCCGGAATCGGCGCGGCATCGATGATGGCCGGCCCGGCGGGAGCGGCGGAAGCCTATAACCGTGCGGTGGATTATGGCGTTCCCGATGAGGAAGCGCTCAAGATCGCAATGTGGGGCATTCCGGCCGGCGTGGTGCAGGTCGCTCCCGTTGCGGTGCTCCTGCGCCAGATACCGCCAAACCTGCGCGGCAAGGCCGTCGGTCAGATCAGGCATATCGCGGAAGCCTTCGGGGCGGAGTTCATCGCCGAGGGCACGGGCGCATGGTGGCAGAACCTGATCGAGCAGAGTTACAATCCCGATCGGGGAACGTGGGACGACACGCTCTATCAGGGGATCATCGGCGGCTCGGCCGGCGCACTGACGCAGATCGGGATCTCGCTCGCGACCCGTGGACGGGGGCTTTTTGCCGGACCGCGACCGACTCAGGGTAGGGCGGGCGATACGCGCATCGATCAGGAACAACCGTCTCCCGACATGCCGGAGAGCCCCGAGACCGCGCCGCCTGTCTTCGATGATTTCGCAGGCGGCCTGCGGCCCGACCCGGTTATAGGCACGACATCCCCTGCAAACGACGCGGCAGAACAGGGGCAGGCCGATGCGTCCACGGAAGCGCCAGCGGAACCCGAGCAGACGCATGAAAACGCGTCTGCTCCTGATACCGATTTCGGCTCATTTGTATGGGGAGAGTTCGACAGTGGGATTCGCGCCATTGTGTTGCGCGAGGCCGGGCTCCCCGAGGATCAGGCTAATCTTGCTTGGCATGACCTCCCCCACTCGACGCGCGCCGCTGTGGGCGCCGTTCTGGATCGGGCGGGCCGAACTGCCGTAGAAGCGCCGCCCTCCCCGGATGCAATGCCGATTGCCGAGCCTGCGGAGGCCGTGGAGGCCGCTCCCGGTCCCGAGGCTACCCTATCAGCGGAAACCGACCCATCGGCCCCTGTGGAGCCCTCTGCGCCCGTAGCGCCGCCGCCTGAAATCGCGCCCGTCGCTCCCGCTCCTGCCGAAGCCGTCGTCCAGCCTCCTGCGCCTGTCGCCCCGGAGACCGCCGCGCCCGCTCCCGCGGCTCCGCAGCCCGCCCCGATCGACGCTCTCCCGGACGCAGAAGCGCGCCTTCTTCTCGGACTTGGCTACGACGCCGACATGCTCTCCGAAATGAGCGCGCCCGAACTCGCGGCGGCCTTGGAGGAAGCGGTCGAGATGCAGGCCGAGCCCGCCGGGGACGCCG
Source organism: Salinarimonadaceae bacterium (assembly GCA_007693435.1). Classification (GTDB taxonomy): domain Bacteria; phylum Pseudomonadota; class Alphaproteobacteria; order Rhizobiales; family Beijerinckiaceae; genus Saliniramus. Next base: position 7,081 of record REDO01000125.1, on the reverse strand, counting down.
CCCTCGCGGAATTGCGCGCCGTTCGCGCCGAACTGGCCGCCCCGGTCGCCGATATTTCTCCCGAGGCGATTGCTCCCGGACCTGTCGAGACAGTTCAGGCCCCGGCCGATCCGTTCGCCGATCTGATCCCGGAGCAGCGCGGGGACGGCTCCCGGACGGCCCCTGTCGATGTCGTGTCGCCCGCCGACGTCGAGACCGCAGCGCGGCGCGTCGTCGAGCCGACCCCGGCTCAGGCGGAAGTCGGAAACTATGCCAAGGGCCATATGCGCTGGCGCGGGCTGGATATCGCCATCGAGACGCCGCAGGGCGCGCAACGCACCGGGACGGACAGTGGCGGAAATCCGTGGTCCGTCACCATGCCGGCCCATTACGGCTACGTGAAGCGCACGACGGGGCGGGACGGCGATCAGGTCGATGTCTATATCGGCCCCCGCCCGCAGGCCCGCTCGGTGTTCGTCGTCGATCAGATAGACCCGGAGACGGGCAAGTTCGACGAACACAAGGCGATGATCGGGTTTGTGGACCAGGCCGGCGCCGAGGCCGCCTATGACGCCGCGTTCTCGGACGGGCGCGGTCGGGCCCGAGCCGGCGCGATTACGCCCATGAGCGTCGATGAGTTCAAGTCATGGCTGAAATCGGGCAAGACCCGCCGGCCCGTCGCCTACAAGGCTCCCCGCTCGCCGGCCGCGCCCAAGGCCCGTCAGCCTCGCGAGCCCAGGACCATCATCGAGTTCATCGCCTCGAAGGGTGGAATTCGCCCGGACGATCCCTTGATCGCGGATATCCGAGGCGTGCTTGGCAAGAAGAACCGTCCGGTTCCCGGCTTCGGCGGCGCATTGATCCGCGAGGCCCACAAGGGAGGGCAGTATCTCGACGATCTTCGCGGGATGGCGGCGGACGCCGGGTTTTTCGGCTATCCGATCGACGACGCCGCGTCGCGAACCAGGGTTGACGATCTTGTGCAACTGGTGGATCGCGAAACGCGGGGCGGACGGCGGGCCGGACTGCACCCCGACGACCCGGCTCTTGCCGAGCGCGACGAAAGCAGCTTTGAAGAAGAAGCCTCCCAGCTTGAGCGCCGGGCGGACGATCTCGAGGACGCGCGCGCCGAGGTCGGGGAATTCCTCGCCCGGATCGACGATTACGCGCCGGCGGACGTGTGGAGCCGCGCGGCCGAGATCATGGTCGATTACGACGTGGCGGCCCCCGAGGCGCTTGATCGCGCTTTTGGCGAGGACTACGCTGCGGATGTTGAGGGCCGCGTGATGGCCGGGCGCGTGCTCGGAGACCAGACCGCCGAGGAGATGGCAGATGCCTGGAGACGGTTCGACCAAGAAGCTGCCGCCGCGCCCGACGATTCCGCAGGCGATGGCCCTGGCCCGTTCGGCGACGAGGCTGTCGCAACAGACCGACGATCCGCTGCGGAAGGAACGGCTCGCGACGACGGGCCGCGTGATGGAGAAGATCGCGCGCCTGCGGATGAAGGGCGAGGCGTAGAAGCAGCTCGGCCGGCCACCGCATTGTTTCGCGGGGTGCGGGCTACGCCCGATATGTTGCAGCAGTTTATCAGTAGCCGTGAGGCTATGATTGCCGAGTGGACAGCGACGCAGAAGCAAGTATCCGCCGGCGCTCGCCGCGGCCTCCAAGAAAATATTGACAGCGCGCGACAAGGGATCGCAGAGGCGAGAGCCCTCATAGAATCCCTTGATGACGCGGCGCCGAATGCATCTCGACCAGCCCGGCCGGCAGTCGAGGCCCAGCCGGCGCCCGCGCAAACCGACGAAATGACGCAGCTCGGCGCAGTCTGGGGCAGGATGCCCGTGGACGAGCGCGCTCAGTACGTGCTCAAGGGTCGCCTCACGGTTCTCAATCGTGACGGACGAAGCCCAGCGGCGCAAATCGCAGGGCAGTCGTGGAGCAGCCTGACGGATCAGCAGCGGGAAAAGCTCGCATGGGTACTGCCCAATCCCGCAATATCGCAGCCGGTAGTCGAAGCCGGCGCGGAGGGGCTTCCTCAGTCCGTCATCCCCGGCGCCGAGGCGCGCTCTGGACAGGATGCCCGCGCGGCCCTGAACCGTCAGGAAGCCGAGCGCGTCGCGGAAGCCCGCCAGCAGCAGTCGATGATCCGTCGTGGCGATCAGCGCCGCGTCGAGGACGACGAGAGCGGCCTGTTCGGCGAGCGCCGGGCGGATATGTTCGGAGACGCCGAGTTCTCCCGCGCGCCTGCGCCCGGTCAAAGTGAAGGAGCGCCCCGCTCGCGCGGCATCCCTCGCGAGGCCGCAGTCCCGATCGCAGACTTCCGCAGCGATCAGGACATCAAGGCCCATCCGGATTACGAGGCCGCCGTCCGGCTCGTCACCGATCTGGTCAAGCACGCGAACATCCGCGCCGCGAACGCCCGGTTCGGGTCGGACGTGATCTACGCGCCCGTGATCGCCCAAGAGCGCGCGGGACAGAACGCCATCCCCGAAATGCTCGCGAGCTACTACGCCGAAGTGACCGGCGCGGGGCGAACGGGCGATATCGTGCAGACCAACCGCGCCTATCACACGGGCGAGAGCGCGATGGGGCGGCTTTCCGCGCGGGCGTCCTTCGACGGCCCGGTCGAGGCTGGCCGTCGCTATGTGATCGTCGACGACGTGTCGGTCATGGGCTCGACCGTCGCTGACATGGCGGACCACATCCAGAGGGGCGGCGGCGAGGTGGCGGGGGTCGTTCTTCTTGCCAACGCGGGCCGACAGGGTGTATTGAAAGCTGACAGCGCAACCGTCACGAAGATCAAGGGGAGGTTCGGCGATGCAATCCAAGAACTCTTCGGACTTGACCCGGACGGCCTCACCGCGAACGAAGCCGCCTACATCCTCAATTTCCGGGATGCTGACGCCCTCCGAACTCGAAAGTCTGCGGCAGACCGCCAGAGAGCGGATCGAATACGGGCGCAGGGCCTTCAAGAACCACAAGGTGGATCTGACGGCGACGTAGGCGACTTCCGCGCCGCGCCGCCTCGTCCCCGGCTTTCCGACGCCCAGCTTGCCGAGGTCGGCGAGATCATCGCCCGCGTCTCCGGCCTTTCCGAATTCCAGACGCAAGACACGATCGAGATGCGCGGCGACATGCCGGGCGGCGCGGCGTGGGGTCTTGCTCCCGGCGAATCCTCAAACGCGGCCGGCGCCTATTCCGCCGCGACCGACGCCATCGTGATCGCGCTGGATTACGGTTCACCCCGCACGGCCTATCACGAGAGCTTCCACCGGCTCCTGGAATGGTTCATGAACAAGGCCGAGCATCGCGTTCTGCGAGGCTCTGAGTCCGCCTTGCGCGGACTGGTCGCCCGTGATCCCCTGCACGCTTCGGTCGCGGCGGCCATGTCCACAGAAGAGACTATAGTCGAGGGGTTCGCGATCTACTCGCGGGCGCTGGACGCCGGCGATCCCGTCACCGGGCTGCCTAATCGCCTTCGCGCCGTCCTGACGAAACTCTACCGCCTCGCCCGCGCCGTGGGCAACTGGCTTCAGGGCAACGGCTTCCGGACGTGGGAGAGCATATTCGAGGACGCCTATTCCGGCGCCATCGCGGCGCGGGGACGAAACGCGCGGCCGGGTGAGCCCGGCGCAGTCAAATTCCAGACGTTCTCCTCAGATGCGCGGGACCGGGCCGCGCAGGCCAACGAGGCGAGCGGGGCATCCCCGATCCAGGGAGCCGCGCAACCCCGTCTCCCCCTCCCGCCGTCCTTCCCGACGCCAAAGCGCAAGCCCGGCCTTCTGGCGCGCCTGCGCGGCTCCACGTCCCAGGCGACCGAGCAGGCCACGATCCGCGAGCAGTTCGACGACAAGTTCGACATGATGCGCCGGATCAAGGACGCGATCGAAAAGGTGCGCGGCTCGCCGTTGCCCGAGTCCCACGACGCGCTCCTCTCGACGCATCTCTACAGCACGCGCTCGGCCCAGCAGCTTGAGGCCTATCGCGAAAAGGAGGTCCGCCCGATCTCCGACGCGATCGCGGAAGAAGGCCTCGCCCTTGACGATGTGGGGCTCTACCTGGTCGCCAAGCACGCTCCGGAGCGCAACGCCGAGATGGCCCGGCGCAACCCGCAGGCCTTCGGGCAGGGCGGCGGCTCCGGCATGACGGACGCGGCGGCGGCGGACATCCTCGCCGATCTCCAGCGCCGGGGCCTGACGCCCAAACTGAAGCGCATCGCAAGCATGACGCGGGCGCTCATCGCTCGCGATCTAGACCGCCGCCTCGCCGCCGGGCTGATCTCGCAGAAACAATACGACGCATGGAAATCCATGTATCGCCACTACGTGCCCCTGCGCGGCTTCGCCGAGCGCGACGACGACGCGGGCCCGGTCGGCCGCATGGGGCAGGGCTTCGACGTCAGGGGGCGCGAATCCAAGGCCGCGCTGGGCCGCCACAGCCTCTCCGACCATCCCTTGATGCAGGCCGTCCTGATGGGGCAGGAGGGCATCGTCCGCGCCGAGAAGAACAAGGTCGGCAAGGTCCTTCTGCGCCAGATCCAGAAATACCCCAACGAGGATCTGTTCGAGGTCGTCGGCAAGCTCCCGATGCGCCAGTTCTTCGACGAGAAGACGCAAATGGTCCGGGAGATGGTGGATTTCGGCGCCCTCAACGAAGCCGCGATCATGGGCGTCAAGATCGGCGGCGAGAACCGCTACATCAAGATCAACGACCCCGTGCTCGCCCAAGCCTACAAGAACATCGGCGTCGGGCTCGACCCAAATTCGACGTGGACTAGCGCGTTCCGCTTTTTTCAGGTGATCACGCGCCAGTTCTCGCGGCTCCAGACCAGCGCCAACCCCGATTTCGTCATGCCCAACATGCAGTCGGATTTTCTCGAAGGCGTGCTCACGGCGTTCAACGCGGACAAGAAAGGCCTGACCAAGGCGCTCCTCAAGAACGAAATCCCGGCGCTCGTCGCCGCGACGGCCAAGGCGTTCGGGCGCTCCGCCGGCAAGAAGTGGGACGCCCTGTATGACGAATGGCTCGACGCCGGCGGCAAGATCAACTTCATGGCCTTCCGCGACGTCGATGAAATCGCGCGCGACATCGAGCGGGAAGTCCGATCCGCAGGCGGCCAGATCGATTGGGCCAAGATGCCGCTCGAATTACCGCAGCGGGCGCTACAGGCGCTTGAAAGAGTGAATCAGCCATTCGAGGACGCAACTCGCCTCGCCATGTACGCCGCCGCGCGGGAGCTGGGGATATCGAAGCCGCGAGCCGCCGCGATGGCGATCGACGTATCGGGCAACTACACCCGCCGCGGTCTGGCGACGCCGCATATGAGCGCCGCCTACGCCTTCTTCAATCCGGCAGTGAAGGGGATCGAGAAGTTCTGGCGCTTTCTGCAAAGCCCTAGGGCGGCCGCGATCCTCGCCGGGATTCCCGTGGCGTCGTTTGGGCTGGCGCTGGCCAACATGCGCTTCAGCGAGGGCGACGACGATCCGGAGGGCAGGCCGCTTTATCTGTCGATTTCGGAATGGGAGCGCTCGCGCTCGATCATCATCCCGACGGGAATCAAGACCGACGAGAACGGGATCAAGCGGCTCCAGTTCACGCCCTTCCGCGTGCCCCACAACGCCCGTCCGCTCTGGACGCTGGGAGAACAGCTCGCCGCCGTCGTCATGGGCCACCAGACCGCCAGCGGGGCCATGCACGCCTTCAGCATGTCGATCGTGCAGAACTTCAACCCGTGGGGGGCGGACAACATTCTGAACGCGCTGGCGCCGACGGCGGTCGATCCGTTCGTGGATCTGTACAACAACAGGACATGGACCGGGGCGCCGATCAAGCCGGACGAGCAGCGCTGGAACCAGGGCATCCCGCAATCGTCGCAATACTGGCGCGGCCGGACGAACGAGACGATCATCGACTTCACGCAGGCGCTCAATCGCCTGACCGGGGGAACGAGCGTCCAGCCCGGCTGGGTCGATCTGTCCCCGAACCAGATCGAATACCTGATCGACTACATCACAGGCGGGGCGGGGCGGTTCGCCAAGCGCGGCGTCGAAAGCGCGTTCGACGCCTATCACGGCGTCGGTCGCGCGCCGGAGCGCGTTCCGATCGTGCGCATGTTCCGGGGCGAGACGAACTACTTCGCCGAGCGGCGGCGGTATTTCGATCTTCGCTCCGACGTGGAGGCCGACCAGAACCGGCTTCGGGCGCTGTGGCGCTCCTATCGTGAAAACCCGACGCCCGAACTTGAGGCGGAAGCGGTCGAGATGTTCTCGCGCATGAACGCCCGCCCGCAAGGAGGGACCGGAGAACGGATCGACTGGACCCGCTCCGTCACGCGCCCGTTCACCAACGCGGATCGGGTACGCCGCGACCTCGAGGATTCGATCTACGCGCTTCGGGCGGACAAGTCGCTGACCCATGCCGAGCGGCGTCGGCGCGAGATCGCGATCGAGGCGGAAATCGAGAAGGTCATGCGGCAGGCCCGTCGGGAATACGTGTCTATTCGGGGGGCGGCCGGAGGGGCGGACTAGTCAGTGCTTTCAGTAAGTACTTTGAACATAAACACCGGCGCCGGCGATATGATCGTTATCCCTGCTGCGCGCGGGTTTAATTGACTATCTTGGCGTCGAACATCACGACGCTTCCCAGATGCCACGCCGTGTGAGGCTCGCCCATCTCCCCGGTCGCGGAGATGATCTCTCCGATCCAGTCTGCGTAACCGGATGGCGCGCCGTCGCTGAACGCCAGATGGATGTCGCGCAGGGGAAGGTCGACCATATCGCCGTTGAGCCCGTCGACGGTCACGCACTGACCGGGAGGCAGGAAGAGCACGACGCCCTTCAGGCTCTGGCCATTGGGATGGCGGCCTTCGACGACCCTGACCTCGCCCGAGATTACGGCGTCTGCGGGTAGGCACTCAGATGCCGCTGCGTTCGCCGCCCCGATTACGGCGACCAGAGCGCCGACGGCAATGTGTTTCAGCATCGGTCCCTCCTGATCGCGGGGGGTGAATCATGCGCCCTGACCACATCGAAAAGCAACCCCGTATGAGCCGGCCCCCGCCGGCGCGATGGAGCACGCCTATGAGCATGAGCAAGATCACCCA
>REDO01000079.1 GCA_007693435.1 Salinarimonadaceae bacterium | reverse complement strand
CGCCCGCGCTTCCTGACGCGCCGCAAGACCGGCGAGCCGAGCGCGCGCCCCCTAGTCCACTGCGAAAACGAGATTTTCTCCGGCGCCCGCGGCTGATATTCGTCTGAACCGACGCTTCAGACGAGACGGCTCTGGACCAGCGCGGCCTCGACGAAGCTCGCGAAGAGCGGATGCGGCGCGAATGGCCGGGATTTCAATTCCGGATGGAACTGGACGCCGACGAACCAGGGATGATCGACGAGCTCCACGATCTCCGGCAGGAGGCCGTCGGGCGACAGGCCCGAGAAGATCACGCCCTTTTCCTCAAGGACGTCCCGATAGCCGAGATTGACCTCGTAGCGATGACGATGGCGCTCTGAAATCGTCGTCTCGCCGTAAATCTGCGCCGCCTTCGATCCCGGCTTCAGCGACGCCTCATAGGCGCCCAGCCGCATCGTGCCGCCGAGATCGCCCTGCGCGGCCCGCTTCTCCAGCTCGTTGCCGCGCAGCCATTCCGTCATCAGGCCAACGACCGGCTCGTCGGTCGGGCCGAATTCCGTCGAGCTGGCGTTCTCGACGCCGGCGAGCGAGCGGGCGGCCTCGATGACGGCCATCTGCATGCCGAAGCAGATGCCGAAATAGGGAATCTTGCGTTCCCGGGCGTAGCGCGCCGCACGGATCTTGCCCTCCGCCCCGCGATGGCCGAAGCCGCCCGGCACGAGAATTCCGTGGAGCCCTTCAAGGAAGGGAGCGGGGTCCTCGCGCTCGAAAACCTCGCTCTCGATCCATTCCAGTTCGACCTTGACGCGGTTCGCGATGCCGCCGTGCACCAGCGCCTCGGTAAGCGACTTGTAGGCGTCCTTCAGTCCCGTGTACTTGCCGACGATCGCGATCTTCACGACGCCTTCGGGATTGGCGACGCGGTCCGAGATCGTGGTCCAGCGCGACAGGTCCGGCTCGCCGCCAGACGGCATGCCGAACGCCGCGAGCACTTCGTCGTCCAGCCCCTCGGCGTGATAGGACAGGGGAACGTCGTAGATCGAAGGCGCGTCGCGCGCCTCGATCACGGCGGTCTCGCGCACGTTGCAGAACAGGGCGAGTTTGCGCCGCTCGTCGGGCGGGATCGGCCGGTCGCAGCGGCACAGCAGGATATCGGGCTGAATGCCGATCGAGCGCAGTTCGGCGACGGAATGCTGCGTGGGCTTGGTCTTGAGTTCGCCCGCGGACGGGATGTAGGGCAGAAGCGTCAGATGCACGAAGATCGAGTGGCCGCGCGGCAGGTCGTTGCCGAGCTGGCGGATGGCCTCGAAGAAGGGCAGGCCCTCGATGTCGCCGACCGTGCCGCCGATCTCGACGAGCACGAAATCGTAGCCCTCGTTGCCGGAGAGCACGAATTCCTTGATGGCGTTCGTGACATGCGGGATGACCTGGATCGTCGCGCCGAGATAATCCCCGCGCCGTTCCTTGGTGATGATGTCGAGATAAATGCGGCCCGTGGTGATGTTGTCGCGCTTGGTGGCCGGGACGCCGGTGAAGCGCTCGTAATGGCCGAGATCGAGATCGGTCTCGGCGCCGTCATCGGTGACGAAGACCTCACCGTGCTGATAGGGGCTCATCGTGCCCGGATCGACGTTGAGGTAAGGATCGAGCTTGCGCAGCCGAACCTTGTAGCCGCGCGCCTGGAGCACCGCGCCGAGGGCCGCCGAAGCGAGGCCCTTGCCGAGCGATGACACCACGCCGCCGGTGATGAAAACGTACCGCGTCATGGACCCTGATCCATAGTCGAGCCGAGCCGATTCGCAACAAGTGGTTAGCGAAGGGAGCTGACATCCACAAAAGAAAAAGGGCCGGCGAACCGGCCCGGGGACGCGCCGCCGGTGGCGGAGCGCTCAGCGCGACTGGGGAACCTGCGGCGAACCGGGCTGCTCACCCTGGAGCTGCTGCAGCTGCTCGAGAACGCCCGGGCCGGAATCCGACGGCGCCTCGCCCGGCTGGCCGGTCGGAGCCGACGGTCCCATGCCGTCGAAGACGGAGCGGGGCGCAGTGTCGTAGCCGGCGAGAACCGCGAGGAAGAGACTGGTCGCGAAGAAAAGGGCGGCAAGGACCGCGGTCGCGCGCGTCAGAACGTTGGCTTGCCCGCGCCCGGTCATGAAACCGCCCATGCCCCCGCCGCCACCGCCGCCCGTGCCCATGCCGATGCCGCCTTCCGAACGCTGGAGAAGCACGACCCCGACGAGCGACAGGACGATGATGAGGTGAACGATGATGATGACGGTCTGCATGTCTTGCCCTTCGCCGGCGCGCCCGGAGGCCGCCGACAGTTCGTTCCGCGCGAAAACGGCCGCACATTCGATGCGCAGCCATCACGACCTGAGACGGCCTTCATATGCTACCGCGACGCCGTTCTGTCCAGCGCAAATCGTCCCGCCGCGGCAGACCGGCGGTTCAAGCCTGCGCTTCGTCGTCGCGCGCCGGGTCGAGCACCTTGGCGATGTCGAGCAGCTTCTGTTTCGCCTGATCGCGCGCCTCGGCGATCATATCGGCGCGTCGTCCGGGATCGAACGGCGCATCCTTCATCATGTCGTCCACCATATGGCCGATGCGCGGATCGGCGATCGCGATCTGCTCGGCGGCCTGCTCGAGCTCGGCGCGCATGACGTTCTTGACCGACAGCGCCGCGCCGTCGCGCTCGATATTGGCCTCCATCGCGGCGCGAATGGCCTCCGAGGAAGCTGCAAGCGCATCGGGACGCGGCGATATCGGCGAACCGCCCGCGAAAGCTGCGGCGGGGGGCAAGCCCATCGGAGCCGGGGCCGCTAGCCCACCGCCCGGCTCTGCCCGGACGTACGGGGCCGCGTATTGCGTCGCGCCTCGCCGCTCGCCTTGCGGCTCGTCACGCCAGATCGATCGCGCGAGAGGGCCGGGCTGGGCCGCGCCCGAGCCGCCGACGCCGATCTGAAGCGGGTTCGCAGGGATTTGCGGCATCGGGAAATCGAGCGGGGGCGGCCGTACGAACGCCTCATTGTGCGGAACGCGCGCCAGCGCTTCGTCGGCGGCTTGCCGGAATATCCCCGCCAGGGCCGAACCATCCTGCGGCGCGCCGGCCGAGACCGGGGCGCCCCGCCCCGGATTCAGCGTCGACGTCCGCCCGCCGGAACCGGGTTGTGCGACTAGCGGCCAATCGTCGTGTCCTCCGCATTGGGGCGTGGGCGCGCAAGGAGCCTTCTCGCCGGCCGATATCCGTTGCGCGAAAGCCTCGGCGTCCCGCTTCCTGTGCTCTTTGCGTTCGTTTTCACAATGCGATTGTTTGCTGGATTCTATCTTCATCGACGCCACCTGCTCCGGAAAGCCGAACACGCTCCGAGGTTGTAGCAGATGATCGCCAAGTTCAACGTTATTATTAACCGTCAATTAATTATAATTAATTTTCGGGCGCTCGTCGCCGCCGGCGCCGCTCAGCAAGCGCGGGCGATGGCCAGGAAATCGTCCGCGACGAGGCTCGCGCCGCCGACGAGCGCCCCGTCCACGTCGTCTGCCGCCATCAGTTCGGCCGCGTTGCCGGGCTTCACGGAGCCCCCGTAGAGAAGCCGCACGCCGGCGGCCGTTTCAGGGCCGACCGCCTGCGCGATCGTGGCGCGGATCAGACGGTGGACTTCGGCGACGTCGGCGACCGTCGGCGTCAGCCCGGTGCCGATCGCCCAGACGGGTTCGTAGGCGATGGCCGTATTCGCGCCGCCCACGTCGCTTTCGAGGAGCGCCTTCACCTGTGCGCCCACGACGGCCAGCGCCTCGCCGGCCTCGCGCTGCGCCTTCGTCTCGCCGACGCAGGCGATGGCGACGAGCCCGGCGCGCCAGGCCCCGCGCATCTTGTCGCGCACCATCGCGTCGGTTTCGCCGTGATGCTCCCGGCGTTCGGAATGACCGACGATGACGTGGGTCGCGCCTGCTTCGGCCAGCATCTCGGCGGAGAGATCGCCGGTATAGGCTCCGGATGCGAGGGCGTGGCAATCCTGCCCGCCCACGGCGATCGCAGAACCGGCGAGCGCCTGCGCCACCGGGGCGATCAGGGTCGCGGGCGGGCAGACGAGGAGATCGGCGCCGACGCCGCCGGCCCCGGCCCCGGCCCGCAAGGCCTCAACCATCGCCAGCGAATTCCGGGAGCCGTTCATCTTCCAGTTTCCGGCGATGAGCTTGCGGGGGTTGCGCGCGGCCATGGCGATTCTCATCTTCTACCAACGGGGATGCGCTGGCGGGATAACAGACCCCCGCCGCCGCCGCAATCGCCCCGCCCCGTCGGAAACCGGCGATGCGACGGCGAGAACCCTTTCCCCGCGCGCCCAAGTAGGGTATCGCGAGCGGGAGAGTTCAAGAGAAAACGAGACGAGACGTTCATGCTTCGCAATCTTCGCAATACCGGCAAGACGCTCACCGGCAAGATCGTCGCCGGCGCACTATTCGCGCTGCTGATCCTGAGCTTCGCGGTGTGGGGCATCAACGACATCTTCACGGGCCGCGGGAGCACGACGATCGCGCAGGTGGGCGAGACGGAGATCAGCTCCGAGGCCGCCCGCACCACCTATCAGGACCAGTTGCGGCGCCTCAGCATCCAGTTCGGCCAGCCGATCACGCCCCAGCAGGCGGCGACGCTCGGCCTCGAGCGGCAGGTGCTGTCGAGCCTCGTCAACGAGGCGACCCTGGACGAGCGGGCGCGGGCGCTAGGACTGAACGTCTCCGACCAGCTCGTCGCGCGCTCGATCGTGGACGACCCGACCTTCCGGGGAACGGACGGCTCGTTCAATCGCGGCAGGTTCATGAGCCTCCTCCAGAGCAACGGCCTGACCGAGCAGCGCTACGTCGCCCAGGAGCGCAACGCCATCGCGCGCCGTCAGATCGTCGAGGCGCTCGGCGAGGATTTCTCGGCTCCGGTCGTGGCGCAGGAAGCGCTGCACCGTTACGGCGCCGAGCGCCGCGCGGCCCGCTATGTTCTCCTCGACGCCGCCGCCGCCGGCCAGATTCCGCAGCCGACCGAGGAGGATCTGGCGCGGTTCCACCAGGAGAACGCGACCCGTTTCCGCGCCCCGGAATACCGGGCGGCGACGGTGCTCAGCGTCTCGCCGGCGAGCGTCGCGGACCCGGCTTCGGTGTCCGACGCCGCTGCGCGAGCCTTCCACGAGCAGGTGGCCGAAACGCGTTTCGGCGCCGCCGAGCGCCGCGAGGTGCAACGCATCCAGTTCCAGAGCGAAGAAGAGGCCCGCGAGGCGGCCTCCAGAATCGCTTCCGGCGAGATCGATTTCGAGGCGTTGGCGCGGGAGCGCGACGTTCCCCGCGACGTGCTGGAGCTCGGCCTGCTCGAGCGCGCGCAATTCGTCGATCCCGCCATCGCGGCCGCAGCCTTCGCTCTCGCCGAGGGCGAGGTGTCAGAGCCCATCTCAGGTCGCTTCGGACCGTCGCTGGTGCGCGTGGTCGCGATCGAGGAGGCGGCGGTGCGCCCCTTCGAGGAGGTGGCCGACGAGATCCGCACGGAACTCGCCATGCAGGACGCCGCCGACCGCATCCGCAGGCTCTATGACGAGATCGAAGACCAGCGCGCCTCGGCCCGGCCGCTGGCGGAAATCGCGCGCGAACGCGGCCTTGAAGCCATCGAGATCGCCGGCATCGACGCGCAGGGCCGCGATCAGGTCGGCGCGACGATCGACTTGCCTCTGCCCGACAGGCTGCCGCGCGAGATCTTCGATTCCGACATCGGGATCGACAACGCCGCGATCCGCACCGATGACGGGGGCTTTGTCTGGTTCGACGTCACGGGCGTGCAGCCCGCGCGCAACCTCTCGCTCGACGAAGCCCGTGAGGCGGTGATCTCGGAATGGCGCGCCGAGCGTATCGAGGACCGACTCGCCGAGCAGGCGCGCGGCCTCGTGGAGCGCCTCCGCGCCGGCGAAAGCTTCGACGCGGTCGCCGCCGACGCAGGCGCGAGCGTCTCGGTCGCTGAAAACCTGGCGCGCGGTCAGACGCAGGGCGATCTTGACGCCGGCGCCTTGCGCGCCATCTTCGCGACGCGGGTGGGCGAACCGGGAACCGCGCGCCTCGGCGCTGACCGTCGTTTGGTGTTCGTCGTCGATTCCGCGACTGCCCCGCCCTACCTCACGACCACGCCGCAGGCCGAGCAGATCTCCGACCGCATGGCGACGGAAATGGGCAGCGACGTCCTCGCGCAATACGTGACGCAGCTCCAGCGCGAGATCGGCCTCACGATCAACGAGAGCCTTTTCCGTCAGGCCATCGGCCTCGAGTTCTGATCGGAGAACTCAGGATGGACGTCAGCCCCGCCTACGGCGATTTCGCCGCGCGATACGAGGCGGGCGCGCCCATCCTGCTGCGCACGACGCTCGTGGCCGATCTCGAGACGCCCGTCGCGGCCTATATGAAGTTGCGGGCCGCGAATATCGGCCCGGCCTTCCTGCTCGAATCCGTCGAGGGCGGGGCGGTGCGCGGCCGCTACTCGATGATCGGCCTCGCGCCCGATCTCGTCTGGCGCTGCCGCGACGGCGCCTGCGAGATCGACCGGGACGCGCTTTCGCGACGTGACGCCTTCGCGCCCGATCCGCGCCCGCCGCTCGAGAGCCTGCGCGCGCTGATCGCGGAGAGCGCCATTCCCGGCGAGGACGCGCTGCCGCCCATGGCGGCGGGTCTGTTCGGCTATCTCGGCTACGACATGGTGCGCGCCATGGAGCGTCTCGGCGCGCCCAATCCCGACGCGCTCGGCGTGCCCGACGCGATCATGATCCGTCCGACGGTGATGATCGTCTTCGACGCCGTGCGCGACGAGATCGCGCTGGTCACGCCTGTTCGGCCCGCGACGGGCGTCCCCGTGCGCGCGGCTTTCGAGACGGCGAGCGCGCGCCTCGACGCCGCCATCACGGCGCTGGAAGGCCCGCTTTCGGCCGAGATGCGCCACGACGCGGCGAACCTGCCGCCGGTCGAGCCCCGCTCCAACACGGGCGACGACGAGTATGAGGCGATGGTCGCGCGGGCGAAGGAATACATCAGCGCCGGCGACGTGTTTCAGGTGGTGCTGTCGCAGCGCTACGAGGCGGAGTTCCCGCTCCCCGCCTTCGCGCTCTACCGATCCCTGCGCCGCGTCAATCCTGCGCCGTTCCTGTGCTATCTCGATTTTGAGGATTTCCAGATCGTCTGCTCCTCGCCCGAGATTCTCGTGCGGGTGCGCGACGGCGAGGTGACGGTGCGGCCGATCGCCGGCACCAGGCCGCGCGGGGCGACGCCCGAGGAGGACCGCCGCAACGCCGACGAGCTTCTCGCCGATCCCAAGGAGCGCGCCGAGCATCTCATGCTGCTCGATCTCGGCAGAAACGATGTCGGGCGGGTCTCGCGCTACGGAACCGTACGCGTCACCGACAGCTTCTTCCTCGAATATTACAGCCAGGTGATGCACATCGTCTCGAACGTGACGGGCGCGCTCGATGAGCGCCACGACGCGCTCGACGCGCTGGTCGCGGGCTTTCCCGCCGGCACGGTCTCGGGCGCGCCGAAGGTGCGCGCGATGGAGATCATCGACGAGATGGAGAAGGACAAGCGCGGCCCCTATGCCGGCTGCATCGGCTATTTCGGGGCTGACGGCCAGATGGACACCTGCATCGTGCTGCGCACCGCCGTCGTCAAGGACGGCCGGATGTTCGTGCAGGCCGGGGCCGGCGTGGTCTATGACAGCGACCCCGTATCGGAGCGCCTGGAATGCGTGAACAAGGCCAAGGCGCTGTTCCGGGCGGCGGAGGACGCGGTGCGCTTCGCCAGCCGCGCCCGGCGCGGTCAATGACCGCCATGCGCAGGAGCGCGCGCCTCGCCGCCGCGCTCGTCGTCGCGGCCGCCTTCTCGCTCGCCCCCGCCGCCGCCGGAGATGGACCGGTCTGCCGGGGCGAGACCTTCGAAGGCGGGCGTTTCACGATCTGCGCCATCGATCTCGACCGGCACGAACTCGCGCTCTTTTCCCGCGATGCGAGCGGCGATCCCTTCGCGCATTTCTCGCGGCTGCCCAAAGAGCGTGACGGCGGGACGCTGGTTTTCGCGATGAACGCGGGCATGTACGACACGCAGCTCGGTCCCATCGGGCTGCATATCGAGGACGGCGAGACGCTGAAGTCAGCGAATACCCGCCCCGGACCGGGCAATTTCCACATGTTGCCCAATGGCGTTTTCTACGTCGCGCAAGGGCGCGCGGGCGTCGCGACGACGCAGGATTATCTGGCGCGCGGCGTCAATGCGGATATCGCCACGCAATCGGGACCGATGCTGCTCGTCGATGGCGAACCGCATCCGCGCTTCCTGCCCGATTCGACGTCGCTGCGCCGGCGCAACGGGGTGTGCGTGCGCGACGACGGCGCGATCGTCTTCGCGATCTCGGATATCTGGGTGAATTTCCACCACTTCGCCCGCCTGTTCCGCGACTCGATCGGCTGCCGGGATGCGCTCTATCTCGACGGCACGATGTCCAGCCTCTACGCCCCCGAAATCGGGCGCGCCGACGCCATCCGCCCCATGGGGCCGATCATCGCCGCCTATCGGCGCAGCGCGCGCTGAACTTGCGGCGCTCAGCGATCATCCGGGGCCGGTTTCGTCGCCCTCCGGCACGATGGCGACGACGACGGCGCCCCGCTTGCGGCCCGTATCGACGTGAGCGTGAGCCTCGCGCATCTGCGTGAATTCGTAGACGCGTTCGACATGGGGGCGGAAATCGCCCGAAGCGGCCAGCTCCGCGAGCGCTGGGATATCCTCGACGCGCTCCTCCGCCGGGCCTCCGACGAGCCGTCGCCCGCCGCTCTTGCGCGAGAACATGTCCGTGACCCCGCCGGCGATGGCGAGGAACCGGCCGCCTTCGGCGAGCGCCCCGCGAGCGTCGGCGAAGGTTGTCGCGCCCACGGCGTCGGCGATGATGTCCCAATCGCGCGAACCGGCGAAGAGATCGCCTTCCGTGTAATCGGCGTAGCCCTCGACCCCGAGCGAGCGCACGAAGTCCGCGTTGCGTCCGCTGGCGATTCCGGTCACGCGGGCGCCGCCGAGGACCGCGAGCCGGGCGAGCGCGCTGCCGACCGCGCCCGAGGCGCCGATGACGAGGACGCGTTCGCCGGGCTTCAGGTCGGCCTTGCGCAGAAAATGCATCGCGGTCGAGCCGCCGAAGCACAAAGCCGCCGCCTCGGCGAAGGACAGGCCCTCCGGCTTGCGCGCGATGCGGCCATTCGCCGGCATGATGCGATATTCCGCGTGGCATCCGACCTGCGCTCCGGGAAAGCCGAAGACCGCGTCGCCGGGCGAAAAGCCCGCGACCTCGTTCCCGACCGCTGCGACCGTTCCCGAAAACTCCGTTCCGAGGATCGCGCGCCGCGGCCGGCGGAACCCGAGGGCGAGACGGCCGACGAACCCGAGCCCAGGCGGCATCCGCAAGGCGCGCACCCGCGCGTCGCCCGACGACACCGAAGCCGCGTGAATGCGCACGAGGACCTCGCCGGCGCCCGGCGGAGAGGGCATGGGAACATCGACGAGTTGGAGTGTCTCTGGCGGGCCGTAGGGGCCGCAGACCCATGCCTTCATGGTCGCCGCAGACGCATCCGCCTTTCGCATGTCGCATCCTCCCGGGACGAACGCGTCCGCGCCGCCAAAGCTAAACCGGATGCTGGATCCACGCTATCGATAAGACGCAGCGGCGCCGGCTGAAGCCCTCAGACAATCTCGGCGAGGCGGGCGAGATCGACGTTGGCGCCGCACAGAAGCACGCCGACGCGTTCGCCCGATGCGGGCCTGTAGGCGCCCGAGATCAACGCCGCCAGCGCCGCCGCGCCGCCTGGCTCTACGGCGATGCGGAAGTCGCGCCAAAGCAGGCGCTGCGCCTGAACGATGGCGGGGTCCTCGACGAGAACGACCCGATTCACCGCCGCCCGGCAGATTTCATGGACGAGCGGCCCGACATTGCGGGCGCCGAGCGAATCGGCGGCGATGGAATACACCTCGACATCGACCGGGCCGCCCGCCTCGAGCGCCGCGTCGAGCGCGCGCGATCCCGCTGGCTCCACGCCCACGAGCTTCACCTGGCCCCGCCAGTAGGCGCCCATGCCGGAGATGAGCCCGCCGCCGCCGACGGCGACGAGGACCGTATCGAGGGGCGGCCCGCGCTCATCCCATTCAACCGCGACGCTCCCCTGCCCCGTGATCGTGTCGAGCGCGTCATAGGCGTGGATAGCCAGCGCCCCGGTCCTCGCGACATGGGCCGAACAGGCGACGAGCGCGTGGGCGTAGCGCGGGCCGCCGACGACGACATCCGCGCCGAAGCGGCGGATCGCCTCGATTTTGGCGGGGCTCGATATCTCGGGCACGAAAATCCTCGCCGGAACGCCGAGCGTCATCGCCGCATAGGCGACCGCCGCGCCGTGATTGCCGCCCGAGGCCGCCGCGACTCCCGCCTTCGGGATCGGATTCGTCAAAAGCGTGTTGAAGGCCCCGCGCGTCTTGAAGGAGCCGGCATGCTGGAGGAATTCGAGCTTGAGGCTCACGGGCCCGTCATGGCCAAAGGCGCCGGGGCGCAGGTTGAGTACGGGAGTGCGCCTGACATGGGCCGCGATGCGCGCGTGAGCGGCGCGGACATCGTTCGGCAAGACCGGCAGGGGCATGGCAACGCGCTCCGTCCTTCGTCGTCGTTAGCCCACTTCTGTCGCCGCGCGGATGTCCTGCGCCGCGACTTGCTCGATCGGCTTCGTCACCTTGAGCGCGCGGGTGCGCTCGCCCGGCGCCATCACGAGGATGACCGTCTCGATTCCGGGGCAGCCCGGATCGAGGCAGTTGATCTCGTTGACCGCGAGCGAGACATCCTCGCCGAGCGCCAGAACCTCGACGGCGAGCGCCTTCACGCGTGCTATCTGGGACTTGTCGATGCCTCCCGAACCGCCAAGCGCGCGACGCAGGAGACCGCCGAAACGCGAGCCCGACCCGCTCATGGCAGCCTCAGGACGCCGCCGGCGCCGTCGTCGCAGCCGAAGGCGAGATACTGGCCCTTCCTATCCCAGGCGAGCGCCGTCACGCGCCCGGCGTCGGTATTCGAACGGACGACCAGTTCCGAACCGTCGATCGTGCGGATCAAACAAAGGTACCCGTCCTCGTAGCCGACCGCGACGATCGGCAGGCGGGGATGGCAGGCGACCTGCGAGACGCGCATCGGTCGCAGGCCGAATTCCCTGGGGCGCTTGCCCGTGGGGCCTTCCTTGCTGTCGAACGGCCACAGGATTGCAGCCTCGGCTCCGCTGGTCGCCAGTTCCTTGCCCTCGGCGCACCAGGAGAGCGAGCGGGGCTTCGCCGCGTAGCCCGACATCCGCATATGCCCCTTGTCGGGCTGGAGCCGCCAGCCGTGCAGGGCGTTCTCCTGCATCGCGGTGACGACGAAGCGGCCGTCCGGCGACCAGACGACGTCGAGATGCGAGCCCTTCCATTCGAGCAGTTCCGGCGCCGCGTCGAGGTTGGGAAACCAAAGCGTCGCGCCGTTGTAATGCGCGATGGCGAGGCGGTAGCCCTTGGGCGCGAAACACAGCCCTCGCGCGCTGGACGGCGCTTGCAGGGACTTCTCGCGCCCCTTGTCGTCGCGCGAAGTGACGTCGCGCCCCGCGCTCCAGGCGACGCCGCCGCCGTGATGCAGGGCGACGCAATCGATCCAGGCGCCGGCCGTCTTCGCGAATTCGCGCGTCGAGCCGTCCGCGCCGGTGACGACCACGCGACCGTCGTCGCCGCCCGTGACGAGCCGCTCGTCGTCGCCGGCGCCGCAGAGAACGGAGCCGCCGGGATGCGCCTGCGCGCGATGCTCTGCGTCGTCGCGCCAAAGCAGCACGTCGCCGTCGCCAAGGGCGAAGGCCGCGACCTCCCCGAGGAAGGCGATCGCGGTGACATGCGCGCCGGCTTCGACGGGTCTGACGAGGGAGGCGAGGGAGGGCTGCGCGGCTTCTGTCGAGGTCATGAGGCTTATCTAGCCCCTCGTCCGCGGACGCGCCAGTGGGTCGCTAGCCCCTTGCGCGAACGATCAGCGCATGGGGCAGGAACGCGGCGAACCCGGCCGCGGCGAGCGTTGCGGCCTCGCCGCCTGAAAGCGGCCAGACCGGCCAGTCGCCATACAGCGCGACGCCCGTCCAGCCGGGGGCGACCAGGACACAGCCGGCGAAGACGAGGCTTGCGAAGCGCAGGATGCCGAATCCGATATCGGCGGGCGAGATTGCGAGGCGCAGCCGGATCGCGACGATTCCGGCCCCCAGCATCAATCCGAACAGAAGCGTGGCAACGGCAATGCCGAGCGGATAGGCGGTGAGCATCGCCTGTCCCTGAACGAAGGCCATGCCGCCGGAGAAAAACGCCGCGCGCGCGACGAGGCCGCCGAAGGTCGGATAGAGCGTGATCGCGAGGAACGCGCCGATCGCCAGCGGCGCGGTCGCGACTCGCAGGAGCCTCGCCCGGCCGGGTTCGAACACGGCGACGCACGAGAGCCGCGCGACGCCATAGACGATCGCGAGCGACAACGGCGCGAATGTATCGAAGAAAAAACTGAAAAAGACGAAGCCCAGCGGCCCGCTCGTCAACTCAAAGCGGCTGACCCCGAAAACGCCGATCGCCGCCGCCGCGAGGCAGACGGCGACGAGCGGCGCGAAGGCGACGACGTTGCGGCGACCCTCGACCGTCGCAACCTGCGCCGCTCCCGCCATGACGCGAGCCTCAGCGCAGCGAGGCGCAGAAGCGCTGGATGCGCGAACAGGCTTCCTCAAGCTGCGCGTTCGAGGTGGCGTAGGAGATGCGCATATTCGGTCCGAGTCCGAAAGCCGAGCCGTGCACCGCCGCGACGCCCTCCGCCTCGAGCAATTCCGAGACGAAATCCTCGTCGGTCTCGAGCACCTTGCCGGACGGCGCGGTCTTGCCCATCGCCCCGGCGCAGGAGGGATAGACGTAGAACGCGCCCTCGGGCGTCGGGCACTTGAGGTATTTCGCCTGGTTCAGCATCGAGACGACGAGCGCGCGGCGCTCCTCGAAGGCCTTGCGGAACACGACGAGGTGGTCCTGCGAACCGTCGAGCGCCTCCACCGCCGCCCACTGGGCGATCGTCGCCGCGCCGGAAGTCTGCTGGCCCTGCACGAAGTCCATGGCCTTGATCAGATGCTCGGGACCGGCGGCGTAGCCGATGCGCCAGCCCGTCATGGCGTAGGCCTTGGAGACGCCGTTCATGGTCAGGGTGCGGTCGTAGAGACCGGGCTCGACCTGCGCGGGCGTGACGAATTCGAAATCTCCGTAGACGAGATGCTCGTACATGTCGTCGGTCAGGATCCAGACCTGCGGATGGCGCATGAGCACGTCCGTGATCACCTTCATCTCGTCGCGGCCGTAGGCGGCGCCGGACGGGTTGGACGGCGAGTTCAGGATGATCCACTTGGTCTTCGGCGTGATCGCGCGCTCGAGATCCTCGGCCTGGAGCTTGAAATCGTTCTCCATCGTGGTGTCGACGAAGACCGGCGTGCCGCCGTTGAGCGCCACCATCTCGGGATAGGAGACCCAGTAGGGACGCGGAACGATCACCTCGTCGCCGGGATTGATGGTCGCCAGCAGGGCGTTGTAGATGACTTGCTTGCCGCCGGTTCCGACGATCGTCTGCGAGGGCTTGTAGTCGAGCCCGTTCTCGCGCTTGAACTTGCGGGCGATCGCCTCGCGCAGCGGCACGATGCCGGACACCGGGGGGTACTTCGTCTCGCCCCGGCGAATCGCGGCGATCGCGGCTTCCTTGATGTTGTCGGGCGTGTCGAAATCGGGCTCGCCTACCGACAGGCTGATGACGTCGCGGCCCTGCGCTTTCAGGTCGCGCGCCTTCTGGGTTATCACGATCGTGGCGGAAGGCTTGATGCGCGAGAGCGTGTCCGACAGAAAACCCATGGAAACCTCCGATACGGCCGGTGGAGCACGGCCGCGAGAACGGCGCGGACCCTAAAGGCGGCGCGGCGCGCAGGCAAGCCGAAACGTGGCTTTGGAAGCGTTTCCGGGAGGCGGGGCGCCGGCGCTCACGATCTCGTCACGAGCCGGCGCTTGTCACCCGCCCTCCCCTGCGTTAGCGAAACGTTTACCGACGGCGGAACGCGCATGAACCTCGTAGAACGCTACATCTTCAAGACCGCCGTGATCACGTTCCTCGTATGCCTGATCGGGCTGACGGCGGTGATCTGGATCACGCAGGCGTTGCGCGAACTCGACCTCCTGACCGGCAAGGGTCAGACCTTCATCATCTTCCTGATGGCGACCGGCCTCTCGCTGCCCGGGCTCGTCGCGATCATCGCGCCCGTCGCGCTGTTCATCGCGGTCCTCTACACGCTCAACAAGCTCAACGGCGACTCGGAATTGATCGTCATGAGCGCGGCGGGCGTCGCGCCGGCGCGGCTGGCCCGACCCTTCGTCATCCTCGCCGTTGCGGTATCGCTGGCCGTGGGCGTGATGGCGGTCTGGTTCATCCCGTCGAGCTTCAACGAATTGCGTCATCTCATCACCAAGGTGCGCGCCGATTTCGTGTCCAACCTCGTGCGCGAAGGGCAATTCACGCAAATCGACGCCGGCGTGACCTTTTCGGTGCGCGAGCGGGCCGGCGACGCGCTGCTCGGCATCTTCATCGAGGATTCCCGCGATCCGGCCCGCTCGCTTGTCTACATCGCCGAACGCGGACGCGTCGCCGAGGCGGAGGGCGCGAGCTATCTCGTGCTGGAGCAGGGCAGCATGCATTCGCGCGGCGCGCGCGACAGCGACGGCGCCATCGTCGCCTTCGAGCGCTACGCGGTCGATCTCGCCGCATTCGCGCCGCCGGGCGAGCTCACTTTCTACAAGCCGCGCGAACGCTCGACGCTCGAACTGTTCTCGCCGGACCCCGACGACCCCTATTTCAGGGTGATTCCCGGACGATTCCGATCCGAACTGCACGACCGCCTGACCGCCTGGCTCTATCCGCTCGCGATGGCGGCGATCGCGTTCGCTGCGCTCGGCGACGCCCAGACGACGCGGCAGGGACGCGGCGTGGCGATCGCCGCCGCCGTGATCGGCGTCATCGGCTTCCGCATCGCCGGTTTTGCGGCTTCGAGCGCGCTCGCGCGCGACGCCGCGGCCGTCATCGTGGTCTGGGGATTGCCGATCCTCGCGATCGTGCTGAGCGTACTCTATGCGGTGCATGGCGGCGCCGTGCGCCGCTGGCTGGCGCGCTTCAAGGCTGGCCGACACGCCCACGCGCTTGCGGGAGCGCGATGAGATGCTGATCGGCCGGACGCTGGGAATCTATATCGGCATGCGATTCCTGCGAGCCGTGGCGGGCATGTTCTTCACGGTTTTCGGGCTCGTCTACGTCATCGATTTCGTCGAGCTCATGCGCCGCGCCGGCGACCTTATCGGCGTCACCGCCCTCGACATGGCGCTGCTTGCGTTCCTGCGCACGCCCGCCGTAGCCGAGCAGGTGCTTCCCTTCGCCATGCTGTTCGGCGCTATGGTGGCGCTGCTCAATCTTTCGCGCAAGCTCGAGCTCGTCGTCGCGCGGGCGGCGGGAATCTCGGCCTGGCAGTTCCTGCTGCCCGGAATAATAGTGGCGGCGCTGCTCGGGATATTCTCGCTGGCCGTCTACAACCCGCTATCCGCCTATCTGAAGGCTGAGGCGAGCGAGATGGAGACACGGGTATTCGCGAGCAATCCCGGCGCCACCTCCGGGCGCGACATCTGGATCCGTCAGCGCAACCCCGACGGCACGGCGGTGATCAAGGCCGAAAGCGTCGTGGAAGGCTCCACCGCCTTCTCCGGACTGACGGTGTTCGTCTTCGACCGGGAGGGCCGCTTCGTCGAGCGCGTGGAAGCCGCCGAGGGGGTCCTGCTGAGCGGGTATTGGGAATTGCGGAACGGACGCGTCGTCACGATCGAGGATGATCCACAGCGGTTCGCGACGATGCAGCTCGCCTCCAGCCTCGACCCCGCGCAGGTGCTCAAGAGCTTCACGCCCCCGGAATCCGTGCCTTTCTGGGAATTGCGCGACGTGGCCGTGCAGACCGAGCGCGCAGGGCTGGACGCGACGCCGTATTATCTGCGATATGAATCCCTGTTGGCCCGACCTATGCTCTTCGTGGCTATGGTTCTGGTCGCGGCTTCCGTTTCTTTAAGATTCTTCAGGTTTGGTGGAGTGGGGCCGTTGGTTCTGGGTGGCGTCGTAGCAGGCTTTCTGCTCTACGTTTTCACGCAGTTGATGGAAGATTTGGGGGCTTCCGGTCTGGTCGGCACGACCTTGGCCGCATGGTTCCCCGCTGTGGTCGGGAGTTCACTCGGAGCGCTTGCTTTGCTGTATCAGGAGGATGGCTGATGATCCTCCGGGCGCGCCGACAGGGAGCGGGAATGGGACGGGTAGGAAATGCGATCGCCGCTCTGGCGGTCGCGACGGCGTTGAGCACGATGGTGGTCGCCGTCCCAGCGCAAGCGCAGGGAACCCAGAGCGATTCCATCGCCGCACGCGCCGCCGGCCAGGGTCAGGAGCGCCTCCTCCTCGAAGCGCGTGAACTCATCTACAACAACGACAACAACACGGTCACCGCCGTCGGCGACGTGGAGATGTATTACGGCGGCCGCACATTGCAGGCGGACCGGGTCATCTACGACCAGAATACGGGGCGCGTCTTCGCCGAGGGCAACGCCCGCCTCATCGATGTCGACGGCACCGTCGCGACGGGCGACCGGTTCGAATTGACCGAGGATTTCCGCAGCGGGTTCATCGACTCGCTGCGCGTCGAGCAGACCATCGTCGATCAAGGCCGCCCGACCCGCGCCCGCTTCAGCGCGCCACGCGCCGAGCGGATCGACGGCGAACAGACGATTTTCCAGCGCGGCTCCTACACAGCCTGCGACACCTGCGAGAAGGACCCGACGAAGCCGCCGCTCTGGCAGGTTCGCGCCGCGCGGGTGATCCACGACAACGAGTCGCGCACGATCTACTACGAGAACGCCTCGCTCGAGTTCCTCGGGGTGCCGGTCGCCTACATTCCGTATTTCTGGTCGCCGGACCCGACGGTGAAGCGCAAGACGGGCTTCCTGACGCCGACTTTCGTATTTTCGGAGCCGCTGGGCTTCGGCGTCACCATCCCGTTCTTCTGGGCGACGGGCGACAGCCATGACCTGACCTTCCGTCCGACGATCCTGCACCGGCAGGGGGTCCTTGCGGATGTGGAATGGCGCCAGCGCCTCCTGACCGGCTCCTATTCCATCCGGGCGACAGGCATCTTCCAGCAGGATCGCCGCGCCTTCCACAAGCCGCCGTCAGGCGCCGGGGACCGCAACTTCCGGGGCTCGATCGAGACACAGGGGCGCTTCGCGATCAATCCGCGCTGGAACTGGGGCTGGGACGTCACGGCGGTCACGGACAAGTGGTATCTCGAAAACTACCGCATTCGCTCCTCGAACATCACGACCTCCTATGTCCGCGACGCGATCTCCACCGTGTATCTCACCGGCCGCGGCGACCGCTCCTGGTTCGACATGCGGGGCTACTACTTCAAGGGCCTGACATCCACCGATTTCCAGAAGCAGCAGCCGCTGGTCCATCCGGTCCTCGACTACAACAAGCGCGTCGACGGCCCCCCCGGCCTCGGCGGCGAGATCTCGATCGACGCCAACCTGACCTCGCTTTCGCGTGAGGTCTCCCAGTTCCAGCCGATCGATCCGCGCAATCCGCTGACGACGACGACTTTCGGCGGCGTCTACACGACCTGCGCCCCCGGCGCTTTCAGCTCCGACCAGTGCCTCGTGCCCGGCGTCGCGGGCACGAC
The DNA here is from genome assembly GCA_007693435.1 of Salinarimonadaceae bacterium. Taxonomy (GTDB): domain Bacteria; phylum Pseudomonadota; class Alphaproteobacteria; order Rhizobiales; family Beijerinckiaceae; genus Saliniramus. The sequence continues at coordinate 24,302 of REDO01000079.1, read as the reverse complement.
GAGCCGCGCCTCGGCCCAGATATCCTGGCGGCGGCGCGTCATCGACGATCTCGGACAGGTCTGGACGCCCTTCGCCTATGCCCGCCTCGACAGCGTCTGGTTCAGCCCGAAGACGGACGGCTACGACAACGCGCGCATCCCCAACTTCATCGGCGCCAGCGGCGACCGTTTCCACGCCCGCGCGACGCCGGCGATCGGCCTCGAATACCGCTTCCCGCTCGTGGCCAGCGCCGGCCGGTTCGGCACGCAGATGATCGAGCCGATCGCGCAGATCGTGGCGCGACCGAACGAGCCGCGCATCGGGCGCCTGCCGAACGAGGATTCGCAGAGCCTCGTCTTCGACGATTCCAACCTCTTCGACTGGGACCGCTTCGCCGGCTGGGACCGGGTCGAGGGCGGCGTGCGGGCCAATTACGGCGTGCAGTACACGCTCGCCGGCCATAACGGGCTCTACGCGAACGCGATGATCGGCCAGTCGATCCAGGTCGCCGGCCGCAACTCCTACCGTCCGGGCGACCTCGTCAATGTCGGCCGCGATTCGGGTCTTGAATCGCGCATGTCCGATTACGTCGCGCGCCTGCAGTTTCAGGCTTCGCCGCATTTCGGCGTGTTCGCGCGCGGGCGCTTCGACCGCAACAGGCTCAACCTGAAGCGACTTGAGACGACCGCCTATGGCCGCGTCGGCCCGGTCACCGCGAACGCGACCTACGCGATTTTCGACGCGCAGCCCGAACTCGGCTACCCCAACCGCCGCGAGGGGCTCTCGACGGGCGCGCGGGTGGAGCTCTCCGAGCACTGGTTCGCCAGCGGCTCCATGCAGTTCGATCTGTCGCGTTATCTGGAGGATCGTCAGCGCGTGGGCGCCGCCAGCGGTTCGACCCGGCTCGCGATCGCCTCGATGGGAATCGGCGTCGGCTATCAGGACGAATGCACGACCTTCACGGTGACCTACACATCGGCGCCAAAGGATGGCTCCTTCGGGTCGCGCAAGCAGAACCGGACGATCATGTTCCAACTCGAACTGCGCACCCTCGGCGAGGTCGGCGTCACCCAGGCCGTCGGAACGGGTCAGAGCGGTCTCTTCCAGTGAACGCAGCGCCGATCGCGCTGACGCTCGGAGACCCTTGCGGGATCGGGCCGGAGATCACGTTGCGCGCCTGGGCCGCGCGCAACGCGGCCGGCCTCTCGCCTTTCGTCGCGCTCGGCGATGTGGCGGCCTACACGCAAAGCGCGCAGGCGCTCGGCCTCGATATTCCCGTAGCGGCGGTCGCCGACATGGGCGAGGGCGCGACGCGGTTCGCGCAGGCGCTGCCCGTTCTTCCGCTGCGCAACGCCGTCTCGAACAGGCCTGGCCATCCGGATCCCGCCAATGCGCCCGCCATTCTCGAATCGATCGAGCGCGCCGTGACGCTGACCCGCGCCGGCGAGGCGTCCTGCGTCGCCACCTGCCCCATCGCCAAGAGCGCGCTCTACGAGGCGGGCTTCCGGCATCCGGGCCACACCGAATTTCTCGCGAGCCTCGCGGCCGCCCCCGGCGAGGCCCCTCCCCGCTCCGTCATGATGATCTGGAGCGAGGGGCTCGCGGTCGTCCCCGTGACGATCCACATCGCGCTCGCCGACGTTCCCGGCGCGCTCACGCGTGAACTGATCGTCGAGACGGCGCGCATCGTCGACCGCGACCTGCGCGAGCGCTTCGGGGTCTCCTCCCCCCGCATCGCGGTCGCCGGCCTCAATCCACATGCGGGAGAAGCCGGCGCGATGGGGCGCGAGGAGATCGCGATCGTAGCCCCCGCCATAGCCGAGCTTCGCGCGGCCGGGATCGACACGCGCGGGCCGTTCCCGGCGGACACCATGTTCCACGCCCGCGCGCGCGCCGGATACGACGCGGCGCTGTGCATGTACCACGATCAGGCCCTGATCCCGATCAAGACCATCGCCTTCGACGACGGCGTGAACGTGACGCTGGGACTGCCTTTCCTGCGCGTCTCGCCCGATCACGGAACGGCCTTCGACATCGCCGGCAAGGGGATCGCGCGCGCCGACAGCCTGATCGCCGCCCTTCGGCTCGGCTCTCGCCTCGCGGCGCAGGCCCGGAGCGCCGCGTGATGGCGCCGATCGACGATCTGCCGCCTCTGCGCGACGTTGTGCGCGAATTCGAACTCGCCCCCCGCAAGGCGCTCGGCCAGAACTTCCTCTTCGATCTCAATCTGACGAGCCGGATCGCGCGCGCGGCCGGCGCGCTCGAATTGGTGCTCGAGATCGGCCCCGGCCCCGGCGGGCTGACGCGGGCGCTGCTCGCGGCGGGCGCGCGCAAGGTGATCGCGATCGAGCGCGACCCCCGATGCATCGCCGCGCTGGCGCAGATCGAGGCGCGCTATCCGGGCAGGCTCACCGTGATCGAGGCGGACGCGGTCGGCTTCGACCCGACGCCCTATCTCGAAGGCGCCAAGGCGAAGATCGTCGCCAACCTGCCCTACAATGTCGGCACGCAGCTCCTGCTCGACTGGGTGACGAGCGCCGACTGGCCGCCCTTCTGGGAATCGGCGACGCTGATGTTCCAGAGGGAAGTCGCCGAGCGCATCGTCGCCGACGAGAGTGATCGCGCGAATTACGGTCGCCTCGGCGTGATCTGCGGCTGGCGCACGCGGTCCGACATTCTCTTCGACGTCCCTCCCTCGGCCTTCACGCCGCCGCCCAAGGTCACCTCGAGCGTCGTGCACCTGACGCCGCGCGCCGCGCCCGAGCCCTGCGAGCTGCGCCTGCTGGAGCAGGTGACCCAGGCCGCCTTCGGCCAGCGCCGCAAGATGCTGCGCCAGAGCCTTAAGCCGATCGCAAGCGATCCGACGACCATGCTCGAATCGATCGATCTGGCCCCGACCGCGCGGGCCGAAGAGCTCTCGGTTTCCGATTTCGTGAAACTCGCGAACGCGCTTGGACGCCTGCGGGCCGCTCAGGTCTGATCGTCGAGAAGTCCGTCGACGAAGCCGCGCAGGGCCGGATGACGATCGCGGCGCAGGCGCTCGGCGTCGAGGATGGCGCGCAGTTCGCCGAAGGTGCGCTGCAAATCGTCGTTGATCAGCACGTAATCGTAGACTTCCCACTGCGCGATTTCCTCGCGCGCGTTGCGCAGTCGGCGCGCGATCACCTCGGCCGAATCCTCGGCGCGGCGCTCCAGCCGGTTTTGCAGCTCGACCATGGAGGGCGGCAGGATGAAGACGCTCACGACGTCCTGGGCCATCTTCGAGACGATCTGCTTCGTGCCCTGCCAGTCGATGTCGAACATCATGTCCTCGCCTGACGCAATGGTCTGTTCGACCGGCCTGCGGGGCGTGCCGTAGAAATTGCCGTGCACCTCGGCCCATTCGAGCAGATCGCCGCGCTCGCGCATCTCCTCGAAATCTTCCCTGGCGATGAAGCGATAATGCACGCCGTCGATCTCGGAGGCGCGGCGCCGGCGCGTCGTCACCGAGACCGACAGCTTGATGGCGTGATCCTGCTCGATGAGATTGCGCGTGAGCGTGCTCTTGCCCGCCCCGGAGGGTGAGGACAGGATCAGGAGCAGCCCGCGGCGGGGCAACAGCGCGGTGTCGGGCACGGGCTCACTCCACGTTCTGGACCTGCTCGCGGAACTGGTCCACGACCGCCTTGAGGTCGAGGCCGATGCGCGAGAGGGACACGTCGTTGGCTTTGGAACACAAAGTATTGGCTTCCCGACCGAATTCCTGCGCCAGGAAATCGAGCTTGCGCCCGACGGCGCCGCCCTCGGCGAGCAGCGCGCGGGCGCTCGCGACATGCGCTCGCAACCGGTCGATCTCTTCCTGGATATCGGCGCGGGTGGCGATCAGCGCCGCCTCCTGATGCAGCCGGTCGCGATCGAAGCCGTCCCGCACGCCCATGATCGCCTCGATCTGGGCGCCGATTCGCGCGCGAATCGCCTCGACCGAGCGGGAGGGATCGGACGCCGCCGCCTCGGCGAGCGCCTCCATGGCGGAAAGCTGTCCCTCGATCACGCGCGCCAGCGCCTCGCCCTCGGCGCGCCGGGCGGCGGAAAGATCGGCGGCGAGCCCGTCGAGCGCGTCGGTCAGATCCTGGCGCAGCGCGGCGAGCGACTCCTCGTCGTCGGTCTCTTCGATCTCGACGACGCCGCGCACGGCCAAAAGCCCGTCGAGCGTCGCGGGGCCCACGCCCTCGCGCCTCGGCGCGGCGGCGACCGCCTCGACGAGCGCCGCGAGAATCTCGTGATTGACCCGCACGCGCGGCGCGCTCGCGGCCCGGTTGAGGGAGAGGAAAACCTGGCACTGGCCGCGCGTCAGCGCCGCGGAGAGCCGCTTGCGCGCCTCCTCGGCGAGCGCGTCGTAGCCGGGAGGGGTGCGCAGGCGGATGTCGAGCCCGCGGCCGTTGACGCTCTTGGCCTCCCACGCCCATGCATAGGGACCGCTTGCGCCGGCGCGCCGGGCGAAGCCGGTCATGCTCGCAATCGTCATCCGCTCACTCCGGAAGTCTTTTTCGACGGCCCCTCGGCGCGCGGACCATAGTCGCGCGGCGGCCGGGCGACAAGCGTTCCGGGACGAGCCTTCTCAGTGACGCGCGCAGGTGGAGAAGCCGCCGCTGCGGATACGGTCGGGAAGGGTTTCGGCGAATACGGCGGCGGCGTCCTCGCCATAGGTCGCGACGAGTTCCTGGAAAGCGGCGAAGATCGCGGCCTGCGCCATGCAATCGGCGTCGAGACCGTCGAGCTGGGCCTCCGCGAAAGCCTCGACGACATAGCCGAGCGCCATGCGCTTCTCTTCGGCGACGTCGTCGTACATCGCGGCGGTATATTCAAGGTCTTCCATAATCGTCCAATGCTTCGACCGTTCAGCCCAGTCTCGCCACCCTATGTCGGGGGGCCGGCGGGGACCAGCGGTGAGTTTCAAAAAGGTTAATCCGGGCGGAGCGATTTGTGGAAAACCTTATGCATCATCCGCCGTACCGGGTCGCGATCAGCCGGGAGAGACGGTCGCCTTCGTCGAGATAACGCGCCATCGCGACTTCGGCCGACGGCGTGCAGGTGCGGTAGGTGAGCGCGAATCCGCCATAGCCGCGATTATAGGCGCCTGCCAGGCGCGGGGCGCGTTCAGGGCCTTCCGCCGCGATCAGCTGACGCATGCGCTCGGGCCATTCGTCGGCATCGGCCGCTCCGCACAGATCGCGCAGGAAGGCCAGCGCGCCGATCACCTCGGAGAGCCGCAGCAGCTCGGCCTCGTAAACCGGCCTCGTCCCCGAACCGGGCTGGACCTGAGGCGGAGGCGCCTGCGCGAACGCCTGGGCGGCGGCGAGCGCCAGCGCCGCGACCAGCATCGAGAGCGTCCGCTTCCGTCTCACGCCGCCGCGTCCCCGCGCTGGCGCGCGAGCGTGAAGGCGCGCTGCACGATCTCGGCGAGACGCGGCGTGGTCGGAAGGCCGGCGACCGCCTCGGGAGCGACCCAGACCACCGCGCCCGCCTCCGGACCGGTCACGCCCTCGCCGGCGATCCATGCCGCCGCATGGGCGCAGATAACGAAATGGGCGCGCACCCGCCCATCCTCATCCCGATCCAGAACCTCGACATGCTCGACGAAGCCGATGACCCGCGCCTCGACGCCGACTTCCTCGCGCAATTCGCGCAAGGCGGCCTCGGCCAGCGTCTCGCCGGGCTCTACGAGCCCGCCGGGCAAGGTATAAAGGGCGTCCATCGGCGGACGCGTGCGCGTCGCCAGCAACACCCTGCCCTCGCGCAGAACGGCGACGCTGGCTGCGAGGATGGGACGGCTCGGATAGCGGCGATCGTCGCTCAAGTGGCGCCTCGTCTGTCGATATCCGACTTGTCGCAAAACCCCCCGCCCCACACAAGTTACGGGCCGGTCAACGGCGCGACAAGGCTTGCGGGAAGAAAAACCCGCCGGGCGCGCAGGCGCCGGCGGGAAAAGGCTCCGGAGACGATCACGCTCGCGCGGGACCTCGCTTCACTTCACGAAGGCAAGATTCTCCGGGTCCGAGAGGGCGACGCGGGCGAAACCGCCCTCGGCCTTCATCTGGGCGTATAGATTCGGGGCGTAGATCGACAACTCGCGCTCGGCGCGAGCCATCTGCGAGCGCTGAACGGCGTCCAACAGGCGGGTGAAGAAGGAAGGGCGCTGGGCGGGGGCGGCGACGGCGGGCGCGACAATCTGGGTCTGCGCGACGTCCGCATCGGCGGCGGGGGCGTTCGGGTAGGTGAGAGCGTAGGCCATTTTTGTGTCTCCTGAGCGGGGCGCGGTCGCGGCCGGGGTCTCGACGCGGCTGCGATCGTTTCGTTTTGTTGCGATGCAGGATCTAGGTCACAAAATCCCTCTCGACCATGGTCTCGCCGGCATGCTTGACATGCGCCCAACGCATGACTCTGTCATGATTTCTCCATTAATCGCCAGCCTATCCCGCTTGACGCATGGGAAATCGGCGAAAACCCGCTCGTCTGCCGCCTCCTAGCGCATATTGCGGTGCACAAATTCACACAACGCGCGATCGAAGAGCGCGGGATCGGCTCGACAATCGCGCGCGCATCGACGAGCGTCCGGGAATCGGGCACGGAGAACGAAATGAGCGGACCCTTCCAGACCTTCGACGACACATCGGCGGGAGGTCCACGCACAGCAAGGCTCGACGCCTTGCGGGACGAAATCAAAAAGCGCGGGGCCCACGGATTCGTCGTGCCCCGGGCCGACGAGCACCAATGCGAATACGCCCCCGCCTGCGCCGAGCGCCTCGCCTGGCTCACGGGCTTCACGGGCTCCGCCGGAACGGCCGTGGTTCTGGCCGAAGCGGCGGCGCTGTTCACCGACGGGCGCTACACGCTGCAGGCCCCGATGCAGGTCGACGTGTCGGATTTCGAGATCGTCAACATCGCCGAGACGCGCCTCGCCGACTGGATCGCGCGGCGACTGCCGGCCGGCGCGAAGCTGGGTTTCGACCCCTGGCTGCACACGGCGGAGGAAACGGAGCGGCTCAGGGTCGCCGTGCGCAAGGCCGGCGGCGATCTCGTCGCGTTCGACGACAACCCGGTGGACGCGATCTGGACCGACAGGCCAGCCCCGCCCTCGGCCCCCGTTGTGACGCATCCGGAAGAGTTCGCGGGCGAGAGCGCGCAGGATAAGCTGGCGCGCATCCGCGAGGCTCTCGCCTGCGCCGGCTGCGACGCCCTCGTCGTCTCCGATCCGCACAACCTCGCCTGGGCCTTCAATATTCGCGGCGGCGACGTCTCGCACACGCCGATCACGCTGGGCTATGCGCTCCTGCCGAGCGAGGGGCGGCCCACGCTGTTCCTCGCCGGGGAGAAAGTGGCCGGCGAGGCGGCGCGCCATCTCGAAGCGCTGGCCGACCGGGCCGAACCCTCCGCGCTCGCGCAGGCGCTCGCGACGCTCGGCCAAAGCGGCGCGCGCGTGCGCGTCGACCGCGCGACCGGGGCCGAAGCCTTGCGCGCGCTCGTCGCCGATGCCGGCGGCGAGGCGGATGTGGGCGACGATCCCGTAACGCTGATGAAGGCGGTGAAGAACGCCGTCGAGATCGAAGGCGCGCGCGCGGCGCATCGCCGCGACGGCGTCGCGGTCGCCCGCTTCCTCGCCTGGTTCGACCGCGAAGCGCCCGCCGGCGCGCTCACCGAGATCGACGCCGTCGAGGCGCTGGAGCGCCGCCGCGCCGAGACGAACGCGCTCGCCGACATTTCCTTTCCGACCATTTCGGGGGCGGGACCGAACGGCGCCATCGTGCATTACCGCGTCAGCCGCGCGACGAACCGCCGGATCGCGCCGGGCGAACTGTTCCTGATCGATTCAGGCGGCCAGTATCGCGACGGCACGACGGACATCACCCGCACGCTCGTCGTCGGCGATCCCACCCCGCAGATGCGCGACCGCTACACGAGGGTGCTGCGCGGCCATATCGCCATTTCCCGCGCGGTCTTTCCCAAAGGCGTGACGGGGGCGCAGATCGACGCCTTCGCCCGCGCGCCGCTCTGGGAGGCCGGGCTCGACTATGATCACGGCACCGGACACGGCGTCGGCAGCTTTCTCTCGGTGCATGAGGGGCCGCAGCGCATCGCGAAGCTCGGCCACACCGCGCTGGAGCCGGGCATGATCCTCTCCAACGAGCCGGGCTACTACAAGACGGGAGCCTACGGAATCCGCATCGAGAATCTCATCATCGTCGAAGAGCGCGAAATCCCCGGCGCCGAGCGATCCATGCGCGGCTTCGAGACGCTGACTTTGGCGCCCTACGACGCCCGGCTGATCGACAAGTCGTTGCTGACGCCGGAGGAGATCATGTGGATCGACGCCTATCACGCGCGGGTTTTCGAAGAAATCTCGCCCGCGCTCGACGAGGGGACGCGCGACTGGCTCACGAAGGCGACTGCGCCGTTGTAAGGATCGGCCTCGTCGGCGACATCGCTCTACCGACCTGAAGTCTTCCTTCAAGCGCAGCCCCGTGACGGAAGCCCGATCAGGCGCCATGCTGGGCGGAGGACATTCCCGCTGCTCCCCGCCCCGGCGCTCGAAAGAACCAATGCGCATATTGCTCGTCCACACCCATCCTTGCGAGGAATCGTTCGGCGCGGCCATCCGCGACCGGGCCGTCGCCACGCTGCGCGAGGCCGGACACGAGGTCGATCTGCTCGATCTCTACGCGGAAGGCTTCAATCCCGTGATGAGCGCCGAGGAACGGCGCGGTTATCACACGCCCGGCGGAAACGTGAAGCCCGTCGCCGACCACGTGGCGCGGCTGCAAGCGGCCGAGGGTCTGATCTTCACTTATCCGACCTGGTGGTACGGGCCGCCGGCGATGCTCAAGGGCTGGATCGACAGGGTCTGGGTGCCGCATGCGACCTTCAGGATGCCCGAGCGCGGCAAGCCGATCGCGCGGGTCATGACGAATATCCGCGTCGTCGGCGCGATATCGACGCTCGGCTCGCCGGGCTGGTGGTGGTTGGTGATGGGAATGCCGGGGCGGAGAATGCTGCTCACCGGCATATCGGTGCTCTGCGCCAAAGGCTGCAAGACCTTCTGGCTCGCCCTGCACAGAATGGATTCGACCAACGACCGCGACCGCGCGCGCTTCCTCGACAAGGTTGCGGCGCGGTTACGGAAAATCAGCTGAAGCGCCGGGCGTTCAGTTCTTGCGAGCTTTGCGGGCCGCGTAACGCGCGTCGCGCGCCGCTTTCTGCTCGGCGGCGAGGTTTTCGACCGCGTCGGCCTGCGCCGCCAACGCTTCGGCGCTTTCGGCGGCTTCGCGCGTCTTGCGCTCGGCGCGCTCGGACGCTTCACGATCCGAATTCGCCTTGCGTTCGGCGTCGCGTTCGGCCTGCCGCGCCTCCCGGGCGGCGGCGAGCGTCGCGCGTTCGGCGTTGCGCGCGATCACGTCCGGATCATCGGCGGAGGGGCGGTTCTTGAAACGATCGAGCATCGCCTTGCGGGCCTCGGCGGCCTTGCCCAGGCGATCGTTCAGACGGTTGTCGAGACGGTTGTCGGTCGCACGGCTCATCGGCGAATGTCGCTTTCGCGAACCGCGCGCTCCTGCGCCCCGGCCTTGACGCGATAGGAAACTTCGCCGGTCTGGTCGGCCGGCATCAGGCGCACGATTTCATAATGGTCGGCAGAGCTGAAACGGGGGTCGGAAACCGGCGCGCGGATCAGCTGCACCAACTGGCCGACCTTGAAGGAATGGGACATGAGATCCACTTTCGGGCTCGCCGGTGCGAAAGCCCGGCGTCGAGATACGAAAAAGCCGCTCCGCGTCTGGGAGCGGCTTTCGATTGTAGGCGCTCACCCGGCATCCGCCCGAAGGCGCGACGAGAGGGAGCGATCGCGCGAACGCGATCAGGCCATCGCGATGTTGTTGACCGCGATCTTGCCGGTGCGGCGATCTTCGGCCGTGTCGAAGGAGACCTTCTGGCCTTCCACGAGGCCGCGCAGGCCAGCGCGCTCGAGAGCGGTCGCATGGACGAAGACGTCCTTCTGGCCGTTGTCGGGCTGAATGAAGCCGAAGCCCTTTTGGTCGTTGTAGAATTTTACGGTGCCGGTATCCATGGCATAGTCCTTTTCAAGGCGTAGGTGCACGTGGACGTCAAGACGCAACGCAAATTGCGACCGTTCGTCCGATTTAGTCGATTTTTCGGTAGAGCGTCTGAACGTGCGCCCGGCGATGCCAGAGCGATACGGCCCAAATTGTCCGGCCAAAAGTCGATAACTTGGGTGATACGCGGTTCGAAGATCAATGTCAAATTTTTATTTTATTGGGGGTTTTACATATCCGCGCCTCGGATCGCTTCGGTAATACTTCATTCTTCATATCGAAGTTGCGTTGATCACTCATATTGTCGGTTTCGCCGGCATGACGGCCCGCAGCGCGCGACCATCCCGCAATTCGGCCCGCGAGGCGTCGGCCGCGCCGCTTGACTATCGCGGGCGGGGCCTCTTGAGTGCGTGTCAGGCGCGGGATGGTGCATCGCAACGTCGCGCCGCGTCTAGAATGCGGCGCGGTGAACGCGCCCGGTGGAGCGAGGAGAGGATCGACGATGAAGAAAGTGCATGCGAGCGCCAAGGACGCGCTGGCCGGGGTTCTGCGCGACGGGATGACGATCATGGCCGGCGGCTTCGGCCTGTGCGGCATTCCCGGCGTCCTGATCGAGGCGGTGCGGGATTCCGGCGTCAAGGATCTGACCGTGATCTCGAACAACGCGGGAATCGACGGCGTCGGGCTCGGCATGTTGCTGGAGACGCGCCAGATCAGGAAGATGATCTCGTCCTATGTCGGCGAGAACAAGACTTTCGCCCAGCAGTTCCTCGCCGGCGAGCTCGAACTTGAGTTCAACCCGCAGGGCACGCTGGCGGAGCGCATCCGCGCGGGCGGCGCCGGCATTCCCGCCTTCTTCACTAAGACGGGCGTCGGCACGCTGATCGCGGAGGGCAAGGAAGTCCGCGAGTTCGACGGCCACGAATACGTCATGGAGCGCGGCCTCTTCGCCGATCTCGCCCTCGTCCACGCCTGGAAGGGCGACACGGAAGGCAACCTCGTCTACCGGAAGACGGCGCGCAACTTCAATCCGATGATGGCCTCGGCGGCGACGGTCACGGTCGCGCAGGTCGAACATCTCGTCGAACCGGGCGAAATCGACCCGGACCACATCATCACCCCGGGCATCTTCGTGAAGCGCATCGTGCATGTGCCCAATGTCGAGAAGCGCATCGAACAGCGCACCGTCCGTCCGAAGACAGCCGCGTAAGGAGCAGCCCCCATGGCATGGACCCGCGATCAAATGGCGGCGCGCGCCGCGAAGGAGCTGCGTGACGGCTTCTACGTCAATCTCGGCATCGGCATTCCCACGCTGGTGTCGAACTACATTCCCGAAGGCATGAGCGTCCAGCTCCAGAGCGAGAACGGCATGCTGGGCATGGGCCCCTTCCCCTACGAGGGCGAGGAGGATCCCGATCTCATCAACGCCGGCAAGCAGACCATCACGCAATTGCCGATGACGAGCTACTTCTCCTCCGCCGACAGTTTCGCGATGATTCGCGGCGGCCATATCGACCTCTCCATCCTCGGCGCCATGCAGGTCGCCCAGAACGGCGACCTCGCCAACTGGATGATCCCCGGCAAGATGGTGAAGGGCATGGGCGGCGCGATGGACCTCGTGGCCGGCGTCAAGAAGGTCGTCGTCGTCATGGAGCACGTCGCCAAGGGCAAGGACGGCTCCGAGCAGCCCAAGCTCCTGAAGGCCTGCGACCTGCCGCTGACGGGGACGCGCGTCGTCGATCTCGTCATCACCGATCTCGGCGTCTTCTCGATCGACAGGGAAGGCGACGGCGGCATGACCCTGATCGAGCTTGCCTCCGGCGTCACGGAGGAGGAGATCAGGGCGAAGACGGAAGCCGACTACAAGGTCGCGCTGGCCTGAGCCTCATCCTTCTCGCGAGGACCGCGCCGCTCCGGCCTCCGGGGCGGCGTTTCTTATTGCGCGCCCTTCTGCAGGCTCGCCGCGATTTCGCGGAACGGATCGAGGCTGCGCGGCGAGTTGGGATCCTGGCGAAGCGCGTCGTAGAGCTTGGGCACGATGGCGACCGCCTGGTCGAGATCGGGGTCGTGGCCGGGCTGGTAGCCGCCCATCAGGCGCAGGTCGCGCGTCTCCTCGAAGCGGGCGATCAGCGCGAGAAAGCGGCGCACCACCCCCTGCTCCTCCCCGCTCCACACGTTCCGCGCCAGGCGCGAGATCGAGGCGAGCGGGTTGATGGCGGGAAAGCGCCCCCTGTCGGCGATCACCCGGTCGAGCACGATATGGCCGTCGAGCGTGCCGCGGATATTGTCGGCGACCGGATCGTTGTGGTCGTCCCCGTCGACGAGGACGGAGAACACCCCCGTGATCGAGCCGCCGCCCTCGAAGCCCGGACCGGCGCGCTCCAAAAGGCGCGGCAGGTCGCTGAACACGCTGGGCGGGAAGCCGCGAGACACGGCCGGTTCGCCGGCGGCGAGCGAGACGTCGCGCGCGGCGTGGGCGTAGCGCGTCACCGAATCGACGATGAGCAGCACGCTCTCGCCCCGATCGCGGAAATACTCGGCGATCGCCATGGCGGTGTTGGGCGCGAGGCGTCGCATCATCGGGCTCTCGTCGCCGGTCGAGACGACCATGACAGCCTTCCCGCGAGCGGCCCCGAGCGTCTCCTCCAGAAATTCGCGCACCTCGCGCCCGCGCTCGCCGACGAGCGCGATCACCACCGTGTCGAACCCTGCCGCCCCGGCGAGCATCGAGAGCAGCGTGGACTTGCCGACGCCCGAGCCCGCGAAGATTCCGATGCGCTGGCCGGCGCAGAGCGGCGTGAAGAGGTCGACTGCCCGAACGCCCGTGCGGAAATGATCGCCGACGCGCGCCCGATTCATGGCCGGGGGCGGATCGGAAAAGGGAAATACGCGATGCTCGCCGAGCGTCAGCGGCGCCCTGCCGTCGACAGGCGCGCCCAGCGCGTCGAGCACGCGCCCGCGCCAGGTCGGATGCGGATGCAGCGAGACGGGCTCCATGCGGTGGACAAAGGCTCCCAGCCGCGCGTCGATCGCGCCCTCGAAGGGTTTGACCGTCGCGCCGGACGCGTCGATGCGCACCACCTCGCCGATCTGCGCAGGCTGTTCCGGCCCGCCGGGCAGCACCACCCGCTCGCCGAGCTTGAGAAATTGCGACAGGCCCGAGACCCGATAGTAGGCGGGCGTGACCGTGGAGACGACGCCGCCCATGCGCACGAGCGGCGCGTCCTGCACGGCGTTGGCGATGGCGTCGCCGAGGCGGTCGAGTTCGTCGGGCTCGCGCGGCGCGGCTGCGGGCTCAGCGGACATCGCCGCCACGCGTCATGCCGAGGTGACGTTCGCGCAGGACTTCGAGGACGTCGCGGGGCATGTGGTTCTCTTCCGCGCGCGACAGCGCGGCGATGTCGGGCGCGACAGGCTTCGGCCGGTCCTCGTCGAGGGTCGCGGCGAGTTCGGCCATCTCGTCGGGCGGCGCGACGCCCTTGCTCCAGCGCATGATGTCGAGGGGGCCGTCATCCGGCAAGGCGAGCGCGGGCGCCTCCGCGAGCGACGCCTGCGCGCTGATCACGACCGAGGGCGTCGGCGCGGTGGGCGCCGCGACGGCGGGCGGCGCAGCGGCGGGAGCAGACGCGGGCGCGCGCGCCGCCGCCTCGATCTGCGCGGCGAAGTCCGGACGCGCCTCCTCGCGCATGGCCTTCAGCGCGAAGTCGAGCGCGCCGACGAGCCGGGCCCCGCGCTCGCTGCGGTGCAGGACCGCGCTCCCGCTCGTCGCGGCGATGTTCGCCGGGCCCGCAACGGCCTCGGTCATCGGGGATCGCCCAGCGTGCGGATCGCGTCCTGCCGGCTGCGGTCGTTCTGGTCGATTGCGGTCGCCGCGCTCTCGAAGGCGCGCTGGACCATGATCAGCCGCGTCATCTCCAGCACGGGATTGACGTTTGAGCCCTCCGTATAGCCCTGCACCATTCCGGCGCCGACGAAATCGAGCACGGCTTCGGCCGGGATGTCTGGGACCACGGCGGAGTTCTCGAAGCGGCGCATGTTCGCCGCCGGATCGATGCGGAACAGCCCGACGGCGCCGGCCTGCTGGCCGTCCTGCATGATCATGCCGTCGCGGGCGATCACGGGCGTCCCGGCGTCCGGATCGAGCTGGATCGGCGCGAGCCCGGCGTCGAGCACGAGATAGCCGGCGATGGTGCGCAGCTGCCCGGCCTCGTCGATGGTGAAGCGACCGTCGCGGGTATAGGCGGGACCGTTCCCCGTTTCGACCGCGAACCATCCGTCGCCCTCAATCGCGAGGTCGAGCGGATTGCCCGTATGCGACACCGCGCCCGCCTGTCGGGAAATGTAGTTCGGACCCGTCGAGGCGAAGGCGACCAAGTCGCGGCCGGCTTGCGAGAGGATCGTCTCGAACTTCACCTCGTCGGCGCGATAGCCGACGGTGGAGAGGTTGGCGACGTTGCGCGCCAGCGTCTCCATGCGCCGCTCGAGCGCGATCTGGCCGGAGAGCGCGACGTAGATCGGTCCCTGCATGACGTTTCAGAAGCCCCCGCGTTTCATGGTCTGGATGCTCATCAGCAGATCGGCGCCAATGCCGATCGGTGTGAAGCCGCCGATCTGGATGTTGGGCGTGACGGACGCGAAGGAGGGGTTTTCCAGCTCCCACATCGCCGTGAAGCGGGCGAGGAACTTCTCCAGCGTCGCGGGATCCTTCAATTCCGAGATCCTTATCTGCCGCTCCAGCGTAGCCGCCTGCCGGTCGACATCGGCCGTTCCCGTCTGCGGCGAGAGGCCGAGCGCCGTCTGCGCGACCTTCAGGAGCGCAGGATCGGCGAGGATCTCGTAGGCGTTCTTGAGGGTCGGGGCCTTGCGGGCGAAATAGAGCGCGAGGCGCACGCCCTCGTTCTGCGCCCCCTCGCTCTCCTCTAGCGTCTGGCGCACGTAGCGCTCGACCGCCCCGGACTGCGTGCGCGAGAAGGAGGTCGTGGCGGAGCCGTAGCGTTTGAAGTTGAAGGCCTCGACGAATTCGCGGTAGCGGCGGTCGGCGAGTTGGTTGGCGAAGCTGTCGCGGTCGTCGATCCCGCCTTCGAGCGCCTTGCGGATGAAGGCCTTGGCGTAGGCCATGTCCTCAAGCCCGTAGGCCTTGAGCGCGAAGCGATAGACGCGTTCGTCCGCCATGAAGTCGTCGATCGACTTGATCTGGCCGATGCGCTCTTCGTAATGCGCGATCGCGCGCGCCGTCATCGGCGACTGCGCCGTGCGCTCCAGCGCGCGCGGCAGATCGCGCGCCACGAGGCTGAACGACAGGGACGTGGACAGCATCGCCGTCTCCCGGATGAGCGTCGCCGACGGAATATCCGCCGGACGCGCTCAATCTGGTCCGCCTGGCTTGCGCGGACCTTGCCGGGAGCGGCGATCCGCGCCTTTACGAGCCGCCGAGCAGAGGCGACCAGGTGGGGTCGGATGCGAAGCTCGGCGTCGGGATCGGAACCTCCACGCGGCCGGTGACGTCGATCATGTAGAGCTGCCCCCCGGATTCGCCGCCGGGCTCGCGGAAGAAGACGATGTATTGCCCGTTCGGCGCCCAGGCCGGGCTCTCGTTGTGATAGCCCTCGGTCAGGATGCGCTCGCCCGAACCGTCAGGCCGCATCACGCCGATGGCGAAACGGCCGCCGGCGAGCTTCGTGAAGGCGATGAGATCCCCGCGCGGCGACCAGACGGGCTGGGAATAGGAGCCCTCGCCGAAGGAGATGCGCTGCGGATCTGAGCCGTCCGCGTTCATCACGTAGAGCTGCTGGCGTCCGCCGCGATCGCTCTCGAAGACGATCCTCGAGCCGTCGGGCGCATACGAGGGCGACGTGTCGATGGCGCCCGTCGAAGTCAGCCGCGTCGTGGTGCGCGAGACCAGATCGATCTCGTAAAGGTTGGCGTTGCCGCCCTGCTGCAGCGCCATCACGATGCTGCTGCCCGTCGGCGAGAAGCGCGGGCTCGACGTCATGTCGGGGAAGTTGCCGACCGCCTGACGGGCGCCGGTCTCGATGTTGAGCACTTGCACCCGCGCCTGCTCGCCGCGCTGCTGCGCCATGAAGGCGATTTCCTGCGTGCGTGGCGAGAAGCGCGGCGACACCACCGAAGTGTCGCCGGGCGTGAGGTAGCGCACATTCGCGCCGTCCTGGTCCATGATCGCGAGGCGCTTGCGCCGGTCATCCTTGGGGCCGGTCTCGTCGACGAAGACGATCCGCGTGTCGAAGAAGCCGCCGACGCCCGTGATGCGCGCGAAGACGGCGTCCGAGATGATGTGCGCGATGCGCCGCCAGTTGGCGGGATCGGTGAAATACTGCTGTCCGGTGATCTGCTGGCCCGTGGCGATGTCCCACAGGCGGAACTCGGCGCGAAGACGCCCGGAGGCGTCGCGCGTGACGCGCCCGGTCACGAGGCCCTGCACCTCCTGCGCGCGCCAGAGATCGAATTGCGGCGCGGCGTCGAAGGCGGGCGAGCGCTCGGGAAAGCGCGAGGGATCGACGGGCGCGAAATAGCCCGACCTTTGCAGGTTGTTTGCGATCACGGCGGTGATCTCGACGCCCAGATTGCCGTCGCCGGTGAATTCGGTGATCGCGATGGGCATAGGGGTGAACTGGCCGCCGCGCACGTCGATGACGAGCTCGGCGCGGGCGGGCGACGCGAGGAACCCGGCAAATGAGGCGGCGGTCGCAACGAGGAGCGCGGCGACGCCGGCGCGGACGGCGAAGAGGAGGTTGCGCATGACTTCGGGTATCCGGTGATCGGAGGGGCGGCGCAGACTCGGCGCCGGATGGGGTGTTCGCGACATCGCTGCTTGAGGCATGGCTCGGGCGTCTCTATCGGGCTTCGCGCGGATCGAAATTCACGACGAGCGATTTCCAGTCGTCGTAATAAGGAGCGAATTCGGCGGGAATGCGAAGCGGCGCGCAGCGGCGCGTCGCGCGCGAAGCAGAATCGGCGACGGCGCGGAAGAGGCCGTCGGCGCTGTCGTTGACCACCTGCGGCTGGCTCGCGAGCGAACCGTCGGCGTTGAGCGCGATGCGCAACGAGGCGATCGGCGGATTCGGCAGGGATTGCGCCGCGATCGGCGCCTCCCAGCAGCGCCGCAGCTGCGCCTGGATCACGCCGATCAGCACGTCGCGCTGGCTCGGGTTGAGTCGAGCGGCCGTTCCCGTGGCCGTTCCGAGCGAAGCGGTCCGGTTGACCTCCTGTCCCGTCGCGCCGCGCGAGGCCGGCGCCTCGGTCGAGCGCAGGAGCGCGGCGATGCCGTCGGGATCGAAACGCTCGGACACTTCGGAATCGCGCCTCGCGGCGGCCGGGCGTTCGGCGTCGGCGCGGGCCTGCGCCTGACGGGCCTGCTCGCGCTGCTGCGCCTCCTGACGTTGAGCCTCCTGGCGCTGGGTCTCCTGACGACGGCGTTCGGCTTCCTGACGCTCGGCCGCCTGACGTGCGGCCTGAGCGCGCGCCTGGGCCTGCGTGCGGGCGGCGCGCGATGGCGGCAACGGCGTCGGCTCCTGCGTCACCGGCTCAGGCTCGGCTTCGACCGTCGGCTGCGGCTCTGGCTCGGGAGGCGGCGCAGGGGACGGCGGCGCGGGAGGCGGCGGCGAAGGCGAAGGAGGCGGCGGCTCCGGTGGAGGGGGCGGCGAAGGTGGCGGAGGGGGCGGAGGCGGCGGCGGGGGCCGCGCGACGACCGGTTCGGCGGCCTCGGCGATCTCCTGCGGACGTGTCGGCGGCGTCGGCGTATCGACCGCAGCCTCGCCGGTCGGGCGCAACTGCGCGACTTCATCGACCCGATCGGCGCGCGGCGCCGGGTTCTCGACAGCCTCGCTGGCGTCGGTCTCGCCGCGGGTGATCTCGGAGAACTGGTTTTCGGTGAAAATCTCGACGGGGATGCCCTCGTCCGCGTCCGGGAAGGGCTGCACGCTCGTGAACGCGACGAGCCCGGCCGTCAGCACGGCGGCGTGCGCCACGCTGCTGATCAGCAATCCGGGTTCGCGAAACGAGAATGCCACCGGGGGGCTCCGTTCAGGCGGTCACTGCTGCGAGGCGGGCAGCGTCACAAGCGCCACCCGGCGAAAGCCGCCCGACGTCACGATCGACATGACCTCGGCGACGCGACCGTATTCGACGCTGCGGTCCCCGCGCACGAAGACGCGCTCGTTCTCGCCATCCTGGGCGAGCCCGGCGATGGTCGAGACGATCTGCTCGTCGGAGACCATCGCATCGTCGAGATAGACCGCGCCTCGGGCGTCGATCGAGAGCGTGATCGGCTTGCGGTCGACGTTGAGGGCCGAGGCGCGGCTCTCGGGCAGGTCGAGCGGCACGCCCGCCGTGAGCAGCGGAGCGGACACCATGAAGACGATGAGCAGCACGAGCATGACGTCGATGAAGGGCGTCATGTTGATTTCGTTGATCGCGCGGCCGCGACCGCGCCGCCGCCGGCGCAAGCCGGCGCCGACGTTGCCGGGACCGCCGTGGGACATCACCATGACCGCATCCTCACGCCGCAGCCGCCAGCCGCTCGTCGACCTGGCGGACCAGGATCGCCGAGAACTCGTCGGCGAAGCCTTCGAGACGCGACTGCGCCTTGCCGACTTCCGACTGGAGCTTGTTGTAGGCGATGACCGCCGGGATCGCCGCGATCAGGCCCAGCGCCGTGGCGAAGAGCGCCTCCGCGATGCCGGGCGCGACGACCGCGAGGCTGGTGTTGTTGGAGGCGGCGATCGCGACGAAAGACGTCATGACGCCGAAGACGGTGCCGAACAGGCCGAGATAGGGACCGGCCGAACCGAGCGAGGCGAGGAAGATGAGCCCCGATTCATAGCGCTCGACCTCGCGCTGGATGGTCACGTCGAGCACCTTGTCGATGCGCGACGGCAGGCTGGCGAAGGCGCGACCGGAACCCTCGAAGGAGCGCTTCCATTCCCGCATCGCGGAGACGAAGACCGAGGACATGCCCGTCGTCGGCCTGTCCTGAAGGGACCGATACAGCTCCTCCAGCGACTGCCCCGACCAGAACACCTCCTCGAACCGGTCCATCGCCCGCCTCAGGCGCCGGAACAGCAGCATCTTGTTGATGATGATCGTCCAGCTGTAGAGCGAGGCGAAGAACAGCCCGATCATGACGAGCTTGACGACGATATGGGCCTGCCAGAACAGACCCCAGAGCGAAAGATCATGCGCAAGCGGGGCGCTCTGGATCACTTCGACGCCATTCATGAAAAAATCCTCGTCGGGACTATCGGGTTTCGCCGGGCCGCCGGACGTCCGTTCTCGCGCCCGCCGATCGATACGACCGCCCCGACCCTCTCGTTCGCCGCCGATTCTGTCGAAAGTAAGGGCGGACAGGGACTTGTGGCCGATCGCATGCGCGCGATCCGATTAAGCCGTCGTCAGGGTTAACGGACGGTTATGAAGCGGGAGAGACCTGCGTCCGGCGATGGCGCGAAGGCGCAGGCGGGCGCCTCACAGGTCAAGATATTTCAGAAACAGCGCCCGCACCGCCTTGCGCGTGTCGGCGAGTTCTCGCTCGAGACGCTTCACGTCCGGCAGGCCCGCCTCGGCGGCGAGGCGACGCAGGATCGGCGGCGGCGCCGTCGCCGGATCGAAATGGCCGTCGATCGTGAGGCGCTGCCAGTGCAGCACGTCGCCGACGAGTTTTTGCGCGACGCAAAGCCGCTCCGCGTCGTCGGGCTCGATAATGTCCAGTTCGCCGGCGACGCGCAGGACATCGCTCGGCGCGCAATCGACCAGCTCGGGATGGGCCGCGCCGTGTCCGAGCGTGATCGCCTGGGCGAGAAAATCGAGATCGGTGAGCCCGCCGGCGGCGAGCTTCATGTCCCAGGGATCGACTTCGCCCTTCTCCTTTGCGATCAGCCGGCGCATGGAAAGCACTCCGCGCGCCACTTCGCGGAAGTCGCGCGGCATTGCGACGACGTCGCGGACGACCTTCGCCACGGCAGGGGCGAAGTCGGAATCGCCGGCGACGACGCGGGCGCGGGTCAGCGCCATATGCTCCCAGAGATCGGCGTCATCGGCCTGATAGGCGGCGAAACCACGAAACTGCGTCGCCAGAGGCCCCTTGCCGCCCGAGGGTCGCAGACGAAGGTCGACCTCGTAGAGCGCCCCGCGCCGCGTAGGGGCCGTGAGCGCCGAGACGAGGCGCTGGGTCAGGCGGATATGGTAGACGGAGGCGTCGATCGATTTCGGACCATCGCTCTCGCGGTTCTCCGGGTCGAAATCATAGACGACGACGAGATCGAGATCGGACGTCGCAGTGAGATCGCGCGCGCCGAGCCGCCCGAGCCCGAGGATCGCCACGCGTCCACCGGGAACGCGTCCGTAATCCACCTCGAAGGCCTCGCGCACGCGCTCGAACGAGACCTGGATGATCGCCTGCGCCACAGCGGCGAACGACTCGCCCGCGCGCTCGGCGGAAAACACGCCCGACAGCATGCGCGCGCCGGCGACGAAATTGAGCTGGCGCGCGGCGTCGCGGGTCCGGTCGAGGAATTCCTCGAAATTGCTCGGTTCGCCGATGATGCCGCGCACCTGAGCCGCGATCACTTTTTCGTCGACCAGGGGATCGGTGAAGGCCGGATCGATGACGGCGTCGAGAACATGTGGGCGGCGCGCGACCGTGTCCGCGAGGCGGGGAGCGGTGCCAAGGAGATCGGCGAAGAGCAGAAGAAGCCGCTCGTGATTGAGCAGGATCGTCATCAGCTCGACCGCCGCAGGCATCCGCCCGAAGGCCGCGTCGAGCCGCTCGAGCGCGCCATCAGGGTCGGCGGCGCCGCCGAGCGCAGCGAGAAGCGCCGGCGTCAATTCGGTGAGCACCTCGCGGGCGCGGGCGCTCGTCACCGCCGGGCGCCGACCGAAATGCCAGCCGCGCACGGTCTCCGCCGCCTTTTCCGGATCGCGGAAACCCATGCGCTTGAGCGTCCCGATCGTTTCCGGGTCTATGTCGGCGCCCGTGAAGACGAGGCTGCCCGCGTCGGAGGCGAGGTCGTGGCCTTCCTCGAAGAGCAGCGCGTAATGCTTCTGGACGATCCGCGCCTGACGCGTCAGCTCTTCGGAGAATGACTTGAGATTGCGAAAGCCGCAGAATTTCGCGAAGGCGGCGAGCTGCTTCTCGTCATGGGGCAGGCGCTGGGTCTGCTCGTCGGCGACCATCTGGATGCGGTGTTCGACCGTGCGCAGGAACCGGTAGGCCGCGACCAGCTCGTCGCGCGCCTCGTCGCTGATCCATGTCTCCCCGTGCAGCGCGCCGAGCATGTCGATGGTGCGGCGCCCGCGCAGTTTCGGCCGCCGTCCGCCGAAGACGAGCTGCTGCGTCTGCACGAAGAACTCGATCTCGCGGATGCCGCCACGCCCGAGCTTGATGTCATGGCCGGCGACCGCGATCTCCGAATGCCCGCGAACCGCCTGAATCTGGCGCTTCATGGCGTGGACGTCGGCGATCGCGGCGAAATCGAAATACTTGCGCCAGATGAAGGGAGCGAGGTCTTTCAGGAAAGCTTCGCCCAAGCCGCGGTCGCCCGCGACAGGCCGCGCCTTGATGAAGGCCGCGCGCTCCCAGTTCTGCCCCACCGATTCGTAATAGGCGTAGGCCGAGGGCAGCCCGACGGCGACGGGCGTCGAGCCCGGATCGGGGCGCAGGCGGTAATCCACGCGGTGGACGTAGCCGTCGCCGGTGCGCTCCTGCAGGAGCTTGGCGAGGGCCTGGGTCAGGCGCGTGTAGAATGTCGGCGCCTCCCAGGCGTCGGGCAACGCGCGCGACTCGGGATCGAAGAAGACGACGAGGTCGATGTCGCTGGAGTAATTGAGCTCGCCCGCCCCGTGCTTGCCGAGCGCCAGCACGACAAGGCCGGAGCCGGGGCCCGGATCGGCCGGATCGGCGAGCTTGATCTTGCCGCGCTCCGCCGCGTCCGTGAGCAGGAGATCGACGCCGCCGGCGACCGAGGCGTCGGCGAATTCCGAAAGGGCCGCGGTCGCCTCGTCGACGCCCCAGACGCCGCCGATATCGGCGAGCGCGACGAGGAGCGCATGCTCGGCCCGGGCCCGGCGGAAGGCGCGCGGGGCCTCGGCGAGGGTCGTGTCGCGGAAGCGGTTTCGCTGCTCGTCGACGATGCGGCGATGATTCTCCTCGGGCGAAAGCGCCAGCAGCGACGCGACGCGCTCGGGCCGCGCCGCGAGGCGCGAGAGGAACGGCGAATGGTCGAAGATCGCGGCAAGAAGCCCGGCGACCGGCTTCTCGCCGAGCAGCGCGGCGAGTTCGGACAGGCCCTCATCCTCGGCGCGGGAGGTCAGTTCGGCCAGCCGTTCGCGCGCCCGTCCGGCATTGACGAGGGGGATCGTGCTGCGGATGCGAGAAGCCAGCTTGCCGGGACCGCCCATGCTCATCCTCCCATCTGGCCCGATTCGTTCGGGATCGGCGAGGGGCCGCGCCCGGAAAGGCTGCTCAGTCGAACAGGCTGGAGACGGAGGCCTCGGACGCCGTGCGCATGATCGCCTCGCCCATCAGCGCGTCAATCGGCAGAACGCGGATGTTGCGCGCGACCCTCACGGCCTCCGTCGGCATGATGGAATCCGTGATCACCAGCTCCTTGAGCATCGAATTCGAGATTCGCGAGACGGCGCCGCCGGAGAGAACGCCGTGGGTGATGTAGGCGTAGACCTCCAGCGCCCCCTTTTCGAGCAGCGCCTCGGCGGCGTTGCACAGGGTGCCGCCGGAATCGACGATGTCGTCGACGAGGATGCAGGAGCGCCCCGAGACGTCGCCGATGATGTTCATCACTTCCGACTCGCCGGGCCGCTCGCGGCGCTTGTCGACGATGGCGAGCTGGGCGTCGATGCGCTTGGCGAGCGCGCGGGCGCGGACCACGCCGCCGACATCGGGAGAAACGACGACCTTGCCGCCCCCGGAAAAGCGATCCTTGATGTCGCGCACCATGACCGGCGCGCTGAAGAGGTTGTCGGTCGGTATGTCGAAGAAGCCCTGGATCTGGCCGGCGTGCAGGTCGAGCGTGAGCACACGGTCGGCGCCGGCCTCGGTGATGAGGTTGGCGACGAGCTTGGCCGAAATGGGCGTGCGGCCCGCCGTGCGGCGGTCCTGCCGGGCGTATCCGAAGTAGGGGAGCACCGCCGTGATGCGCTTGGCCGAGGAGCGGCGCAGGGCGTCGATCAGGATCAGCAGCTCCATCAGGTGGTCATTCGCCGGAAATGAGGTCGACTGTATGATGAACACGTCCTCGCCGCGCACGTTTTCCTGCAATTCGACGAAGATCTCCATATCCGCGAAGCGCTTCACCTGGCACTTGGCCAGCGGCATGTCGAGATAGGCGGCGATCGCTTCGGCGAGCGGACGATTGGAGTTTCCGGCGACGAGTTTCATGGATGGAGCGGCTTTCTCGGGAAGTGGAACGGCCTTCGCGCGAACGCGTGCGGGTCTTAACAGCGTTCTTCGCGCGCGAGCAAGCGGAGTCTTCCCCCGGCTATGGATCAGCGCCGCGCAAGGGCCGCTCGACAGCCGCGCGGCGCAGCTTGCGCCCCCCGGAAACCCATGCTATCGCACCCCCGCTTTCCTGACGCCGAGGCTCATCGCTGTCGCGCGTCCGAGCCGTGTTTCAATGAGACCGGGCCCGATCCCGCCCAAGCGGCGGCCTGACGCGCGCCCGGTAACCGAGAAGAGAACAGCCGGTGGCCGAGTCCAAACTCTCAAGCGGTTCGATCGTATCGGGCGTCGCAGGGCGATATGCGTCCGCTCTGTTCGAACTGGCGCAGGAGCAGAAGGCGATCGACGAGGTCGCGCAGAGACTTGAGGTCGTCGAAGCTCTCGCCGCCGAGAGCACGGACCTGCGGCGGCTTCTCATCAGCCCGGTCTTCTCCGCCGACGAGCAGCTCGCGGGCGCATCGGCCATCGCCGACCGCGCCGGCGTCACCGGGCTGGCCGGCAACTTCATCCGGCTCGTCGCCTCGAAGCGACGCCTCTTTCTACTTATGCCGATGATCAAGGCCTATCGCGCGCTCGTCGCGCAGGCCAAGGGCGTCGTGAACGCCGAAGTGCGCGTCGCCGAGGCGCCCTCCCCGGCGGTTCTCGAAGAAATCAAGGCGACCTTGCGCGAGGTGGCCAATGCCGAGGTCGACGTCGATGTGAAAATCGATCCCGCGCTGATCGGCGGCATCGTCGTGAAGGTCGGCAGCCGCATGGTCGATTCCAGCCTTCG
>REDO01000037.1 GCA_007693435.1 Salinarimonadaceae bacterium | reverse complement strand
GCTGGGGGCGGAAAAAGCGGCTCTCGATTTAAAAAGTAAACTTTTTAAAATAATAAGAAAATTATCTATTTTTCAATATACTTTTCAATGTACTTATCAAACTCAATAATAAATTTCTCAGCAATAAGCGGCATTCTTCGGCCCTTTGGATGCGAGATCGCAACCTCATAACGGATTTCTGGCTCAAAGCGCCGTAGCTCCACCTTTCCGGAGCGCGCGAAACCAGAAGCGCTGACGGGCTCGACTACACTTATCCCTGCTCCATGCTCGACAAGGAGCAGGGCTGTCGAAAAGAGTTCGCATTCGATCACGCTGTTCCAGCGGTGCCCGCCGTGCACGAACGCGCGACTCACAAGGTGATGCGTCGTTTGCCAGCGCGACATGGCGATGAAAGGCTGACCGGCGGCGAGCGCCGGCGTGATCACCTCATGGCCACAGAGGGGATGGCCCGGCGGGAGCACTGCTACGCAGCGAAATTTGTATCGACGGACGACGACGCTGTCTGTCTCGATCGGGGCTTCGAAGATCGTGATGTCCGATGCGTAGCTGGCGGCATTCTCGCGCAGCCATTCCGAACTGCGCGTGATGAGACGGATATGGGCGTTCGGTCGCGAGGCTTGGAACGCAGCGACCAGGGGCGGCAACCAGGAAATGCCTGAGGTTGGATGTGCGGCGACCGTGAGCAGGCCCGTCTCCGCACCCTGGATGTCGCTCAGGGCGCTACGGATTCTACCGATGCTCTCAAGCGCGCGACCCACGGGTTCGATGAGCATCAATGCTTCCGCTGTGGGCTCTAGCCGTTGTTTGGCGCGGTTGAAGAGAACGATGCCCAATTGCCGTTCAAGACGTTGGATCAGACTGCTGACAGCAGGTTGCGTGACGCCGAGGGCCTGCGCTGCGCGCGATACGGAGCGAAACTCCATTACCGCCTGAAAAACCTCAAGTTGCCGGACATCGAAAGGCATCATTATGTCCTCTTATGCCTTAGGTCACTTCAATAAGTCAGAGAAATGTATGAGGCATGTCAATGAAATGATCCATCTTCACAAAAGAAAAATCTACTTGCAGCGATGTTTTTTTTCTGCCTAGCTTACGTACAGATAACATGTGCCTTGAAGTGGCGACCCATCAGATGGGCGGCTTCATCTCTGTTTCAATCGCGACTTCTGGTAGTCGTCGAAAGGGGAGGATATGTTTCGATGACACGCTATCTCTTGGGCGCTAGCGCCGCAGCATTGATGCTGGCTTCTATCGCCAGCCCCGCCTTTGCACAGAAAGAAAATGACACACTTCGTATTTCGTGGCGGGAAGAGCTTCCGAGCTATGATGTATATTATGCGAGTCCGCGCGAGTCTGTTCTGTTGTCGCGACTGGTTTGGGACAATCTGGTAGATCGTGATCCTGTAACGCACGAGTATAGGCCGTTGCTCGCTGAATCCTACGAGTGGATCGACGAAAAAACGCTTGAGTTCAAGCTGCGTCGTAACGTGACCTTTCACGACGGATCGCCGTTCACGGCGGATGACGTCGCCTATACCCTAAACCGGGTATCTTCACCGGAGGCCGCGGTCGTCAATCCGAAAATGGTCAACTGGATTGGTTCGGTAGAGAAAGTCGACGATTATACAGTTCGTATTCTCATGGACGAGCCGTTTCCTGCGGCGCTTGAGTACCTTGCGGCAGCCGTGCCGATCTACCCGAAAGCGCATTATGAGAGCGGCGGACCCGAAGGCATGTCCGCCAACCCGATCGGGACCGGCCCATATCGCGTCGTCGAGGCGGTGCCGGGCACGTCGATCAAACTCGAGAAGAATGAAGACTATTTCCCGGACAGTCCGAAAGGCCAGCCTCACATCGGGCGAATCGAACAGCGCACGATCCCTGATCCGCAAACGCAAGTGGCGGAGCTCATGGCGGGTCGCCTCGACTGGATCTGGCTCGTGCCGCCCGACATCGCCAGTCGCCTTGAAACTCGTCCCAACATCAAGGTCCTGCCCGGCGAGACGATGCGCATCGGCTATGTCGCGTTCGACACTCGGGGAACGAGCGGGGTCGAGTATTTCAAGGACCGCAGGGTGCGGCAAGCCGTGGCTCACGCTCTGAACCGTGACGCCATTGCGCGCAACCTGATCGGAGCCGGCTCCAGCGTCATCCACTCTGCCTGCTACCCGTCGCAGTTCGGGTGCGAACAAAACGTAAGGGCCTACGAATACGATCCTGACAAGGCGCGCGCGCTCCTTGCCGAAGCGGGATATCCGAGCGGCTTCTCCGTCGACATTTACGGCTATCGGGAGCGTCACGTCACCGAAGCCATCATCGGCGACCTGCAGAACGTCGGCATCCGGGCCAATCTGAACTCGGTGCGCTTCGCCACCTTCAAGGAAATGAACTTCGAGGGAACGATTCCGCTGCGGCACGGCGCGTTCGGCGCGTGGTCGATCAACGACGTGTCGATAACGATGGAAGGCTTTTTCCAAGGCGAGGAGGAGGATACGATCCATGATCCCGAACTGATCGCCTGGAATTCCGAAGCGAAGCAGATCGTCGATCAGGATCGACGCCAGGAGCTCTATACGAAAGCGCTCAGAAGGATCGCCGACGAAGCTTTCTGGGTGCCGCTTCACACCTATGTGACCCTCTACGCCTTCAACTCCGATCTCGACTTCCAGCCGCAGCCGGACGAGGTCGCGCGCTTCTACCAGGCGCGCTGGAAATAAGGCGCAGAGCTGAGGTGCGTTTAGATGGTCGCGTACGTCATCAAGCGAGTCGGTCTTGCGCTCCTCGTCATCTTCGTCGTGTCCCTGGTGGGGTTTTTGGCCCTGCGCCTCACCGGGGACCCGGCCGTCGCGATGGCCGGCGAGGCGAGTTCGGAAGCCGATATTCGCAACATTCGTCTGCAATACGGCTTCGATCGTCCGATCCTGATCCAGTATGCCGATTGGCTAGGGAGGGCGGTCCGCGGGGATTTCGGAGTCAGTAATTACTTCCGTCTTCCGGTGAGCGACCTGATCATGAGCCGGTTTCCGACGACCGCGCTCCTTGCCGCCTTTTCGATCTCTTTCGCGCTGATTATCTCTATCCCGCTCGGAATCATCGCGGCCGTGCGTCAGAACAGCTGGATCGACCGCCTGGCTCTGCTTTTCGCCGTGTCCGGTCAGGCGATGCCGAATTTCTGGCTCGCCTTGCTACTGATCGTCTTGTTCAGCGTCACATACCCGTTATTGCCACCCTCCGGTTCGGGTGAATGGGTCAATTTCATCATGCCGACCATCGTTCTGGGCACGCATGCGATGCCGGCGCTGATGCGGCTGACGCGCAACGGCATGCTCGATGTCCTCGCCTCCGACTACATGCGGACGGCCCGCGCGAAGGGATTGCGCTGGTACACCGTGCTGTTCAAACACGGATTGCGGAACGCGATGATTCCACTGGTCGCGCTCACGGCCGTGCAGTTCGGGTTTCTCCTGAGCGGCTCGATCGTCACGGAAGCGATCTTCGCCCTTCACGGGCTTGGGCACCTCGCCTGGGAATCCATCACACGTCGCGACATACCGACGGTGCAGGCCGTGCTGATCATCCTGGCCACCTTCTACACTCTCCTCACGCTGCTCGGCGACCTGCTCAACGCCTGGCTCGATCCGCGCATAAGGGTTTCCTGACATGGCTGAAAAGGTGCTGAAGGTCGATGTGCCTCGCATACCCTTCTCGAGGTTTCAAAAGAAGCTGGGCGGCCATGTCGGCCTGCTAGTCGGAATCGTCGTGATCTCGGTGATGGTCCTGATGGCGTTGTTCGCTCCGTGGATCGCTCCTGACGATCCCTATCGCCAGGATCTCGATGCACGCCTCATTCCGCCGATCTGGCACGCGACGGGTACCTGGGACCATCCGTTGGGAACCGATCCGCTCGGCCGCGACTATCTGACCCGCGTCATCTACGGAAGCCAGATCGCCCTGATCACGGCTGGCCTTGTGGTGGCTATCGCCGGAACCATCGGCTCGCTCATGGGAATCGCCGCGGGCTATTTCGGTGGAAAGGTGGACATGGTGGTCTCGTTCATGATCAGCGTCCGACTGAGCATGCCGGTCGTGCTGGTGGCGCTGGCGGTCGTCGCTATCGTCGGCGGGTCGCTGACGGTGATCATCTGGGTGTTGGGACTGCTGCTGTGGGACCGCTTCGCGGTGGTGATGCGCAGCGCGACCATGCAAATTCGCTCTCTTGAATATGTCACGAGCGCACGCGCCGCCGGGTGCTCGACGCCTCGTATCCTGTTTTCGGAGATCCTGCCCAATCTCACCGGGCCGCTCGTCGTCGTGACGACGCTCGAGATGGCGCACGCGATCCTGCTGGAGGCCGCGTTGAGCTTTCTCGGCCTCGGGGTGCAGCCTCCACTTCCATCATGGGGGCTGATGATCGCAGAGGGACGAGGCTACCTGTTCTTCGATCCGTGGGTCGTGACAGTTCCCGGGGTGGCGCTGTTCGTGCTGGTGTTCGGCATCAATCTCCTCGGCGACGGCGTGCGTGACATAACCGCTCTGGAGAACAGGAATTGAGCGCCCTTCTCGACGTTCAGGATCTCCGGGTGAATCTGCCCCTCGCTGACGGCGTGCTGAACGCCGTGCGTGGGGTCAGCTTCACGGTGAACCGGGGCGAGACTCTCTGTATCGTCGGCGAATCCGGCTCCGGGAAGTCCCTGACCGCGCTTGCCCTGATGGACCTTCTTCCGCGCAACGCGCAGCGGAGCGCCGAACGAATGTCCTTCGCCGGGACGGATATCGCTTCCTGCAGTCGCCGCACCATGGAGGATCTGCGGGGAAACCGGATTGCGATGATCTTTCAGGATCCGATGAGTTCGCTGAACCCGTCCTTGACGATCGGGGTTCAGCTCACCGAGATATTGCGCCGCCACAAGCCGGTATCCCGGACACAGGCGTTGGACCGCGCAGTCTTCCTGCTCGGCAAGGTCGGCATCACCGCTCCCGAGAGCCGGCTTCGGCAATATCCGCATCAATTGTCCGGCGGCCTCCGCCAGCGCGTAATGATCGCAATGGCCTTGATGTGCGGCCCCGACCTCCTCATCGCGGACGAACCCACGACCGCCCTCGACGTGACGATTCAGGCGCAAATCCTGCGGGTTCTCGCCGATCTTCAGAAGGAATTCGGCGTGGGTCTGGTCTTCATCACGCATGATCTGGGCCTTGTCTCGCGAATCGGTCACCGCGTCGCCGTCATGTATGCCGGGCAGATCGTAGAATATGGATCTGCCCGAGCGATCTTCCGCCATACCAGCCACCCCTACACCAGCGGCCTCCTGGCGTGTTTGCCGGAGCCGGGTCGGATCAAGCCGGGTGAACGGCTTGGCTCCATTCCGGGGATCGTTCCGAATCTCATCGGCATGCCGGCGCAATGCGGCTTCGCAAATCGCTGCTCTCACGCGGTCGAGCAATGCACGGCCGACGACGTGCCGATGGTCGAGTTGCCGCACGAGCATTTCAGCCGTTGCCTGTTCGCACAGCGCTTTTGCAGCGAAGCAGAACAGACGGAGCGCAGTGCGGCGAGGGCGAGCGGATGAACAGCGACATTCTTCTCGATGTCGATGACGTTGCGCGCACGTACTCGGTGAGCAAGGGTCTGTTCCGTGGACGTGTGCCCCTGCGAGCCGTTCGCGGCGTTTCGCTGACTTTGCAACGCGGCGAAGTGCTCGGGATCGTGGGCGAGTCGGGTTGCGGCAAGTCGACTCTGGCGCGCTTGCTGCTTGGTCTGGAGGATACCAGTTCGGGTCGCATTCTCCTCGACGGCGAGCCGATAAGCTCGATCAGCAGGCTGAGACTGACCCGCAGGATTCAGCCCGTATTTCAGGATCCGTTTTCCAGCCTGAACCCGCGAAAGACCGTCGCCGCGCTGATCTCTTTGCCGCTGCGTGCCCACAAGATCGGGACCCCGCGCGAGCAATTGCGGAAGGTCGAGGAAATGGTGGACCTGGTCGGCCTGCCGCGCCGCATCCTGGACAGCCCGCCCAATCAGCTGTCGGGCGGCCAGAGGCAGCGGGTGGCGATCGCTCGCGCGCTGATCATGCGTCCCGACATCGTCGTTTGCGACGAACCGACATCCGCGCTCGACGTCTCCGTTCAGGCCCAGGTCCTCAACCTGCTCCAGGATCTGCGCGAACAGCTCAACGTCACATATGTCCTCATCAGTCACAACCTTGCCGTCGTCGAATACATGGCGAAACGCGTAGCCGTCATGTATCTCGGGCGTATCGTCGAGGAGAACGAGACCGCGGCGCTCTTCGCCGAGCCGCGCCACCCCTACACGCGCATGCTGCTGGATTCGGTCTTGACGGCCGATCCGGATCTCGGGCTGCCGGACGCTCCGATCGAGAGCAGTTATCCGAGCCCGACGGCGATTCCCGGCGGCTGCAGCTTCCATCCCCGCTGCGTCAGGGCCTTCGCCCCCTGCGGAACGGTTCCGCCGTCGCCTCTGAGGCTCGGCGTCGGCTCGGTCGAATGTCATCTCTACGCGGATTCCGTGGAGCAATCGGCGCCGAGCGTGAGACTGCCCGGCGAGACCACCGTGAACGATCGAGAAGGAAGTCTGTCATGAAGATCATCGAGGAGTTCCCGCAATCTTTCACCGAGACGGAGGATTGCTGGATTCCCCTTCCGGACGGCATCCGACTAGCAGCGAAGCTTTGGCTTCCTGACACGGCCATGCAGAAGCCGGTTCCCACCATTCTGGAGGTGCTGCCCTACCGGAAGCACGACCAATACGCTCCGCGCGATGCGCAAGTGCACCGCTATTTCGCTGGCCACGGCTACGCCTCGATGCGCCTCGATATCCGCGGATCCGGCGATTCTGACGGGGTTCAAGACAATTTCGGCATGGTTCAAGAGCAAGACGACACGCTGGAAGTGTTGAAATGGATCGCAGATCAGCCCTGGAGCGACGGTCAGGTCGGCATGATCGGAATCTCATGGGGGGGATTTCAGGCGATCCAGGCCGCTTTCCGCGCCCCGCCCGAGTTGAAGGCGATCATCCCTGCCTCCTTTGCGCCCGACCGTTACGAGTATGGGCAGGTCTTTCGAGGCGGCTGTTTTCTGATCCGCTCGATTCGATGGTCGACACAGTTGTTCGGCTACAAGACGCGTCCCCCGGATCCCATGCTCGTGGGTGAGGAATGGCGACGGATGTGGATGGATCGGCTCGAGCACCTCGAGCCCCTTATCGGGATGATCCTTCGCAATCAGGGCTATAGCGATTTCTGGCGCGAGCGGGCCGTCACCGACTTCAGCCGGATAAAATGCCCGGTCTATGCGGTGAGCGGCTGGGCCGACGCTTCTTATGTCGGGTCGGTCTTCAAGACGGCTCAGGCCGTGAATGTGCCCTGGAAGGCCCTCGTGGGGCCTTGGGGTCATCGGTACGCCCATACCGGCATACCTGGGCCCGCGATTGGCTTTCTGCAAGAAGCGCGGCGCTGGTTCGGTTATTGGATGAAGGGCGAAGAAAACGGGATCATGGATGAACCAAAGGTTCATGCATGGATGGCGGAAGACGTTCCGGCGCAAGCGTTTTACGTTGAATCGCCTGGCCGGTGGGTCGCCGAGCGAGACTGGCCGACGCCGAGCGTCAGCCCGCGACTCCTGTATCTGCAACCCGGCAGACTCGCCGAATCTCCCGGTTCTTCCGCGCAGCTCGATGTCGTGACGCCGCAGACGCTCGGCCTCGAAGGCGGGGAGCTGATGCCATGGTTCCTGCATGGACCGGCCGCCGAGCTGCCCGGCGATCAGCGCGCCGATGACGGAAAATCCCTGTGTTTCGATTCTGACCCGTTGGACGAGAAGCTGGAGATACTCGGCGCCCCGGAGCTCGTTCTGGACATCGCCGTGGATCAACCGACCGCGTTCCTCGCGGTGCGCCTGTGCGACGTCGCGCCAGACGGATCGTCGAAGCGCGTCACATACGCCATATTCAACCTCACGCATCGAAACGGGGGAGAGCCGCCCGAGCCGCTCACACCGGGTGAACGCTATCGGATCACGTTGCCGCTCATCGAGACGGGCTATGCGTTCAAGTCCGGTCATCGTATCCGGATCGCCGTTTCGACAACCTATTGGCCGCTGATCTGGCCTTCTCCCAGACCAGTGCGGCTTTCGCTGCACACCGCCGGCAGCAGCTTGAGCCTCCCCGTGAGGGACGCGAGCCTCGCCCCTGCGCCCGTGCCCTTCATGGAACCGGAGGCGGCCGCTCCGCTCAAGCGGACGATTCAAAAGACCGGCGGACGCAAGCGCATGATCCATACTGATCCGCTCAAGCGCGAGACAGTAATCGAGGTCACTGACGACGCCGGCCGCTACCGAATGGACGACATCGACTGGGAGGTCGAGTCGTTCTCGACTGAGCGATACAGCCTGATTGAGGGCGATCCGCTCTCGGCGACGGCGGAAATCACATGGATCTGGATTTTCCGGCGAGGCGATTGGGAGGTGCAGACGCGCACCCGCATCCGCGTCACCTCCACCGAAACCGACTTCATCGTCAACGCGACGGTCGATGCATACGAGGGTGACGCCCGCGTCTTCGCACGCAGCTTCAACGAGACGATCGCGCGTCAGGGCAACTGAGCGCCCTGACGCAGCGAGGAATGGCGCAATGAGTTCGAGTAGCAACCGAATCGCCGGCGGTGCGCCTCCCACTTACGTCGTCGGCGCGGGAATGGTCGGGCTTTGTGTCGCCTGGCGACTCCAGCAAGAGGGTGTTCAGGTCGTGGTCGTCGATCGCGACGAGCCGGCCTGCGGCTGTTCCTTCGGAAACGCGGGGGCGCTGAGTTTCGGAAGCGTCGCTCCCCTTGCGATGCCTGGAACGGTATGGTCGGCGCCTGGCATGTTGCTCGATCCGAACGGGCCGATCCACATCCCATTGCGCTACTGGTTGAAGGCGATGCCGTGGTTGATCGATTTCGTGCGTGCGGCGCGTCCGGATCATGTAGAGCGCATCGCCCAATCACTGGCGCTCTTCCTGGCGCCAGCCGCAGAGTGCCACGTCGAGATCCTGCGCGAGATAGGCGCGACCGATCTCTTGCGATTTGACGGCCAGCTTTACCTCTACCGAAATACGCGTCAGCTCGCGAGCGACGACGCCACCTGGAATTTGAAGCGGCGCTATGGATTGCGCGCCGAGGTAATGGCTCGCGACGCTTTCCTCGAACTGGAACCTCGCGTCGGTCCCAAATATGAAGTCGCGGTCTTCACGCCGGACCAGGGAAGTTCGATCGATCCCTACCGGCACGCGATGGCCATCGCCGATGATTTCGTCCGCAAGGGAGGCGTGATCCTCAAGGAGGAAGTAACGGGCTTTGCGAGGCGGGACGACAGGATTACCGGCGTCGTGACGCATTCGGGAACCCTCGAGGCGGAGCGGGTGATCATCTGCGCCGGTGCGTGGTCCCGTCAACTTCTGCTTTCACTCGGATACGACGTTCCGCTCGAAAGCCAGCGCGGCTATCACGTGATGGTGGCAAGGCCGGATTCGGGCATCCGCCGACCAGTGATTCTTTCGGATCGGCGCGTATTCGTGACGCCGATGAGCGAGGGAATCCGGGCGGCGGGAACCGTGGAGTTCGGCGGACTGGATCTTCCTCCGACGGCGCGGCGCCTGAACTTGCTGGCGAGGCATTTCGCCGAGGCCTTCCCGGAGATAGAACCCCTCGCAGATGGAGCGCGTTGGATGGGTCACCGCCCTTGTCTACCGGACTCGATGCCAATCATCGGCAAGAGCGAGAGGCACAACGGATTATGGTTTGCTTTCGGGCATGGCCATCTCGGGTTTACCGGAGCGGCGGTGACGGGAAGGATCCTGGCCTCCGAGATCAGTGGCCAGCGTCGAAACGTCGACATATCCCCTTTCTCCATACATCGGTTCGACCCGGGCCGGAGGGTGGCG
Source organism: Salinarimonadaceae bacterium (assembly GCA_007693435.1). Lineage (GTDB taxonomy): Bacteria > Pseudomonadota > Alphaproteobacteria > Rhizobiales > Beijerinckiaceae > Saliniramus. The sequence goes on along the minus strand of REDO01000037.1, from coordinate 1,966 downwards.
TAGCCTTGAGCCGGGCGCCCGGTCGAAGCCCCCGCTCTGGCCGACCGGCTCGGATTGTTCGAACAGTCTCGGGCGCTCGTTAAACGAATCGCCTGCCATGGCTACGCGCCAACACGAATTCGATGCTGCCAGGCGACGTAGGCGTCGTCGGGCGTTCTCCGGCCAAGGCCGGAGTGATGTCTTCTGACGTTTCAGAGGCCGTCGATTTAGCAGCCGATGGATGCGCGGGCCTCCGGGCGTTTTACCGGATCCGCGATTGTGACGAGGCGGACGCGCGCTGCGTATCAACCCGTCCGGAAATCGCCCGGGCCTGCGCCGGGTCAGGCGTCGGCGGCCGCCGTTTCGGACAGATGCCGCATGGCGGCTTCGACCCCGCCTTTCTGGTGCGGGATTCCGGCGAGGGCGAAGCCCATCTCGCATCCTGCGAGCGCGCCGACGAGGGTGAGTTCGTTGACGTCGCCCAGATGCCCGATGCGGAACACACGGTCCGCCACCTTCGAGAGGCCCGAACCGAGCGACATGTCGAATGCGTCGAGGACCGTGCGCCGGAAGGCGTCGGCGCTGTGGCCCTCGGGCATCAGAACGGTGGTCAGCACCGGCGAGAAATGGCGCGGCGAGGCGCAGAGGTTCTCAAGTCCCCAGGCCTGCACGGCGCGGCGCGTCGCCCGGGCCATCCGCTCGTGGCGGGCGAAGACCTGTTCGAGCCCCTCGGCGAGCAGGCGGTCCAGAGCGGCGTCGAGCCCATACAGTAGGTTCGTCGCCGGCGTGTATGGAAAGTAGCCCGAGCGATTCATGCCGATCATCTCGCCCCAATCCCAGTACGAGCGCGCGACGCCTGCCGTCTTCGAGGCCTCGAGCGCCCGCTGACCGACGGCGTTGAACGACAGACCCGGCGGTAACATGAGCCCCTTCTGGGATCCGGCGACGACGACATCGATCCCCCATTCGTCCATACGCAGATCTGCCGAGGCGAGGCCCGAGATGCTGTCGACCATCAGGAGAGCGGGGTGTCGGGCGGCGTCCATCGCTTCGCGCACCTCGCGCAGGACGGTCGTCGAGCCTGTCGAGGTCTCGTTGTGCACGACGCATACAGCCTTTATCTCGCGCGCGGCGTCGCGGCGCAGCCTGTCCTCGATGGCCTGCGGATCGACCCCGCCGCGCCAGTTCTCGCCTACCGTCTCGGGCCGCAACCCGATCCGCTCCGCCAGTCGAGACCAGAGCGCGGCGAAATGACCGGTTTCGTAGGTGATGATCCTGTCCCCGGGCGAGAGCGTATTGCATAACGCAGCCTCCCATGCGCCGGTCCCCGAGGATGGGTAGATGACGACGTCGGCCGTCGTCTGGAAGACGGGCCCGAGTTTGGAGAGAACGGACAGCCCGAGTTCGGCGAATTCCGGACTGCGGTGGTCGATCACCTGGCGGGCGGTGGCGGCAAGCACGGCGTCGGGCACGGGCGAAGGCCCGGGAATCTGAAGGAAGTGGCGGCCTGGTCTGCGCACGATTGCCTCCTCGCGTCCGACGGCGGTCGTCAAGCGGTGCGGCAAGTATCTGACGACGTATTCGACAAGTCAAATTCAAGAATTACGGCAGTAATATCAGCTACTAAAATAAAAATTCAAGGTTGATTCGAAATTCGCCAACGTTTGTCAAGATCGTGTGGCTCGGCGAAACCTCGCGCGGCCATCGAACGATGACGCGCAAGCCCTTCCAAGCCTCGAGACGCCCCCCTGATCGTCCGCATGGCGGCGCGCGCACGAGCCGGTCCAATGACTGGTGCCAGAGCATCGCAGACGAGGCGATTCCGCTAGCGGTCACGCATACGACTTGAGCGGCACCTTGCCCAGTCGGTAGCGCTGCAGCTGCCACGCGTTTGGGCATGCGGGACGCTTGTAGGCTTCTCAAGATTGTGCGAACCGAACCGGCGACAGCCATGTTCGGTAAAGGTGGTGTCGAGCCCCCGCAACCA
>REDO01000077.1 GCA_007693435.1 Salinarimonadaceae bacterium | reverse complement strand
GTGCGCCGTCCCTGCGAGGGAGCGAAACATCGTGAGCGGATCCTCGAGACGCGGTAGTCGCCACATCTTGCGGAGAATGGCGAGGGCGTTGCATGTCAACTCGCGCAGCCGAGCGCATATTCGGCGGCGATGACGCGGTGGCTAGGGTCGTCGAAGCCGGCTGCCTCGTGGATTCGCACGCCTGCCTCTAGAACACACTTCTGGCAGTGCCGGTTCGCGTTCCATTGAGGCGTTCACATGACAGAAAGAAGCAGCTGGAAGCGGGGACTGCTATGACTTTCCGAATAGCCGCCGGAGAAAGCTACCAGCCCTTCCCAGAAGGGCTTCCTGTTCCGAAGGCATTCTCTCCGACTCTTTGTAACCGTCAATACCACTCCCCTCTGGCAAAGCCCCCAAGCGTAGTTGCTCGGTGACGAAGAAATATTCTGCAGTTTCGAATTTCAAGTTTTCGTGACAATTCGGACAGGCGAAAATAAAATTGTCATGTCTGTTTTTACCGACTTTGTATCGAGGTAACTCATCGGCGAGCAGGATTTTCTCGCAGTGCGGGCACCTCACCTTTGGGAAGAGTTGTGTTGTTGTCATGACGCAAGACCTTGCAAACACATAATTCTGAAATTTTTGTAATTAATTTATAAAATTGTGCAACTAATTGCTATAAATCGCTCTTTGTAATTGATTGAAGAAAATCAATAGTTGAAACAGATGGAAAATCGCGAGACAAGCCAGCGGTCATCAAAACTAGACTTCCATTATCACTGTAGTAGAGCGTATTCCATATCTTAAAATTAATGTCGCCTGATTTTTTACTCCCTCTGACATTCAATGAGCGTCCTGCATGGTCATGATCTACGAATATTTCGTATGCAATAAGACCTTCTGCCTTGGCAAATTCATGCCCAACACTTCTCAAATAATCATCCTCAAATTTATTCGAACTTGAGAAAAGACTATTGTTTATGAATTCTGCTCGAAAATAGCTATCACCTGTAACATACTCATATCTGTTGAATTCCATCGCAGATTCGATAAATATCAGAGGCCCCTCTACAGTGCGCATGCTCGGAGAGCCCGGAAAGTTTATACACCAGTCAACTTCGCATACAGTATATAAAGTTTTGCTGTTGCTAACAATTGCAAGAGATCTTGTGTTTGCTATCGAAACTGCATTTAAGACAGCAACTAAAATTAGCAGAATGCTCCACGTCCATAACGGACCTGATGCGCGGGTGAGTTCAAAGCGTTGAACGGCAAGCCAAACAAGAGGGATGAGGGCCGGGACAATTGCCGCGCCTGCCGACTTCGCGACGAACATTGAAAACGTAGGTGCGCCTCCCGTCATGGCTGAGTACAATATGCCGAATATAGACGTGGAGAGGATCAGGGCGATGAACCAAAATTTATTTCCTTCCATACTGCCCTCCCCGATTAGTATACATTGTAATCTGCTCAATCGCCTCTTGTCACGCTGTCATTCAAAAATCACGGTACTGGTCCAGAAGCGTTTTTTTGTGGGCTCTGGGCGAATCGAACATCCCCTTTTTGCTCCAGAACAGAAAATCGTAGCCAAGAAGTTTTCTTTTCCACCGTGCGGCAGGCCGCGACCAGCGCCTGTCCGATCACCTGACCGCCGAAGACGCGCTGCCAGCTCGTCTGGGGGCTGCGACCCCGGAAGAGATTGCGCTCCAGCTGCTCGAGATCGAGAATGGAGAGTAAATCGGCGACGGCGCGCGACATCTGATGCCCTCGGGCTTCGGGATCGACGTGATTGCCTCTCCCGCCGGTTCCGGCATAGGAAAGCGCGGCGCGGCGATCAAGAGCGCCGCTGCTATTGAAGGAGCTTCAAGGTCGTGAGCGGATCGTCGAGGCGCGGTGGCCACGCGGGAGCGAAGTCCCCGGCTCGCAAAACACCTGCGCGCAAAACACCGCCCCGCAGGATCGCGGTGGCGGGCGGCGGGATCGCGGGGCTCGCCCTTGCGGCGGCGCTGGCGCGCGCCTGTCCCGGCGCGATCGAGGTCGTCGTCTGCGATCCGGCCTTCGCGGGAGAGAGGCCTCGCGACGAACGCGCCTACGCGATCGCGGCGGCCGGCCGGCGCATGCTGGAGGCGCTCGGCGCCTGGGAGGCCGTCGCGCCGCAGGCGCAGGCCATCCGCGACATGGTCATCACCGACAGCCGCCTCTCGGACCCGGTTCGTCCCGTGTTTCTGACTTTCGACGGCGAAGCCGCGCCCGGCGAGCCCTTCGCGCATATGGTTCCCGGGCAGGCGCTGCTGGACGCCCTCGTCGCCGTCTGCGGCGAGGCCGGCATCGTCTTTCGAGCCTGCTCCGTGCGTCGCTACACGGCGGACGAATTTGGCGCCGCCGCGCGGCTGTCAGACGGCGAGACCATTGCCGTCGATCTGCTCGCGGCGGCGGACGGCGCGCGCTCGCGACTGCGCGAGGCGGCGGGGATTTCCTGGATCGCCTGGTCCTATCGCCAGGTCGGAATCGTGGGAACCGTAGCCCATGAGCGCGACCACGGGGGCCGCGCGATCGAGCATTTCCTGCCATCGGGGCCGTTCGCGCTGCTGCCGCTCACTCCCGGCGGCCCGCTCGGACACCGCTCGTCCATCGTCTGGACGGAGCGGGAGGCGGACGCGCCGCGCATTCTCGCCATGAATATCGAAGACGCGACTGAGGAGGTGGAGCGGCGCTTCGGGCTGGAGCTCGGCGCGATCACGCTGGAGACGCCCCTGCGCGGCTGGCCGCTGGCCTTCGGCTTCGCGCGGGACTTCGTCGCGCCGCGCCTCGCCCTGATCGGCGACGCCGCGCATGTCATCCATCCGATCGCCGGGCAGGGGCTCAACCTGGCGCTCAAGGACGTCGCGGCGCTGGCCGAGAGCGTCGTCGACGCCGTGCGATTGGGCATGGATCCGGGCGGCGCCGACGTCCTGGAGGAATACCAGCGCGCGCGGCGCTTCGACGCGCTGGCCATGGGGGCCGCGACGGACGGGCTCAATCGCCTCTTCTCGAATGACGCCGGCCCGGTCCGGATGATCCGCGACCTGGGACTTGGCGTCGTTGACCGCCTTCCGGGGCTCAAGCGGTTCTTCATCCGCGAGGCGGCCGGAATCTCGCGTGGCGGTCCGCGCCTTCTGCGCGGCGAACGCCTCTGACCGGCGATACTTCGGCCCACATGCCCACATGCGGACCGCGCCGCTTCGCTTTCCCGTTTGCCGCGCGCCGCCGCCGGGTGTAGGCAGGCGCATTGCGAAAGGCGTGGACATGAGCCGAGGACAGGGCGGAAAAGAGCGAACGGGGCGGGCGCAGGCGCGCATGACGCCGCCGGGCGAGCGCCGGCCGGCGCGTGGCGATTCCGCGCCCAAGCGAACGGCTTCGGGGAAGCCGACGGGAAAGCCGGTTGGAAAGCCGGCCGGGAAGCAATCTTCGGCCAAGTTCAAATCCGGCAAGCCTGCGGCGCAGCGTCCGCGCAAGCCCGTCGATGGCGCGCCTTCCGTGGAAAGCCGGGCTGACGCGCCGGCAAGGGCCGAACAGGCCACGCCGAAGCGCAAACCCGCCCCGGCCGCCCCGCAGCGCACGCGCCGCGAGACCAAGGCGGCGACGGAGGCCGTGCTTCAGACAGGCATCCAGATCCTGACCGTCACCGCCGACGAAGCCGATATGCGGCTCGACCGTTTCCTGTCCGCGCGCTTTCCGCAGATCGCCTTCACCCATATCCAGCGCATCGTGCGCACGGGGCAATTGCGGGTCGACGGCAAGCGCATGAAGCCGAACGACCGCCTCGCCGCCGGACAGAGCGTGCGCGTGCCGCCGCTGCGCCTGCAGGAAAACGCGCCCCGCGCGCTGGCGCGCGACGCCGACGACCTCGCCTTCCTCGCGAGCGTCACGCTCTATGAAGACAAGGACGTTCTCGTCCTCAACAAGCCGGCGGGCCTCGCGGTGCAGGGCGGCTCGGGCACGACCCGCCATGTGGATGGGCTGCTCGACGCCATGCGCGACAAGGACGGCCAGAAGCCGCGCCTCGTCCACCGGCTCGACAAGGAGACGGCCGGCTGCCTCGTCGTCGCCAAGACGCGCTTCGCGGCTGCGACGCTTTCGAAATCCTTCCGCTCGCGCACGACGCGCAAGGTCTACTGGGCCATCTGCGCCGGCGTGCCGCGCCTGCGCCAGGGCCGGATTTCAGCCTATGTCGCGAAATTCTCCGATCCCGACGGCGAATCGCGGATGGTGGTGGCGGAGCACGGGGACAGGGGGGCGGACCACGCGCTGACCTATTACGCCGTGGTCGACCAGTCGGCGCAGAAACTCTCCTGGCTGTCGCTCAAGCCGGTGACGGGCCGCACGCATCAGCTGCGCGTGCACGCGGCCCATATGGGCCATCCGATCATCGGCGACGACAAGTATTTCAACGTCGAGAACTGGGAGCTGCCGGGAGGCATCCAGAACCGGCTGCACCTGCTGGCCCGCCGGATCGTGATCCCCCATCCGCGCACGGGACGCCCGCTCGACGTCACGGCGCCGCTGCCGCCGCACATGCAGCAGACCTTCAATCTGCTCGGGCTCGACACCGAACGCTACGATCCGATCATCGAATCGCCCGAGGAATGACCGGAGGAAATTCGGCCAGAAACGCCTAAAGGCCGATTCGCGCCCAGAGCGCGCGCTCCTCCATCGCAGCGACGGCGGCGCGCAGATCGATCAGGGATTCGGGCGCCGAGCCCGCGCCGGGGGGCTGGCGCAGGAACTGCGAGAGCAGGCCCGGACGGGGACCCTGCACCAGCCGCAACCGCACCTTCTCGCCGAAGCGCTGGCGCATCATCGAGCGCAGGTCGCCGATTCCGTCAACAAGGCCTAGCTGCAAGGCGTCCTCGCCCGCCCAGAACGCGCCCGAGAATAATTCAGCCGACTCCGCCTCAGCGATGCGCTCGCCGCGGCGCTCACGCACCAGCGCCTTGAACGCGTCGAAAACCCGCTTCTGAAGCTCGCGCAGGCGCGCGACGTCTTCGGGTTTCTCCGGCTGGAACGGATCGAGGATCGCCTTGTTCTCGCCGGTGGCGTAGAGGCGCCGCTCCACGCCGTAGCGGGCGATCAGTTCGTGAAAGCCGAAACCGGATGAGACGACGCCGATCGAACCGACGATCGAGGACGGATCGGCGAAAACCTCGTCGGCGGCGCAGGCGATCATGTAGCCGCCGGAGGCGGCGGCGTCCTCGCAGAACGCGAATACGGGGAGCTTCTTCTCTTCGGCCAGCGCGCGGATGCGCTTGTAGATGAGGTGCGACTGGACGGGCGAGCCGCCTGGCGAATTGACGAGAATCGCCACCGCTTTCGCGCGCGGATAGGAGAAGGCGCGCTCGAGCAGCGGCGCCATCCCGGCGAGCGTCAGCCCTGACCGCAGGACGCCCCCTCCGATCACGCCGGCGAAGCGCACCACCGGGACCACCGCCTGCGCTCGGTTGAAGCGATCGGGCAGGTAAGCGGAAAGACGTTCGACCAAGGACGTCAATGGCGGCTCCCGGAAGTTGTCGCGAGTGACTGGACCTCTTCACCTAGGCCCCGCGGCCCGCTTCGGCAACGGCGGATATGATGAACGTTCGATGAATGAGGCATCCCGGAGAGGTTCAGCAGGGGCGCGCTACAACCGAATCATGCGCGGCGAAACAAATCGCCGACAGAAAACGACCCCGGCATCCGTCAGGAGGATGGACAAATGCGCAAGATGATTTCCGGTTTCGCCGTCGCCGCAGCTCTCGCGATCTCGGCTATCGTCGCCACGCCCCAGAGCGCGTCGGCCTTGGATTTCTCGATCACCTTCGGCACGAGCCATCCGCCGATCGTGCGTCACCATTACGACCCCCGTCCGGTGCGACCCCATGCGGTCCCCGCACGTCCGCATTACGGCGCGCCGAGCCGCCATTACGGCCGTGATTATCGCCGCGACCGCCGCGACCGCCGCGCCGCGCGCGACTGCGTCGTGCGCACGGAGCGTTACTGGACCGGCTATTCCTGGGTCACGGAGCGTCGCCGGGTGTGCCGCTGACGCGCGGCGCTCGGGACATGGTCCCGAGCCGGCGCAGGAATTCCTCGACGGCGGAAACTCCGTCGAGGGCGTAGTCGGCGGCTGTCGCCCGATCGCCTCCGTCGCGCACGACGATCGTCACTCCCGGACCGGCGAGAGCGCGGAATGCGTCCTCGTCGGTCGTGTCGTCGCCGATATAAAGGGGCGTCGCGCCCTCTGCGAAGCGTCGTAGGAGGGCGAGCGTCGCGCGGCCCTTGTCCCAGTCGACGCGCGGCTTCACGTCGAACACTTTCTTTCCGGCCGAGAAGGACAGACGCGGCTGCGCCGCCAATACGCGCGCAAGCGCCGCCTCGACGAGCGCCTCCGCGCCCGGGGCCGCCCGGCGGTGATGCACCGCGAGCGAAAAACTCTTGCGCTCGACGACGACGCCGTCCGCCCCCGCAAGCGCGTCGCGCAACGCGGCCTCGGCGGCGTCGAGGATCGGCGGGAAGGGCGCGCCCTCCGGAGCCGTCTCACGCCAGCCGCCGGGGCCGGCCATGACGAAACCATGGCTTCCCGCGTAGTGCAGCCCCTCCAGATCGACAAGCGCGCGCACGTCCTCGAGATCGCGGCCGCTGACGATCGCGACGGGACATGTCTGCGCCAGGGCCGAGACCGCCGCGCGCATGGGATCCGCAAGCCTCGCATCTGCGGGATTCTCGACGATTTCCGCCAGCGTGCCGTCGTAATCGAGAAAGACAGCGCGGCGCGCGGCGCCCAGGCGCCCTTCGATTTCGGCGATACGATCAAGCGCCGAGGGCAAAGCGCGCAGGGTCTTGAGCGCCACAAGCCCGTCGGCGTCGACGTAGATCTCCGCCGGATCGGCGGCGACGATGTCGAGGCCGGCTGCGAGCAGCGCGTCGCGGCCCTCCCGCGCGACCGCGACGACCTGGGCGTAGCCGCCTCGCAGCGCCGCCCGCGCCGCATCGAGCCCGGCGACGAGCGCTGCGGCCGAACGGGGCTCGTCGGGCGTATCGCGCAGCAAAGCCAAGCCCCTGTCCGCCGCGCTGGCGGAAAACGCGCGCCCTCCGGCGCAAGCCTCGAGATCGATCGCGGGATCGACGTGAATCGCGGTCAGCGACGTCATGGTTTTTGCTTCCTCATCCGTCCCTGACTAGCCGAAACGCCCGCTCAGAACCACCCGGGCCGTCGCAAGCCGCGCAGGGAAGGCACGCCATGCGTAGCATTACCAGAATTGCCCTCGCGGGCCGGGGCATCGATAGTGGGCGGGATCCAGACACGTGGGAGAACTCGACATGCCGCGAAAACTCGCTGCCGCATCGATCACAGGCGCCGTTCTGGCGTTCCTCGCAGCCTCGCCCGCTCTGGCCGTCGAGGACGGCGTTGCGCGCGGGCAGGCCGCCTACGCGACGGCCTGCGCGTCGTGCCACGCCAATGCAGCGCGAATCGCGGCGCGTTCGGCCTCGCGCAGCCCCGAGGAACTCGATGCGTTCCTCACCACGCATTACGCGGAAGACGAGCAGGATCGCGCGGATATCATCGCCTATATGCTCAGCCTCTGAGGGCGAAGGCGAGCACGGCGAGTCCGACGACGAGCCCCATCAGGCGGAAACGCATTCTTTCCGCACGGTCGATCCGCGAATACGGACCCCCGCTGTAGTCGAAGCGTTCGTAATGAACGTCGTCGGCCGGAAATCCGCGGTCCAGCAGAATGTCGGCGAGGCTCGTCATGAAGGCGGTGGGGCCGCAGATGAGAGCCTGCGTTCCCGGAACGGGCAGCCCTTCCAGCGAGCGCGCGAGCAGCGCGTCGTCAAGCATGCCGATCTCGCCTTCCCAATCCGGCCCCGCCTCCTCGACGAGGAAGCGCGCTTTCAGATCGAGGCGCTCCGCCATCGCCTCGATCTCCTCGCGCGCGACGACCCGTTCCGGCCCTCCCGCGCAGACGACGATGCGGATCGGGCGCGTCTCTCCGGCGCGCGCGAAATCGCGCAATATGCCGAGTATCGGCGCGATCCCCGCTCCGCCGGCCAGAAGCAGGAACGCCTTGGCGTCCGGATCGGCCGTGAAGACGCCGTGCGGCCCGTCCATAGCGGCGGCCAGCCCGTCGGGGAACGCGCCGATCCCGCGCGTATAATCGCCGACCTCCTTCACCACGAGGCGCAGATCCGGATCGCGCGGCGTCGACGCGATCGAGAAGGGATGGTCGAAAAGCGGCGCGAGGCGAGGCGCGGTCCGCAGCCAGATGAATTGCCCGGCCCGATAGGGGAAGGGCGCGCCGCTGTCGCGGCTGAAGGCCAGCTCCCAGAGTCCCCAGCCGACCCGCTTCTTCCATGCGAGCCGCCAGGGATCGCGCAGTCCCGCGAAATGGCGCCAGCCATGCACCACAACCAGCGTAAGGATCGCCGCCACGGTCAGCGCTAACCATACATATGCCGGCAAATCTTCTCCGGCGTATGTGCCCAACGACAAGGCGTGGGCCACGCCCGCGACGAGCGCGACGACGGCCAGCACGGCGTGCGAGGCGCGCCACCATTCATAGGGGATTGCAAACCACTTGCGCGCGAGGACGAGCGCCGGAATGGCGATGATCGCGAGCCACGCCACGAGCCCGGTCCGGGTCCGTTCGCCGAGGAACATGGCGACTACGCGATCATACGCGAGCGACGGATCGATCATGAAGGTCGGGACCATGTAGAGGAAGGGATGCAAGACGGCGGTTGCGAACAACAACCGCGCGGCCCAGCTGTGGAACGCGATAGCCCGGTCGATGCCGATGCGCCCCGTCAGCATGGGGAAACGGCCCGACGAGAAGAACTGGAGGGCCATCATCGCCAGCGCGACGACGCCGAGCCCGGTCGCCGCCTCGGCCCAGGGACCGTCCGGGGCTATGCCCGTGGCGACCGCGAAACCCAGGCCCGCCACCGCGATGACGACGAACGCGACCGCCAGAACCCAGCCCGGGACGCCTTCGTTTCTTCCCGCCATTCGCTCTCCCCTCGCCCTCTTCATATAGACATGGTCGGAGAGAGGAGCCTGCGGGTCAACCGGCGCGACGCGGCGACCGGCGCAATCTATTCGCCGGCTATATAATCCCGCCAGATCGGCTCGCTCTTGAAGCCTGCGAGAAATCGCGCATGGGCCTCGCGTTCGGCGTCCGACAATCGCGGGGGCGCGACGCGCCGCTCGGACGGCGCGCCTGCAAGCGCTTCGTGCGCCGCGACGCTCGCGCGGGCTGCGGTGACGGCGAGCCCGAGATCGGTCTGCTTGCCGCCGATCAGCTCGATATAGACCTCGGCGAGGATTTCGGCGTCGAGCAGAGCGCCGTGCTTCGTGCGCCGGGTGTTGTCGATGCCGTAGCGATTGCACAGGGCGTCGAGATTGTTGGGCGCGCCGGGATGCTTGCGCCGGGCGAGCGCGAGCGTGTCGAGGACGCGGTCGTTCTCGATGCGCGGATGCCCCGTGCGCGCGAACTCGGCGTTGAGGAATCCGACGTCGAAGGCCGCGTTGTGGATGACGAGGCGCGAATCGCGGATGAAATCCGCGAATTCATCCGCGATCTCCGCGAAGAGCTGCTTGTCGGCGAGGAACTCGTCGGTGAGGCCGTGCACGGCGAGCGCCCCCGCGGATACGGGGCGCTCGGGGTTGATATAGCGGTGATAGAATTCGCCCGTCGGGATGTGGTTGACGAGCTCGACGCAGCCGATCTCGATGACGCGGTCGCCGGCGCCGTGATCGGTGCCGGTCGTTTCCGTGTCGAGAACGATTTCGCGCAGCATGCCTATCCCCGGTCGCCGCGCCGGCCGTCGCGGCCGGCGAGAGCGCGCAGGATATCGCGCACCTGCCGCCGCGCGGCAGGCACGCCCCGGCTCGTATCCACAACGAAATGCGCCCGGGCGCGCTTTTCCGCGTCGGGAAGCTGACGGGCCAGCAACTCCCGGAAGCGTTCCTCGTTCACGCCCTGGCGGGCCAGCACACGCTCGCGCTGAATTTCGGCCGGAGCGCTCGCGACGACGACCGCGTCGCAAATCGCGTCGCCTCCCGTCTCGAACAGCAGCGGAACGTCTAGGACGGCGACGGGCGCGCGCGCGGCGCGGGCGGAGGCGAGAAAGGCGTCGCGTCGCGCGCGCACCAGCGGATGCACGATCGCCTCGAGCCGCTTCATCGCCTCCGCGTCGCCGACGACCGCGCGCGAAAGCGCGGCGCGATCGACGACGCCGTCGCGCGTTGTTCCCGGAAACGCGGCCTCGACATGCGGAGAGGCCTCGCCGCGATAAAGCTCGTGCACCTGCGCATCGGCGTCGTGGACGGGGCAGCCGAATTCGCGGAACAGACCCGCCGTCGTCGATTTGCCCATTCCGATGGAGCCGGTGAGGCCGAGCACGAAAGTCATGGCTTCTTCTCCAGATCGGCCACGATCGCGGCGCGCAGTTCCGGCGTGACCTCCGGGCGGATTCCGAACCAGCGCTCGAAGCCGGGGACCGCCTGATGCAGCAGCATGCCGAGCCCGTCGATGGCGGCGAGACCCCGCTCGCGCGCTTGCTTCAGGAGCGCGGTCTCAAGAGGCGCGTAGACGATATCGGCTACGGCCGCGCCTTCCGGCATCGGCGCCAGATCGACCTGCAGCGGCGGCTGGCCGGTCATGCCCAGCGAGGTCGTGTTCACCAGAAGCCTTGCGCCCGCAAGCAGCGCGGTGAGGGCGTCGAGGCCGTGCGCCGTGAGGCGCGTCGGATCGAAGGCGACGATCTCGCGCGCCTTCTCCGGCGTGCGGTTGACGATCGCCACGCTATCGACGCCCCGATCGAGAAGACCGGCGACGATCGCCCGCGCCGCCCCGCCCGCGCCGAGGACGACCGCGCGCCGCAGATCGTTCTCCCAGCCGATCCCGAGCGCTGCGTCGAGGCTGGCGACGAAGCCGAGGACGTCGGTGTTGTCACCGTGCAGCAGCCCGTTCTCGATCCAGAGCGTATTGACCGCGGACAGACGCCGGGCGCGCGCCGTCGCGACCCGAACCCCGCGAAAGGCGGCTTCCTTGTGAGGAAGGGTCACGTTGCCGCCGACAAAACCATTGCCGGCGAAGTTGACGAGAAAGGCGGCGAAATCAACCGGCGCGACGTCGATCCGCTCGTAGGCGCCGGCGATCCCGTAGCGCTCCAGCCAATGCCCGTGGATGAGAGGCGAGCGGGAATGGGCGATCGGATGACCGACGACGAAGGCTTTGGGGATAGCGGCATTGCTCATCGACGAAACTATCCCTGTCGCCCTAGAAGGCGAGCGCGCCCAAAGCGCGCAAATGGGCGAGAAGCGGGGACAATGGCAGGCCGAGCACGGTCGAATGCTCGCCCTCCACGGCGGTGAAGAGATGTACGCCCACGCCTTCCAGACGATAGCCGCCGACGCTTTCGAGCGCGCCGTCGCCCGCGAGATCGCAATACAACTCGATTTCAGACGGCGACAGCGCGCGCATCGTGAGGGAGGCGCTAGCGACAAAGGCCGCGAGCACGTCGTCGCCCCGCATCATCGCCACTGCGGAGTGAAGTCGATGCGTGCGCCCCGCGAGCGCCGCGATCTGTTCGGCGAGCTCCGTCCGCGACGCCGGCTTGTTGAAACGGCGCTCCTCGAGCGCCAGCACCTGATCTGACCCTATCACGATCGAATGCCGCTGCTCGACCGCCACGCTCGCCGCCTTGGCGCCAGCCAGAGCCAGCGAAATGTCTTCCGGGGAGGCGCCGCGCCGCGCCATCTCCATTTCGAGCGCCCGTTCGTCGACAGCCGGCGCGCGCGCCGCGAAAGGCAGTGCGGCGCTTTCCAGAAGCGCGCGCCGCGTCGGGCTCGTCGAGGCGAGCACGAGGGGATGGGGATCGCGCCAGAGGGCGGCTTTCGCATCGTTCATGGGGGCGAATCCGGGCTTCTCACGTGGCGATGAATTTGAGGCGGTGTTCGCGGTAATAGTCGATGATCGCGGCGGCCGTCTCCTCGATGGAGCGCCGCGTGACGTCGATCATCGGCCAGCGGTTGCGCGCGAATAACCGGCGCGAATACGCGACCTCCTCGGCCACGGCCTGCCTGTCGGTATATTCCGTGTTGTCGGACGCGCGCAGGCTGAGAATACGGTTCTCGCGGATCTGGACGATGCGCTCGGGCGACGCGATCAGACCCACGATGAGCGGTTTTCGCGCCTCCTCGATCTGTGGCGGCAGCGGAATGCCCGGAACGAGGGGGATATTGGCCGTCTTGAGCCCGCGATTGGCCAGATAGATGGCGGTCGGCGTCTTGGAGGTGCGGCTGACGCCGAGGAGCAGGACATCGGCTTCCTCGATATCCTGCGGCAGCTGGCCGTCATCGTGCATCAACGTGAAATTCATCGCGTCGATGCGTTTGAAATACTCGGCGTTGAGCATGTGCTGTGCGCCCGGTCGCGCCGTCGAATGCGCCCCGAGATAAGCCTGAAACAGCGAATGGACGGGGGCGAGCACCGACAAGGCCGGAGAGCTGGTCTCGCGGCAGGCCTCCTCCAGGCGGCCGGAAAGCGCGGGATCGACCAGCGTGTAGAGAACGATGCCCGGAGCGGCTTCGATCTCAGCGATCACGCGTTCGAGCTGCGAGGCGGATCGCACCAGCGGATAGACGTGCTCGATCGGCGAGACGCCCTCATACTGCGCCGTCGCGGCCCGGGCCACGGTGATCAGCGTCTCGCCCGTCGAATCGGAGACGAGATGAAGATGGAAATAGCTGCGCCCCAAATTGGCCTCCGCGAAGGTTCCATCCCCTGCATTCCACGATGCGCGACGCGCCGCAAGCGTCTCGCGGGCTCGAGGACTTGGCGCTAAGGCTTGCGCGAACGGGGCGACGCGAATTTCCCCGGCATCGCGCGATGGCGCCTGTGGATGAATGTGCGAGTCCGGGTCCCGTCGGCGAAGGCCGCGCGAACCTCGGGGACGATCGTCAACAAACGCGATTCCGTGCAGGCCGGAAAACGCATGCTGTGAGAATCGGTAGCGGCGGCCGCTTCGAAACGAAACCGGGGCGGCGACCGCGCGTTAACGATTTGTTAAGGTTTCGAGAATCCTAACAAGCCGATTCCGGATCCGCGCCGGATCGCCGCCACGCTCGCCCGGGACGTTTGTGGAGAGCATGTGGACGGTCTTGCGGCTGCCCATTCACCCCCCTCCAGAAAAGGAAAAAGAATCAGAAGATTCAATTTTGATTCTCTGTTTCTCAATGGCCGCATTGATCCGCGACACGTCGCGCCCTATCCAGAGGCCTGTCGGAGTGCAAGCGACGAGCGAAAGGACACGGCGTTGAACGCAGACGTGACAGGGGAGGCGAAAGGCGGCGTCGATCGCAAGATCATGAAAGTTCTCGCCGGCGAGAGCGTTTGGCCGCCGCCTGTCTGGATCATGCGCCAGGCGGGTCGGTATCTGCCGGAATATCGCGAGATGCGCGCCCGCGCCGGCGGCTTTCTCGACATGTGCTACAATCCCGATTTCGCCGTCGAAGTAACGCTCCAGCCGATCCGACGCTTCGGTTTCGACGCGGCGATCATGTTCTCTGACATCCTCGTGGTGCCCCACTCGCTGGGCCAGAATGTCTGGTTCGTCGAAGGCGAAGGTCCGCGCCTCGATCCGATCGCGACGACCGACGACGTCGCACGGCTCGGCGAACGCGATCCGCACTTACATCTCGAACCCGTCTTCGAGACCCTGCGCCGCCTGCGCCGCGCGCTGGCGCCCGAAACTGCGCTTCTCGGTTTCTGCGGCGCGCCCTGGACGGTGGCCAGCTATATGATTGCGGGCAAGAGCACTCCCGACCAGGCGCCGGCGCGAATCGCCGCCTACGCCGATCCCGCCTTCATGCGCGCGCTGATCGACAGGCTTGTCGAGACTTCGATCGACTATCTCGTCGCTCAGGTCGATGCCGGCGCCGACGCGGTGCAGATTTTCGAGAGCTTCGCTTCCGCGCTCTCGGCCCCGCTCTTCGAGCCCCTGTCGCTCGATCCGATCCGCCGGATCGTGAGCGGACTGAAAGCTCGACGTCCGCAGGCGCGTGTGATCGTCTTCCTGCGCGGGGGAGGGCCGAACCTCGCCCGGCTCGTAGAGGCCGGCTTCGCCGACGCGATCGCCCTGGACTGGTCGCTCGATCTCGCCCGCACGCTGCCCGGAATTCCTGCGAAACTCCCGACTCAAGGCAATCTCGATCCGCTGGCGCTGGTGGCGGGCGGGGCGGCGCTCGACGCCGGGATCGATGCGGTGCTCGCCGCGACGAAAGGCCGTCCGCACATCTTCAATCTGGGGCACGGGATCGTGCCCCAGACGCCGGTCACCCATGTCGAGAGGCTGGTTGAGCGGGTGCGCGGCTCATGAGCGATCCCTATCTCTGGTTGAAATGGATCCATGTGCTCGCCATCATCTCCTGGATGGCGGCGATGCTCTATCTGCCGCGTCTCTTCGTCTATCACGTCGAGGCGGAGCCCGGATCGAAACAATCCGAGACTTTCAAGGTCATGGAGCGCCGTCTTTTGAAAGCGATCGGCACACCGGCCATGATCGTCGCCTTCGCGAGCGGTATCGCGCTCGGCTGGATGGCGGGTTACTGGAGTTCGGGCTGGCTTCACGGCAAGACGCTGCTCGTCGTGATGCTCGCGGCCTGTCACGGCTATCTGGCTCGTTGCGTGAAGACGTTCGCGGCTGACCGGAACACCCGCACGGGCGTTCATTTCCGGGTCGTGAACGAGATCCCCACGGTGTTGATGATGGGCGCCGTGTTCTTTGTCATCTTCAAGCCATTTTCCTGATGAGAAATCGTCTTGTGGTCTGCTGCGAATCCGGTTAAGCGTCTTTCGCCCTCCATGGTCGCCCGGCCGCGTTTTCGCGAGTTCAGACGGCGTATCCCGCACAGTTTTCATTCGGCGCCCAGCCGCGCGAGCGTATCAGGTTGCGCGACACCGTTTCCCCGGTAGCCGGGCAGCGCATTTCGCGCATCTTGTTACGTACCCATCCTTCCTTCCCCTTAAACTGCATCGAGAGTGTTCCCTGATGAGGGAAATCAAACTTCAGGAACTGAAATCCAAGACCGCTACCGACCTGACGACCTTCGCCGAGGAGCTCGAGGTCGAGAACGCCAGCACCATGCGACGTCAGGAATTGATGTTCGCGATCCTCAAGCAGTTCGCCACCCGCGACGTCGAGATCATCGGCGAGGGCGTCGTCGAGGTGCTGCAGGACGGGTTCGGCTTCCTGCGCTCTTCCGAATCGAACTACCTGCCCGGTCCCGACGATATCTACATCTCGCCATCGCAGATCAGGCGTTTCGGCTTGCGCACCGGCGACACCGTAGAGGGGCCGATCCGGGGACCGAAGGAAGGCGAGCGTTATTTCGCGCTGCTCAAGGTCAGCACGGTCAATTTCGAGGATCCGGACAAGGTTCGCCACAAGGTCCATTTCGACAATTTGACGCCGCTCTATCCTGATGAGCGCCTCAAGCTCGAAATCGATGATCCGACGAAGAAGGATTACTCGGCCCGGCTCATCGACATCGTCGCGCCGATCGGGAAGGGCCAGCGCGGGCTGATCGTCGCGCCGCCGCGCACCGGCAAGACCGTTCTTCTTCAGAATATCGCCCAGTCCATCACCAGCAATCATCCGGAATGCTATCTGATCGTGCTGCTCATCGACGAGCGCCCCGAAGAGGTGACGGATATGGAGCGCTCCGTGAAGGGCGAGGTCATCGCCTCGACCTTCGACGAGCCTGCGACGCGCCACGTGCAGGTGGCCGAGATGGTGATCGAAAAGGCCAAGCGTCTCGTCGAGCATGGCCGCGACGTCGTCATCCTGCTGGATTCGATCACGCGTCTCGGTCGAGCCTACAACACCGTCGTCCCCTCTTCCGGCAAGGTCCTGACGGGCGGCGTCGACGCGAACGCCCTCCAGCGCCCAAAGCGCTTCTTCGGCGCGGCGCGCAATATCGAGGAAGGCGGTTCGCTGACCATCATCGCGACGGCGCTCATCGACACCGGCTCGCGCATGGACGAGGTCATCTTCGAGGAGTTCAAGGGCACGGGCAATTCCGAGATCATCCTGGACCGCAAGGTGTCCGACAAGCGCACTTTCCCGGCCTTGGACATCACCCGCTCCGGCACCCGCAAGGAAGAGCTGCTTGTCCAGCCGGACGTGCTCAAGAAGATGTACGTCCTGCGCCGCATTCTCAACCCGATGGGCACGATCGACGCGATCGAGTTCCTGCTCGACAAGCTGCGGGCCACCAAGACGAACGCGGATTTCTTCGATTCGATGAACACCTGAGGCCCGGGCCCGCCGGGTCCCGATCGTCGGGTTCTTCCAGACATGTCCGAACTTTTGTCGAGCCCGGACACGATTTACGCGCCCGCCTCCGGTTTCGGCCGCGCGGCGGTTTGCGTCGTCCGGATTTCGGGACCCAGGGCGTCCGACATCCTCGTCCGCATGGCGGGCGGGGCGCCGGAGCCGCGGCGGATGAGTCTTCGCCGGCTCGTCGATCCCCGTGACGGCGACATTCTCGACCACGCCCTCGTCGTCTGGCTTCCTGCGCCGCATTCCTTCACTGGCGAGGATCAGGCGGAATTGCAGATCCATGGCGGCCTCGCCGTCCGCCAGGCGGTGCTGTCCGCGCTCTCCGCCATCGAGGACTGCCGCCCGGCCGAGCCCGGCGAATTCACCCGCAGAGCTCTTCTTGCGGGCCGCATGGACCTCACCGCCGCAGAGGGGCTTGCCGATCTCGTCGACGCCGAGACAGAGGGCCAGCGCCGTCAGGCGCTACGCCAACTCGGCGGCGGGCTCGGGGCGCTGGCCGACGAATGGCGTTCGGAATTGATTCGCGTGCAGGCGCTGCTCGAGGCTGCGCTGGACTTCGCCGATGAGGGTGACGTGCCGGAATCGCTGGAGGAGGAGGCCCGTGCGGCGGCGATTCGGCTCGGGGCGGCGATCGAGGGGCTGCTTGCGGAGGGCCGTCGCGGCGAGCGCCTGCGCGAAGGCTTCCACGTGGTGCTCGCGGGCCCTCCAAATGCGGGCAAATCGACATTGCTCAACGCCTTGGCCCGGCGCGACGTCGCGATTGTCTCATCCGTTCCGGGCACCACACGCGACATCATCGAGACGCGGTGCGATCTGGACGGGCTTCCCGTGATCTTCGCCGATACGGCGGGCCTGCGCGAGACGGCTGAATCCGTAGAGCAACAAGGCGTTGCGCGCGCGCGGGGGCGTATCGACCAGGCTGATCTCGTGCTCTGGCTCGATCCCGCTGACGACCGCGCGCCTCCCCCCGACGGTCTCGCGCGCAGGCTTCACGTCGTGACGAAGATCGATCTTGCGGGCGATCGCGAATTCCCTGAGGCGGACGCCGCGATCTGCGCCGTGTCCGGCGACGGTCTGCCGGCTTTGCTTGAAACACTGGCTTCTGCGGCCCGGGCAGCGATGGGCGCCGGCGATGCGCTCGTCACCCGCGAGCGGCATCGTGTCGCGCTGGAGGCGGCGCTGGCCGGCGTCTCGCGCGGCGTCTCCCTGAGTGAGACGGAGCTTTTCGCCGAAGAGATCCGACTGGCCGCGCGCGCTCTCGGACGCGTCAGCGGGCGGGTTGACGTCGAGGACGTGCTCGACCAGCTGTTTTCTTCCTTTTGTATCGGCAAGTAGATTGCATCGGCAAGTAGATTGTATCGGCGAGCGGGCGCGTTTCACGTGAAACGCGCGGCTCGCCGCCCGGGGCTTTGCCTGGGGCCCGGTTCGGTGTATGCAGCGGAAAGCCGGTCGCGTGACGCCCCGGCCATTTCCGATGGCGATGTCCAGGGCGATTCGCGGCCAAGCGCATCGCCGGGAGTTTGCGACGATGACTTATGACGTGATCGTGGTCGGCGGCGGCCACGCCGGCGCCGAGGCGGCTGCGGCTGCGGCGCGCATGGGCGCGCGTACGGCGCTCGTGACCCATCGCCGCGATACGATCGGGGCCATGTCTTGCAATCCGGCGATCGGCGGTCTCGGAAAAGGGCACCTTGTGCGCGAGATTGACGCGCTTGACGGCCTCATGGGTCGCGTCGCCGACAGGGCAGGCATCCAATTCCGGCTTCTCAACCGGCGTAAGGGTCCAGCCGTTCGGGGTCCGCGCGCCCAAGCCGACCGAAGGCTCTACGCCGCCGCGATGCAGCGCGAGATGGACAGCGTCGCCGGTCTCGAGGTCATCGAGGGCGAGGTCGTCGACATCACGCTTTCAGCGGGCCGAGTCAGCGCGCTGACGCTGGCGGATGGCCGCAGTCTGACGGTCGGGGCGGTCGTCGTCACGACGGGAACGTTCCTGCGCGGCCTCATTCATATCGGGGAGTTGAAAATCCCGGCCGGAAGGGTCGGCGAGGCCCCGTCGCTCGGCCTCTCCTGCGCATTTGAACGCTTTGGTTTCGCGCTCGGCCGGTTGAAGACCGGAACGCCGGCGCGGCTGGACGGGCGTACGATCGACTGGGCCGGGCTTGATCACCAGGAGGCGGATGACGATCCGGTTCCCTTCTCTGTGATGACGGACCGGATCACGACGCCTCAGATCGCCTGCGGCGTGACCCGGACCACGCCCGCGGTACATGCGCTGATTCGCGACAACCTGCATCGGGCGCCGATGTATTCCGGCGAGATTTCCGGCACGGGTCCCCGCTATTGTCCGTCGATCGAGGACAAGGTCGTGCGCTTCGCAGACCGCGACGGGCACCAGATTTTCCTCGAACCCGAGGGGCTCGATGATTCGACGGTCTACCCTAACGGCATATCCACCTCGCTTCCCGAAGACGTGCAACGCGCAATGATCGCGAGCATTCCGGGGCTGGAGAAGGCGCGTATCCTGCGGCCCGGCTATGCGATCGAGTACGACTACGTCGATCCAAGAGCATTGCGCGCCACGCTGGAGACGCGCGCCGTACCCGGATTGTTTCTCGCAGGTCAGATCAACGGCACCACGGGTTACGAGGAAGCGGGCGCGCAGGGGCTCGTCGCCGGTCTCAACGCCGCCTTGCGCGCCGGCGGCGCGGACGGGGTCGTTTTCGACCGGGCGCAATCCTATATCGGCGTTCTGATCGACGACCTCGTGACGCGCGGCGTCAGCGAGCCGTACCGGATGTTCACCTCGCGCTCGGAATATCGTCTGAGCCTGCGAATCGACAATGCCGACGAGAGGCTGACTCCCATCGGGTTGCGCCTGGGATGCGTGGGATCGGCGCGCGCGGCGCGATTCGCCCGCGACCGCGACGCGCTGGCCCGCGCCCGCGCCATGCTCGACGGTTATAGCCTCACTCCGCAGCAAGCCGCCCGCGAAGGCGTTTCGCTCAATCGGGACGGCGTGCGGCGGACCGCCTATCAGCTGTTGGCCCATCCGGATATCGACTGGCGCAGGCTGTCGACGATCTGGCCGGAGCTCGCCGCGGTTCCGCCCGCCGTCGCCGATCGACTCTCGACGGATTCGGCCTATGCGGTCTATCTCGACCGCCAGGCCGCCGATATCGCCGCTTTCCGCCGCGACGAAGGCGTGGTTCTGGGCGAGGACATGGATTTTTCGTCGGTATCCGGGCTTTCCAACGAATTGCGGGTCAAGCTGGAGCGCGTGCAGCCGCGCACGCTCGGGCAAGCCGCCCGAATCGAGGGTATGACCCCGGCTGCGATCACCCTTCTTGCCGGGCACGCCCGCAAACGACGGCGCTCGCCGGTGGCGGAAAGCACAGATGCGGCGGAGTAAGGAATTCTCCGATACCTTCGACGACGCGGACGCGGCATTGTCGCCCTTCGACGTTTCACGTGAAACGCGCGCGCGGCTCCAGATTGTCGTCGATGAACTGGCCTGCTGGCAGAAGGCGAAGAACCTTGTGGGTCCTTCGACGCTGGCGCAGGTCTGGTCGCGCCATATCGCTGATTCTCTTCAACTCCGCGCTTTGGCGCCGCAGGCGCGCCGATGGCTCGATCTCGGCGCCGGGGCGGGTTTTCCAGGTCTGGTGATCGCGATCGCGATGATGCAGGACGCGCCCGGCGAGCCGCCTCCCATCGTGCACTGCATCGAAGCGAACGCCAGGAAATGCGCATTCATACGCCATGCGGCGCGGCTCACCGGCGCCGCTGTCGAGGTCCGCAACGAACGAATCGAAGCTGTCATCGACGGGTTCGCCGGTCGCATCGACGTCGTGACCGCTCGCGCGCTCGCCCCGCTCGCCCAACTGCTCGACTGGACGTTTCCCCTGTTGACAAGTGGGGCTATCGGCCTGTTTCCCAAGGGTGATCAGGTCGGGGCCGAATTGACCGAAGCCCGGAAATCCTCGACATTCGAGGTGGAAGAATTCCCCAGCGCGACCGATCCGCGCGGCCGAATCCTGCGGATCGCGACGCTCGCGCGGAACTGAGATGCGAGATTGACGACATGACCAGCAAGCCCGCCGCCGACGCCGTAGAATCACGGCCTGGCGGGAGTTTCCCGCGCGGCTCCCGTCCCCGTATCCTCGCCCTGGCCAACCAGAAGGGCGGCGTCGGCAAGACGACGACCGCGATCAATCTCGGCACAGCGCTCGCGGCGATCGGCGAGAAAGTGCTCATTATCGATCTCGATCCGCAGGGCAACGCCTCGACCGGGCTCGGAATCGACCAGAAGATGCGCCGCGCCTCCACCTATCATGTCCTGACCGGCGAAATGGATTTGCGCTCCGCTATCCTGGAGACGGCGGTGCCGCGCCTGCATGTCGCGCCCTCGACCCTCGATCTGCTCGGCGTCGAACTCGAAATCGCCCGCGAACGCAACCGCGCCCACCGGCTGCGCCACGGCATCGAGGGGCTGGCGGTCGGCGATCATCTGCGCGCCGAGCCCTACACCTATGTGCTCATCGATTGCCCGCCCTCTTTGAATCTCCTGACGATCAATGCGCTCGCCGCCGCGGACGCCGTGCTCGTCCCGCTGCAATGCGAGTTCTTCGCGCTCGAGGGCCTGGGGCAGCTCCTGCGCACCGTTGAACAGGTGCGCAACACGGTCAACCCGCGCCTGGAAATTCAGGGCGTTGTCTTGACCATGTACGATCCGCGCAACAATCTGTCCGGCCAGGTCGTGGCCGATGTGCGCGAATATCTTGGCCCCAAGGTCTTCGAGACGATGATTCCGCGCAACGTTCGCGTCTCGGAGGCGCCGTCCTACGGCAAGCCCGTACTGCTCTACGACCTGAAATGCGCCGGCTCGCAGGCCTATCTGCGTCTCGCATCCGAGGTGATCCAGCGCGAACGGCTGATGCGGGCGGCCTGACGGGCTGCGAGGGAGACGACGAAATGGTTGACGAGAACGGCAAGGCGCGGCTGGGACGGGGGCTCGCGGCCCTGATAGGGGATATGGGCGACGAGAGCGCCGTCACCGATCGTGGTCGCGGCCAGCGTCGGATCCCGGTCGAATTTCTGCGTCCCAATCCGCGAAACCCCCGCAAGCGCTTCGCCGATTCCGATCTCGACGATCTCGCGACTTCGATCAGGGAACGCGGCGTGATTCAGCCGATCGTGGTTCGCCCGATCCCAAATCTCGCCGACGCCTATGAGATCATCGCAGGCGAACGCCGCTGGCGCGCCGCGCAGCGAGCCGGCTTGCACGACGTGCCGATCGTCGTCCTCGACGTCGATGACCGCACGTCGCTCGAGTTCGCGATCGTCGAGAACGTCCAGCGCGCCGATCTCAACCCGATCGAGGAGGCCGGCGGCTACGAGCGGCTCATGGCGGAGTTCGGATATTCGCAGACCGATCTCGGGCAGATTATCGGCAAGAGCCGCAGCCATGTGGCGAACACGCTGCGCCTTCTCAAACTTCCCGAAAGCGTCCGCAAACTTCTGGAAAACGGTGAGCTGACCGCAGGACACGGACGCGCGCTTCTCGGCGCCGCCGACCCGGAGGCTGCGGCCAAGCGCATCGTCGAGAAGGGTCTGAGCGTGCGCGATGTCGAGCGCCTGGCTCGCGGTCACGACGAGGAAACGCAAGGCGTCGCGACGGCGGGGCGTGCTCCCGCACGGGAGAAGGACGCCGACACGCGCGCGCTCGAACAGGCGCTCGCCGATGTTCTGGGCCTTCGCGTCACCATCGCGCATAAGGGTCGGGGCGGTGAACTGCGGATCGCCTACCGTGATCTCGATCAACTGGACAGCCTCTGCCGCAAGTTGCACGACGCGTCGCAATAGGCGTGAAATCCGATCAGCCCGCGCGGGCTCCGCGTCGTGCACGGGCCGCGATCTCGAGGATCATGCGCGATCCGAACGCCGTCTTCAGTTCCGGGTCGCGGCGCATGTCGAGCACGCAGGCCTGAAGGCGCTCAACGAGACTTTGCAGAATCGCTGCGTCCAGCGAGCCGAGATGTCGCTGGACGGCGCTCCTGCGTTTGAAATGCAGCCCCCGCCAGTTATCCACCGCGCGCGCCGGTGATTGCCCTCCGGAGATCGCAGCCGCGTGCGGGAGTAGCGCGAGCGCATGCCGCAGCATCGAAGAGGCGAGCTGTGACGCGTCGCTGCCCTCGCCGAGGAGCCGGCGATAATAATCTTCCGCCTGCGCCGCATCGCCGGCGAAGGCGGCGTCGATCATCAGATCGCCGCGAAGCGCGGATACGTCGGCGATGACGGCCTCGACATCGGCGTACTCCAGGCGCTCCTGACCATAGGCGTAGAGCAGGAGTTTCTCGATTTCGGAGCGGGTCGCGAGGCGGTCGGCCCCGAGCGAATCGAGCAACAGGGCGCGTGTTTCACGTGAAACGGCGATACCCGCCTTGCGGAAACTGTCATCGACGAGCGCGGCGAGATCCTTGCCGTCATCCGCGTAGCAGGGCGCCGCGAGCGCGCGGGGTGTCTTCTCGCAGAGATTGCGCAAAGGCGCGCTCTTTGCGAGGTCCCCCGCTTCGACCACGATCAGCGAATCGCCGGTATCGGCGGACAGGGCCGCCTCCACCGCCGGCGCCACGTTCTTTGAGCCGACCCGGACCCAAATCACACGGCGGCCCCCGAACATGCCGATCGTGCCCGCTTCGTCCGCAAGGCGCGCGGGATCGTCGGCGAGTGAGTCGCCGTCAATTTTCACCAGCAGGAACGGGTCGGCGGGATCGGATACTACGCCGTGCGCAAGACCCCTGGCGCGCTCCGCGACGAGGCCGGCATCCGGTCCGTAGAGAAGAATGACCGCGAAAGCGGGATCGGGGGAGCGAAGGGCGCGGGACACTTCCTGCGCCTTGATCGCGACCATTCAGGGCGCCATCCGACCCGAGCGCAGATCGATGGCGATGCGCGTCGAGATCTGTTCCGAGAGCTGGCGGGCGGCGCGCAGCTCGGCGTCGCGCTGGGCGCGAACCGTGGCGAAGCGTTGCTGAACCCGGTCGAAGCTCGCCGAGGCGCTCGCCTGTCCATCGAGCACGATCCGTTCGTCAGCGATATCCTCGATCCGCCAGCGCGCGCTCGCGGTCACCGTGCTCGCGAGCGCGCGACCGGTGGCGGTGCTGACGATGGGGCTGCTCTGGCTGGCGGTGACGGTGGCCGTGAGACGGTAGCGCTTCTCGATTTCCCGGTCACGGGCGCCGTCGAGGGCGAAGATCAGCTCGCTGCGCAGCGCATGGGCCATTTCCTCGCCGGCGCCGGATACGACGATCTCGCCGACATCGATCTTCTTGAGCGTCTCCTCGACGCCGATCCCGGTCGCAGTGGGCCCGTAGAGAGGCGTGAAGCAGCCTGCGAGGCCGAGACTCGCGCCAAAAGTCAGGGCGAGCAGCGCAGTTCTGCGCGAAAGTGCATTACGCGACGACATTGACGATCCTCTGCGGCACGACGATCACCTTTCTGATCGGGCGGCCCTCGATGGCGCGCGCCACGGCTTCAAGTTCGCGCACCGCGCTCTCGATGGCCGCGTTGTCAGCGTCGCGCGGCACGGTGATGTCGGCTCGCTTCTTGCCGTTCACCTGGACGGGCAGCGTAATCGAATCTTCCACCAAAAGCGCCCGCTCCACAAGCGGCCACTCAGCCTGCGCCACCAGACCGTCGCAGCCGAGCGCCTCCCAGCATTCCTCGGCGAGGTGCGGCATCATCGGGGCGATCAGGCGCACGAGGATCGACAGCGCCTCGCGCCGCGCCCAGTCGAGGCCCTCGTCCCGACCATTGCGGCCCGAAGCGGCCGATACGGCGTTCGCGAGTTCGTAGATTTTCGCGACCGCGACGTTGAAACGCAGATCCTCGATCGCCTCGCCGACGGCGGCGAGCGCCCGGTGGGCGGCCTTGCGCAGCGACAGAGCCTCCTCGCCGAAAGTCGCCGGGCGAGGCGCGTTCGCCGGCGCTGCGCCGCTCTCGTTCACGAGACGCCAGACGCGCTGGACGAAGCGCCAGGCGCCCTGAACGCCCTCCTCGGTCCAGATCACATCCCGCTCGGGGGGCGAATCCGAGAGCATGAACCAGCGGGCCGTGTCCGCGCCGTAGGAGGCGATGATGTCGTCAGGGTCGACCACGTTCTTTTTCGACTTCGACATCTTCTCGATGGAGCCGATCGCCACTTCCACGCCGCTCTCGACATTGAAGGCGCGCCTGCCGCCCTCGCCGCCCTCGATGCGGATCTGGTTGGGCTGCAGCCAGGCGCCGGCCGCGTCGCGGTAGGTTTCGTGAACGACCATGCCCTGCGTGAAGAGGCCCGCGAAGGGTTCGTCGAGGCCGACCAGCCCGACCTTGCGCATGGCGCGGGTGAAGAATCGCGAGTAGAGCAGGTGCAGGATCGCGTGCTCGATGCCGCCGATATACTGGTCGACAGGCAGCCAGGAATCGGCCGTCGCCCTGTCCGTGGCCGTGTTTTCCAGCGTCGGATCGGTGAAGCGGGCGAAGTACCAGGACGAATCGACGAAAGTGTCCATCGTGTCGGTTTCGCGCCGGGCCGGAGCGCCGCAGCGCGGACAGGGAACTTCGCGCCAGGTCGGATGACGATCGAGCGGGTTGCCCGGCTTGTCGAAGGCGACATCCTCGGGCAGCGTCACCGGAAGCTGGTCCTCGGGCACGGGCACGACGCCGCAGGAATCGCAATGGATCACAGGGATCGGACAGCCCCAGTAGCGCTGGCGCGAGACGCCCCAGTCGCGCAGGCGGAAATTGACCTTGCGCTCGGCGACCGCGCTTCCGTTACGGCTCTCCGCCTCGAGCCGCGACGCGACCTCCTCCTTGGCCTCCCCGATCGACATGCCGTCGAGGAAACGGGAATTGATCATCCGCCCCTCGCCCGTAAAGGCCTCGTCGGCGACCGTGAAGGTCGCAGGGTCGACGTCCTCGGGGCAGACGACGGGCGTGACAGGCAGCCCGTATTTGCGCACGAAGTCGAGGTCGCGCTGGTCATGGGCCGGGCAGCCGAAGATCGCGCCCGTGCCGTAATCCATCAGGATGAAGTTCGCGACGTAGACGGGCAGCGTCCAGTCGGGATCGAAGGGATGCGCGGCGCGAAGGCCGGTGTCGTAGCCGAGCTTCTCCGCGGTCTCGATCGCCTCGGCGGAAGTGCCTAACCGCTTGCATTCATTGATGAATTCCGCGAGCGCCGGGTCGCGTTCCGCCGCCGCGCTCGCCAGCGGATGGCCGGGCGCGACGGCGAGGAAGCTCGCGCCGAAGAGCGTGTCCGGACGGGTGGTGAAAACCTCGAGATCGTCCACTCCGCCAGGGGGGCTCCCGTTGAGCGCGAAGCGGATTGACAGCCCTTCCGAGCGGCCGATCCAGTTGCGCTGCATCAGGCGCACCTTCTCCGGCCAGCGATCGAGGCCCTCGATCGCGTCGAGAAGCTCCTGCGCGTAATCGGTGATCTTGAAGAACCACTGCGTCAGCTCGCGCTGCTCGACGAGCGCGCCCGAGCGCCAGCCGCGGCCGTCGATCACCTGCTCGTTGGCGAGCACGGTCTGATCGACGGGATCCCAGTTCACCTTGGCGGTCTTGCGCGTGACGAGCCCGGCTTCGAGGAATTTGAGGAACATCGCCTGCTGGTGGCGGTAATATTCCGGATCGCATGTCGCGATCTCCCGGCTCCAGTCGAGCGACAGGCCCATCGATTTGAGCTGGGCGCGCATCGTCGCGATATTGGCGTAGGTCCATTCGCGCGGATGCACCTTGTTCTGCATCGCGGCGTTTTCGGCCGGCATGCCGAAGGCGTCCCAGCCCATCGGATGCAGCACGTTGAAGCCCTTGGCCCGCTTGTAGCGCGCCACCACGTCGCCCATCGCGTAATTGCGCACGTGGCCCATATGGATGCGCCCCGACGGATAGGGGAACATCTCAAGAACATAGTACTTCTCGCGCGGATCGTCGTTACGGGTGCGGAAGAGATCCTTCTCGCTCCATGCGCCCTGCCATTTCGGCTCGGATTCTTTGGGATTGTAGCGCTCGGCCTTCATAGCGGGCTCGATTTGAAACCTGTTCGGTATATGTTGGGGAAACGCGGCTTGCGCCGCTTGACGTGGCCGGACTAGGACATGATTGCGCGCGCGGGTCAACGCTTGCATGGATATGCGCCGCGAAATTTGAAACAGGTTCGACGGGGGCGGAAATCATGACGGATGGCGCGGAGATCGCGAGCCGTTTCGAGCAGACCCGCGAACGGATCGCCCGCGCGGCGCATGATTGCGGCCGCAACCCCGGATCCATCGCCCTCGTCGCCGTGTCCAAGACCTTCGGCGCCGACGCGATCCTCCCCGTGCTCGAGGCCGGCCATCGGGTCTTCGGCGAGAACTACGTTCAGGAGACGGCCGCCAAATGGCCGGCGTTGCGTGAACGCTTCTCCGATGTCGAGCTCCACCTGATCGGCCCGCTGCAATCGAACAAGGCCCGTGACGCGGTCGCGCTCTTCGACGTCATCGAAACGCTTGACCGCCTCTCCCTCGCCAAGGCGCTCTCGAAGGAGATCGCCCGCGCGAAGAACGAGGGCCGGCGCGTCCCCAAGCTTCTGGTCCAGGTCAATACCGGCGAGGAAGCGCAGAAGGGCGGAGTAGCGCCCGCCGACGCCGACGCGTTCATCGCCGCCTGCCGCGACGAATGGGGCCTTGCGATAGAGGGCCTGATGTCCATTCCCCCGCTGGACGAGCCGCCTTCGCCGCATTTCGCATTTCTCGCGGAAATCGCGAAGCGCAACCACCTCCCCCTCCTCTCCATGGGCATGACCGCCGATTTCGAGGCCGCCATCCAGCTCGGCGCGACGCATGTGCGCATCGGCAGCGCCATTTTCGGCACCCGTCGGAGCGACTGAGCCTTGCAGAGCCACCCAGCGCCGCCGCGTCTGACCGTCGAGGGCCTCGCCTGCCGACGCGGCGGGCGCATGATCTTCGCGGGGCTGTCCTTCGATCTCGGCCCCGGCGACGCGCTCGTCGTCACGGGGCGCAACGGCGCCGGCAAGTCGACGTTGCTCGCCATACTCGCAGGACGCCTGCGGCCGGAGGCGGGCGAGATCGGCTTTTCCGGCGATGGCGAGGCGACGTTGCCTGAATCGCTGCATTGGATCGCCCATCGCGACGGTCTCAAGACGGCGCTCACCGCCCGCGAGAACCTCGCCTTCGCCGCCGACATGCTCGGCGCGCCGGCGCTCGATCCCCTCGCCGCGCTGGAGCGGGTCGGTCTCCCGCATGTGCACGACATGCCCGTGGCCTATCTCTCCGCCGGCCAGAGGCGACGCGTCGCGCTGGCCCGCCTGCTCGCGGCCCGCCGTCCGGTCTGGCTCCTCGACGAACCGACCGCGGCGCTCGACGCCGCGTCGCAGGAGACGCTGCGCGGGCTCATGCGCGAGCACCGCGCCGCCGGCGGCCTCGTGATCGCGGCGACGCATCTGCCGCTCGGCCTCGACCAGGCGCGCGATATCGCGCTAGCCCCTCCGTCGGGCGCGACTGCGCAAGACCATGAGGCGCTTTCGTGAGGCGCGCCTTTTTCGCCCTCGTCGCCCGCGACCTGCGCCTTTCCGCGCGCATCGGCGGTTCGGGCGCGCTCGGGCTCGTGTTCTTTCTGATGATCCTGACGCTCGTGCCCTTCGCGCTCGGCCCGGACCTCAACCTGCTCTCGCGCATCGGCCCCGCGATACTCTGGATCGCGGCGGTTCTCTCGACGCTGATCGGCCTCGATCGGCTGTTTCAGGCGGACGAGGAGGACGGCTCGCTCGACCTGATGCTCGCCTCGCCGCTGCCGCTGGAGGCGGTGGTGCTCGCCAAGGTCCTCGCGCACTGGCTGACGACAGGCGCGCCGCTCGCTTTGCTCTCGCCGCTCTTCGGCCTGCTCGTGGCGCTCGACGGAATCGGCATGGCGGCGGTCGCGGCGACGCTTCTCGTCGGCACGCCCGCGCTCAGCTTCATCGGGGCGATCGGGGCGGCGCTCACGGCCTCGATCCGGCGCGGCGGGCTGATCCTGTCGATCCTCGTCCTGCCGCTGATGATCCCGACGCTGATCTTCGGCGTCTCCGCCGCCAACGCCGCCCGCGGCGGCACTGTGCCCTTCGCCACGCCGTTTCTGGTGCTCGCCGCGCTGACCCTGATTTTCGCCGTGATCGGGATCGTGGCGGCTGCGATGGCCCTGCGGAACGCGGAATAGGCGCGCCTGCTAGCCCGCCTGCGCCTCGATCGCCTCCATATCCTCGTCGGAGAGGCCGAAATGGTGGCCGATCTCGTGGATCAGGACGTGGGTGACGATCGCGCCGAGGCTCTCGTCGTGCTCGGCCCAGTAATCGAGGATCGGGCGGCGATAGAGCCAGATCAGATTGGGTTCGCGGCCTTCTTCGATCCCGCCCCCGTGCGCCAGACCCACGCCCTGAAAAAGGCCGAGCAGGTCGAAGGGGGATTCCGCGCCGAATTCGCGCAGCACCTCGTCGTCGGGGAAATCGACGACCTGAATGACGAGGCCCTGACACAGCGCCCGGAACTCCGCCGGCAGCCGGGCATAGGCCTCGTCGGCCATGGCCTCGAAGGCGGCCAGATCCGGCGCCTTGTCGTCGTAGCCGATGCCGCCCTTCGCCATTGTGTTTCCCGTTCCGGTCGCTTCACGCCCCTTCGCGAGGAATAAGCCGCCGACGGCGCCCCTGCAAGCGATCCGCCCACGCAAAGGGGCGTTCAAGTATTCGTGATCGCATACGCCCCCTTAATAGGCGCCTGCTATCCTTCTTTGAATGTGAATTCGGTTCTCCATTCCGGGGACAGATATGCGTTGCGTAGCCGGCCTTCGCCATACGGCGATGGTAATCTCTCTTTCCCTTTGGAAAGCCAAGGCGCTCGGGGCCTGTCTCGGCGCCGCTCTATCCCTCGGCGCGACCACCGGGCATGCCGACGAAGCTCCACTGCATCTCGTCATCTCCCTTTCGGAACAGACGCTCTCGGTCTATCGCGGCGCGGAGCATGTCGACGACAAGCCCGTATCGACGGGGCGGGCGGGCTTCACGACGCCGACCGGCTCCTTCACCATCCTGGAACAGCGCCGCTGGCACCGCTCCAACCTTTACGACGACGCGCCGATGCCCTTCATGCAGCGGCTGACATGGTCCGGAATCGCGCTTCACGCCGGGGCCTTGCCCGGATATCCGGCCTCGCATGGATGCGTGAGGCTGCGCGAGACGCATGCGCAGGCCCTGTTCCGGATCGCGCGCCGGGGCGATCATGTGACGATCGTCGCCGACGACGCGCGACCCGCTCGCTTCGTCCACCCCGCGCTGCCGCGCGAGGGCGAGCGGCCGCAAGCGCCGGAGGAGCCGACCGCCGCCTATGCCGGCGCCGCCTCCAATCCCGGGGACGAGGCGGCGTCGCAATCGCCGCTTCGCATCCTGCTCACGCTCGCCGATCCGGTGGATCGCGTTCGCGAGACGCAGCGCCTGCTCGCCGCGCTCGGCCATGATCCCGGCCCGATCGACGGGCTGATGGGGCGCATGACCGGCGCGGCGATCGGCGCCTTCCAGCGCGCGCATGGCGTGCCTGAGACGCGATCCCTCTCCGACGCGCTGCTCACCGCCTTGCGCGAGGCGGCCGGGGAGCCGGAGCCGTCGCGCGGGCGCCTCTTCGTGAGGCGCGATTTCCGCCCGCTCTTCGACGCTCCCGTCGAGATCGCGGATCACGAGACGCCATTGGGCACGCATGTCCTGCTCTATGCGGGGCGCGAGCCGGATACCGGCGAGGCGATCTGGACGGCGACGAGCGCGGATGCGGGCGTCGAGACGTCGCCTGCACAAGCGCTCTCGCGCTTCGCCCTGCCGGAAGCTTTGCTGGAAAGGCTCGGCCGCTCCCTGCGGCTGGGATCGTCGCTCGTCGTCACGGACAGGGGCTTCGGGCGCGACAGCGGCAGGCTGGGCGGCGACTTCATCGTGCCGACCGTCTCTCGCTGAGCGCCGCCCGCGCTGTTGCGTCCTCTGCGCTTTTCCATTATGCGTCCCCGATCCGGGATCGCGCCGTCAACGAGGCGTCGCGTCGGGATGAACACGTCCTCGTTCGTCGCTTTCGCGCCGGATCGCTCCCCAAAGAAAGGGGGCGACGAGGCCTCCCGGTCAGGGGGGCCGGCGGCGAGCAGGACGGCGCGCAACACATGCCGCCGGCGCATTCGCCCGAAAAGGGCGCCAGGAGACCGTATGTCCGCTCAAACTGCACAATATGCGCCCAGCCGCGAAGATTTCGCGTCGCTGCTCGAAGAATCCTTCCGTACGAACGAGGTCGCCGAAGGCTCCGTCGTCAAGGGGCGCGTCGTCGCCATCGAGAAGGATGTCGCCGTCATCGATATCGGCGCCAAGACCGAGGGCCGAGTCGCCCTCAAGGAATTCAGCGGCCCCGGCCGCGACGAGCCCATCGAGGTCGGCTCCGAGGTCGAGGTTTATGTCGATCGCATCGAGAACGCGCTCGGCGAAGCCGTCGTCTCGCGTGAGAAGGCCCGCCGCGAGGAATCCTGGATCAAGCTCGAAAAGGCCTTCGAGGCCAACGAGCGCGTCCAGGGCATGATCTTCAACCAGGTCAAGGGCGGCTACACCGTCGATCTCGACGGCGCCGTGGCCTTCCTGCCGCGCTCGCAGGTCGATATCCGCCCCGTGCGCGACGTCACCCCGCTCATGGGCGTGCCGCAGCCGTTCCAGATCCTCAAGATGGATCGCCGTCGCGGCAACATCGTCGTGTCGCGCCGCACCGTCCTCGAGGAGAGCCGCGCCGAGCAGCGCTCCGAGCTCGTGGCCAACCTCGAAGAGGGTCAGGTCATCGAGGGCATCGTCAAGAACATCACCGAATACGGCGCCTTCGTCGATCTCGGCGGCATCGACGGCCTCCTGCACGTCACCGACATGGCGTGGCGTCGCGTCAACCACCCGAGCGAAGTGGTCACCATCGGCCAGAGCGTCTCCGTCAAGATCATCAAGATCAACCACGAGACGCACCGCATCTCGCTCGGCATCAAGCAGCTGCTCGCCGATCCGTGGGAGGGCATCGAAGCCCGTTACCCGGTCGAGGCACGCTTCACGGGCCGCGTGACCAACATCACCGATTACGGTGCCTTCGTCGAACTGGAGCCGGGCATCGAAGGCCTGATCCACGTCTCCGAGATGTCCTGGACGAAGAAGAACGTCCATCCGGGCAAGATCGTCTCCACCTCGCAGGAAGTGGAAGTCGTCATTCTCGAGGTCGATCCCGTCAAGCGCCGCATCTCGCTCGGCCTCAAGCAGACCCTCCAGAACCCCTGGGAGGCCTTCGCCGAGAAGCATCCCGTGGGCTCCGAGATCGAGGGCGAGGTCAAGAACAAGACCGAGTTCGGTCTGTTCATCGGGCTCGAAGGCGATGTCGACGGCATGGTCCACCTGTCGGATCTCGACTGGAACCGTCCCGGCGAGCAGGTCATCGACGAGTTCAAGAAGGGCGACATGGTGCGCGCGCAGGTTCTCGACGTCGATGTCGAGAAGGAGCGCATTTCGCTCGGCATCAAGCAGCTCGCAGGCGACCCCTTCGCCGACGCCAGCGAGATCCGCAAGGGTCAGATCGTCACCTGCGAGGTGACCGAGGTCAAGGAAGCCGGCCTCGACGTCAAGATCGTCGATACCGACCTGACGACCTTCATCCGCCGCGCCGAGCTCGCCCGCGACCGCGCCGATCAGCGTCCCGAGCGCTTCTCGGCCGGCGAGAAGTTCGACGCCCGCGTCACCCAGTTCGACCGCAAGGCGCGCCGCGTCACGCTGTCGATCAAGGCGCTGGAAATGGCCGAGGAGAAGGAGGCGATCGCCCAGTACGGTTCGACCGATTCCGGCGCTTCGCTCGGCGACATCCTCGGCGCGGCCCTCAAGGCCCGCACCGACGACAAGAAGTAAGCAGCGCCCGACGGCGCTCTCCTGAAACGCATATGGCCTCGCGCGGAGACATCCGCGCGGGGCCTTTTTTCGCGCAAGGCGTCGCCGCGTCCCGCAACCTTGGCCCCTGCGCGGCGTTGTACTTCCGACTTGAGACTTGACGGGGAGACGGCGGATGCAGGACGGCCGCGGCGAGACCGACCATGCTCTTCTGGAGCGAGCGATCGCGGAGATCGTCGATGACGCCGCCAGCGCGACCGAGCGGGGCGAGCCTGATGCGCGCTCCGGCGAGATCGACGCCTCCCGCTTCGGGATAGCCGTCGCGACCGCCGACGGGCATTTCTGCGCCGGTGGCGACGCCGAGCGCTCGTTCCCGATCCAGAGCATTTCCAAGGTCTTCTCTCTGACGCTGGCTCTCGAGGCGATCGACGAGGCCCTGTGGGACCGCGTCGGCCGCGAACCTTCGGGGGATCCCTTCAACTCGATCATCGATCTGGAGCGCCACGCGGGCATTCCGCGAAATCCCTTCATCAACGCCGGCGCGCTCGTGGTCGCGGACGTGCTGCTGAGCGCCCCCCGGCCGGATGACGGCGATCCTCCCGAGCCGGTCCGGCGGCGCTTGGCGCAGCGCGTCGGCTCCATGCCCGATCTAGATAAAGCCGTGCTGGCTTCGCTGGACGAGGGCTACGCCAATCGCGCCCTGGCCAATCTGGCGAAATCGTTCGGCAATCTGGAGCATTCCGTCCAGGCGGTGATGGAGCTCTATGTCAGACAATGCGCGGTCTTGCTCGATTGCCGCCGTCTCGCCCTCGCCGGCCTGCCTCTGGCCCAGGCCCAGGCGAAGGGAGCGCCGAGCGACCAGCAGGCGCGACGACGGGCGAAACGCATCAACGCCCTGATGCTGACATGCGGGCAGTATGACGGATCGGGCGAATTCGCCTATCGCGTGGGCATGCCTGCCAAGAGCGGCGTCTCCGGCGCGATCCTCGCGGTGTCGCCGAAGCGGGCCTCGATCGCCGTCTGGTCGCCGGGTCTCGACGAGAACGGCAATTCCGTGCTCGGCGTCAGGGCGCTCGAACGCCTGGCGGAGACGATGGACTGGTCCGTTTTCGGCAGCTTGCGCTAGGCGGCCGTTAGCGTTCGGGCGAACGGGGTCTCCGGGTTCAGCGGGAAGGTGACGAGAGCCGTGGCGCCGCCGTCGCTCCTCCAGCAGATCTCGCCGCCCAGCTGGCGCGCGAGACTCGCCACGATCTGCGTGCCGAGCCCGCTCGGCGGCGCCTCGGCGAAGCCGTCAGGCAGGCCCTTGCCGTTGTCGGAGACGCTGAGTGTGAGACGCGCCTCTTCGTCGGCGCAAAGCGATATGACGATCTCGCCGCCCCGGCGTCCGGCCTCGAAGGCATGCTTGAGGGCGTTGGTCACGAGTTCTGCGACGAGAAGCGACAGCGTCGTCAGGCGCGACACGTCGAGGTCGAACCGTTCCGCCACGACCCGCGTCGAGATTTCCCGTCGGGAGGCGCTGACGAGGTCGCGTGAAAATTCCTCGAGATAGAGCGGCAGGTTGCAGCTGGCGCTCGTCGGATCATAGAGCCGGCGGTGGATGCGGGCCATGGTCGCGAGCCGTTCTCGCGCGTCCTCAAGCGCCAGCGCGGTCGTCGATCCCGCTCCTGCGCGGCGTCCCTGCAGCGCGAGCACGCTTGACACGATGGCGAGATTGTTCGCGACGCGGTGCTGCAGCTCCTGGAACAGGACCCGACGCTGCTCCGCGAGCCGCGCGCTCTCGCGCCGTTCCTCCTGCAGCCGATCCAGCGAGACCTCCATCATGTGGATGAGCGTGATCTCGACGGTGACCACGAGCAGAAAGAAGCCGAGCGCGAGCCAGGTCGAGGGCCAGGACAGCACGAGCGAATATTGGGGCTCGATGAAGAAATACCACGAGGCGAGGCCGCTTGCGGCGGCCGTCCAGATCCCGGCCCGCACGCCTCCGAGGAACGTGGTGAGCACGACGACGGGAAAGAACGTGACGTAGGGATAGCCCACGAGGTGGTCGTCGACGGCGAAACGAACGGCGAGGGCGAGGCCGAGACCTGCTGCTCCGAACAGGTAGCCGAACCAGCCGAGGCGACGCAGGCGCTGGGTTTTCTCGAAGAGCCGGAGCAGGATCGTGGCTGGCGGCAGGGTCGAAATCCACTTCGGCGAAGGTCCGCGCGGCGGCGCGCGGCGCGGTTCTCTGGTCGTTCTACAGGCTCGGCAGGGCCGACGTCTGCGCAATAGTGGACATTGCGGCTCGAACAATATCGCGCCTTCGCGCGTTGGGTTCTCGCAAAGCGTGGCCGGACGAGCGGAGGCGGGACGATGGCGCGTTACTCTTGCCCGAAGATTTCGCAGATCGACGACATTCAGGACAGCAATTTACTGCGCGCGCTGAGGGCGGAGGAGCGCGAGGCGCTCTCTCGCGCGCTCGAACGTTGCAATTTCGAAAGCGGCGACGTTCTCGCCGAAGCCGGCGACGACGTCTCCCACGTCTATTTTCCCTGCGGCCCGAGCCTCGTCTCCTTCGTCGTGCTGCTCGATTGCGGCCGCACGGTCGAGACCATCATGGTCGGGCGCGAAGGCGCAGTGGGCGGCATCGTCAGCCAGGGCCGACTGCCCGCCTACGCCCGCGCAGTGGTGCAGTTCGGAGGGCCGTTCCTGCGTATCGAAACGACCGCGTTGGAGGCTGCGAAGGATCGTTCGCCGAGGCTCCGGCATTTCTTCACACGCTACGCCGATTGCCTGCTGGCGCAGGTCTTCCAGTCGGTCGCCTGCAAAGCCGGCCACACGATCGAGCAGCGCGCCGCGAAATGGCTGATCGCCGCGATGGAGCGCACCGGCGAAAACGTCGTGCCGCTGACGCAAGAGCGCCTCGCCGGCATGCTCGGCGTCGGGCGCAGCTACGTCAGCCGCGTGATCCGCCAGCTGAGGCGCGAGAACGTTCTGGACACGCGCCGGGGCGCGCTGGTGGTGCGCGACCGGGAGGCGCTCAAGGCGAAATCGTGCTGCTGCAACGAAGCCGTCCGGCGCCATTTCGATACGGTGCTCGCGGGCGTCTATCCGCATTGAGGCGAAGTCAGAAATCGTCGTCCGTCTCGGGCGGAGCGACCGGTCCGGAGTCTTCGTAGCCCTCGAGCGCCGGTTCCGCCTGCGCGTCCGCGCGTTCCCGCACGTCCACGATCCGCGCTCCCGGAAACGCGTCGAGGACGCTGCGCACGAGGGGATGTTCGGCGGCGCCCTCGCGTCGGTCACGCGCGGCGGCCTCGGCGCGTTCCTTCAGGGTCGGTTCGCCGGGCTGCGAGGAGAGCGCGACCATCCAGCGACGCCCGGTCCATTCGGCGAGAACGCGCGCGAGATCGGAAGCGAGGTTGCGGCTCGCGCCCTCGGCGAGTGCGAATTCGAGCTGCCCATCCTCGAAGCGCACGAGGCGCACGTCGCGCTCGAGCGCCGCCTTCATGACGATGTCGCGCCTCTCCCCCGCTAGAGCCACGAGATCCTCGAAGCGCGCGAGGCGCAGGGCCTGCGGCGCGGAAGGGGCGGGCGCGGGGCGCGCCGGCGCGTCGGGGGCGGCGCTCGCGACAAGCGTCGGGCCGCCCGCGCCGGAAACCGCGCGGGCGCGCGGGGCCTCGCCTGAATCGCTCGGCGCGGTTCCGCTCGGGGCGGCGGGGGCGTGTCCCGCGCGCTCCGCAAGCATCCTGAGCGCTTCGTCGGGCGTCGGCAGGTCGGCGGCGTAGGCCAGGCGAACGAGGACCATCTCGGCCGCGGCGATCGGCCTGGCGGCGCCCTCGACCTCGGCGATCCCCTTGAGCAGGATCTGCCAGGCCCGCGAGAGCGCGCGCACCGGGAGGTCCTGCGCGAACTCAACGCCGCGCTTGCGCTCGACCTCGGTGAGCGACGGATCCTGAGCGGTGTCCGGGGCCAGCTTGAGCCGCGTCGTCAGATGGGTGAAGCCCGCGAGCTCGCGCAGCACGGCGGCGGGGTCGGCGCCGGCGGCGTATTGATCGCCGAGCAGCCCGAAGGAGGCCGCCACGTCGCCGCGCATCACCGCCTCGAACAGGTCGATCACCCGCGCCCGGTCGGCGAGGCCCAGCATGTCGCGCACGGTTTCGGGCGACACCGCGCCCGCGCCGTGGGCGATCGCCTGGTCGAGGAGGGACAGCGAGTCGCGCACCGAGCCCTCGGCCGCCCGGGCGATCGCAGTGAGCGCCTCGGGGTCGGACTCGACCTTCTCCAGCGCGCAGATCCGCGATAGATGCGCGACGAGCCTGTCGGCCTCGACGCGGCGCAGGTCGAAACGTTGGCAACGCGAGAGGATGGTGACGGGAACCTTGTGGATTTCGGTCGTCGCGAAGATGAACTTCGCGTGCGGCGGCGGCTCCTCCAGCGTCTTCAGGAAGGCGTTGAACGCCTGTCCCGAGAGCATGTGCACCTCATCGACGATATAGACCTTGTAGCGGGCCGTGACCGGCGAGTAGCGCACGGCGTCGTTGATCTGGCGGATGTTGTCGACGCCGTTATTGGACGCGGCGTCGATCTCCATCACGTCGATATGGCGGCCCTCGATGATGGCCTCGCAATGCTCGCCGGGTTCGGCGAGGTTGATCGTCGGCCCGCCCGTCCATCCGGGGCGGCTGTAGTTGAGGCCGCGCGCGAGAATGCGCGCCGTCGTCGTCTTGCCGACCCCGCGAACGCCGGTCAGCATCCAGGCCTGCGGGATTCGCCCCGCGTGGAAGGCGTTGGAGATGGTGCGCACCATCGCCTCCTGTCCGATCAGGTCGGAGAAGTCGCGCGGGCGGTATTTGCGGGCGAGCACGCGATAGCCGGGATCGGCGCGCGCGGAGGCGGGAGCGTCGAAGCCGGCGAAACCCGGCTCGTCCGGCGTATGTCCGGGATCGGGAGCGGCGCCTGGCGTGTCGTCGTTCATGAGCCTCTGGACCGTTGAGCCTCTGGCGGGCGACGCGCGCCGGGCTGCGCCGAAAGGCGATCGCGGCCGCAGGAACGGTGGGAGGCCGGACAAAGACCCGCTCGGTCTCGTTAGGGCTGCTTCCTTCCGGACCTGACCCGGTTAGCGAGTGAAACGTCCCTCGCCAACCTCCCGTCCGCTATATGACCGTTCATGCGCGCGATGGCAAGGATGAAGCAGGGAGGATGCGCTGCGGGAACGGGCGCCGGCGCGCCTTCCCATGGCCGGGCGCGGGTGTATAAGCCGGAACGGGAGAGGCGCCGTGAAGCTCGTGATCTTCGACGTCGACGGGACCCTCGTCGACAGCCAGGACGTCATTGTGGAGGCGCAAAGGCGCGCCTTCCGCGCGCAGGGCCTCGCGCCGCCGACGCGCGAGCGTTCGCTCTCCATCGTCGGCCTCTCGCTGCGCGAGGCGTTCCTCGTGCTGGCGGGGGAAGAGGCCCCGACCGACGCGCTCGTCGAGAGCTACAAGCTGGCCTTTCAGGGGCTGCGCCTCGATCCGCGCTACGATCCGCCTGTCTTTCCCGGGGCGCTCGCGACGCTCTCGCGCCTCGCGCGGCGGGGCGACGTGAAGCTCGCCATCGCCACCGGCAAGAGCCGGCGCGGGGTCGCGCATTTCATCGAGCGCCATCGGCTGGAAGGGCTGTTCGCGAGCATCCAGACGGCTGACGACGCGCCATCGAAGCCCCATCCCGGCATGATCATGCAGGCGATGGCGGAAACGGGGATCGGGCCGCGCGACGTGGCGATGATCGGCGACACGACCTACGACATGGCCATGGCTGCGGCCGCGCGCGCGAGGGGGATCGGCGTCGCCTGGGGCTATCATGCGCAGGAGGCGCTGCGCGCGGCCGGCGCCGCGACTGTGCTCGCCCGCTTCCGCGATCTCGACGGCGCTCTCGACGCCGCCTTCGCGGCGCCCGTTGCGCCCGCCCCGGAAGAGGCCTAGATCGGCGGCATGAGCGACGACTTTCCCGACGACCTCGCGCCCCGTCAGGGCGGACCCGGCGCGCGCCTTGATCCGCAGGCCGCCGCGCGTCAGGCCCAGTGTGGCGCCCTTCCGCGCCGATTCTACGAGCGCGCGACGATCGAGCCGCGCGACGAAGGCTTCGTCCTGACGCTCGACGCTCGCCCGGCGCGCACCCCCGGCCGCAATCCGCTCGCCGCGCCGACGCGTGCGCTCGGCGAGGCGATCGCCGCGGAATGGGCAGCGCAGGGCGAGACGATCGATCCGGGATCGATGCCGCTGACCCGCATCGCCAATTCCGCCCTCGACGGCGTCGCCCGCGAGCGCGAGGCGGTGCTCGCCGAAATCGCCAAATACGCGGGCTCCGATCTCGTGTGTTACCGGGCCGCCGAGCCCGAGCGCCTCGTCGCCGCTCAGAACGAGGCGTGGGAGCCCGTTCTCGCCTTCGCCCGCGAGCGCCTCGACGCCCGCTTCGCCTTGGCCGAGGGGGTGATGTTCGTCGCCCAGCCGCCCGAGGCGATCGCCGCGGTCGAGGCGCGTCTGGCGCGCGAGACCTGCCCCTTCCGCGTCGCCGCGCTCCACGTCATGACGACGCTTACGGGCTCCGCGCTGATCGCGCTGGCCGCCGCCGACGGCGCGCTGGACGGCGAGACCGCGTGGCGCGCCGCGCATGTCGACGAGATCACGCAGGAGAGCTTCTGGGGCGCGGACGAACAGGCGCTCGCCCGCCGGGCCGCGCGCAAGCGTGAGTTCAACGCGGCTCTCGCGGTATACGCGCTCGCCGGCGAGAACTGAGCGCCCCGCTCGGCGGAAAGGGCTTTTGCCGGCGTCGCGTTTCGGCTAAGGCTTGCCGCCGGTCGCCTTCCGGCGACGATTTCCTGCGGCGGCTCGCCCGCCGACGGTCCGGTCAGACCTTTTCGGGGGCGTTTCGATCATGAAGGACATGCTGGACAGGCTCGAGGAACGGCGCGCGCAGGCCCGCGCCGGGGGCGGCGAGAAGCGCGTCGCGGCCCAGCACAAGCGCGGCAAGCTGACCGCCCGCGAGCGCATCGAGCTGCTTCTCGACGACAAGTCCTTCGAGGAGTTCGACATGTTCGTCGAACACCAATGCTCCGATTTCGGCATGCAGGACCAGAAGATCCCCGGCGACGGCGTGGTCACCGGCTGGGGCACGATCAACGGCCGCACCCTCTTCGTCTTCTCCAAGGATTTCACGGTGTTCGGCGGCTCGCTGTCGGAGGCGCACGCCCGCAAGATCACCAAGATGCAGGATATGGCGCTCAAGATGCGCGCCCCGATCATCGGCCTGTTCGACGCCGGCGGCGCGCGCATCCAGGAGGGCGTCGCGGCGCTCGGCGGCTACGGCGAGGTGTTCAAGCGCAACGTGATCGCCTCGGGCGTGATCCCGCAGATTTCGGTCATCATGGGGCCTTGCGCGGGCGGCGACGTCTATTCGCCGGCCATGACGGACTTCATCTTCATGGTGCGCGACACGAGCTATATGTTCGTCACCGGGCCTGACGTCGTGAAGACGGTGACGAACGAGACGGTGACGGCCGAGGAGCTCGGCGGCGCCAGGGTCCACACCACGAAATCCTCCGTCGCGGACGGCGCCTTCGACAACGATGTCGAGGCGCTTCTCCAGGTGCGCCGCCTGATCGACTTCCTGCCCGCCAACAACCTCGACGGCGCGCCGGAATGGCCGAGTTTCGACGATCCCGAGCGCGTCGACCACAGCCTCGACACGCTGGTTCCCGCCAATCCGAACCAGCCCTACGACATGAAGGAGCTGATCGCGAAGGTCATCGATGAGGGCGATTTCTTCGAGATCCAGGAATCCTACGCGAAGAACATCATCACCGGGCTCGCGCGGGTCGAGGGCCGCACGATCGGCGTCGTCGCGAACCAGCCGATGGTGCTCGCCGGGGTCCTCGATTCCGACGCTTCCCGCAAGGCCGCGCGCTTCGTGCGCTTCTGCGACGCCTTCAGCATCCCGATCCTCACCTTCGTGGACGTGCCGGGCTTCCTGCCGGGCACCGCGCAGGAATATGGCGGGCTCATCAAACACGGCGCCAAGCTGCTCTTCGCCTATTCCGAGGCGACCGTGCCGCTCGTGACCGTGATCACGCGCAAGGCCTTCGGCGGCGCCTACGACGTCATGGCGTCGAAGCATATTGGCGGCGACGTCAATTACGCCTGGCCGAGCGCGCAGATCGCGGTGATGGGCGCCAAGGGCGCGGTCGAGATCATTTTCCGCGGCGATCTCGGTGATGATGAGAAGATCGCGGCGCGCACCAAGGAATACGAGGCCCGCTTCATGTCGCCCTTCGTCGCCGCGGAGCGCGGGTATGTCGACGAGGTGATCATGCCGCATTCGACGCGCAGGCGCATCGCCCGCGCCTTCTCCATGCTGCGCGCCAAGGAGACCGAGCGGCCCTGGAAAAAGCACGACAACCTGCCGCTCTGATCAGATCTCCCGCAGAACGTTTCGCGCCAGGTTCGCAAGAGCGCCGGGCTCGCTTTTCGTCTGGCAACATATGCAATTCAGTAATTTAAAAAACCGATTAACATAATATATAATTAATCTCAATTCATTAACGCAGGCTTTCTTTACATTTTCGGCATTTGAAATTATAGATTTGATCATCATCCATTGGGCAATATGGTCATGAGCGTTTGTTTCCGCCCCCGCGAGTTCTCCGCAATCGGTCCGGCAGGCCCGTTCAATTCAGGCGGCGTTGGCGCAGGCTCTTTCCTCGGCGCTCACGTCCCGAACCGTTCCGGACCAATGAACGGATCCGGTTTCGAACCCGGCACTGCGTCAATCGCGCCTCGTTTTCAAACCCCATCCCTTTCGACGCCGGCCTTTTCGGGCTGGGCGTCGCCTTTCCCTCGGCCGATATTCGACCAATCCGGCGGATACGTCCCCGCTCCGTCGTGGACGGGCTTCGCCGGCGGCCGGGCGACTGGATTTTGGCCTGCGCCAGAACACGCGTCGTGGTTCCAGCCTGGAACCGGCTTCGGGGGGTCGCCGTTCAGCGCCGTCGGGCGGCGCGATCCCGCCCAGTTTTCCTCGGGCTGGGGACAGGGCTTTTCGTTCCCGGACAGGAACGCGAGCTTCCGGCCCGCAGGCGATTGGGCTTCGGGCTGGACCGTCGCCCTAAGGCCGCTGCCGACCGGAAATCCCTACAGCCCGACGTTTCCTTCGCGGCCTGCCCCCGTTCCCGCGCCATGGCCGTTCTCGCCGCGCCCCGCGCCCGGCTCAGGACAGCCCGGCTCGGGGCAGCCCGTATCGCCGCCGCCAGTATCGCCGCCGCCGGTGTCTCCTCCTCCAGTATCTCCTCCCCCGGTTTCTCCGCCTGCTCCGCCGCCGGTCTCCCCGCCGCCTCCGCCGCAATCTCCGCCGGTCGCCCCGCCCGTGTCTCCCCCGCCTCCTCCGCCGGCCGGCGGACAGGGGCTGACGCCCCGGCAACGCGCCGACCTGCAGACGATTGCCGGGTTCGAAGCCACCAATCGGCCGGATCAGAGACGGCTCCGGGAGATCTACGAAAGCGTGCGTCTGGCGCCGGACGACGTGCAAATGCTGCGCGACATGGCGAGCGCCGCAGTGGACGGCCTTCTGTCGAGCGGTTCGGCCGCCGCCCACGCGCGCGACTGGGGAACATATGGCGAGGCGCAGCGCAGGGGCGCGGTGGCCGAGTTCGTGAACCTGTTGAACGATCAGCTGGAGCTTGGCGTCGATCTCAGGTTCTTCAGCCAGCCCCCGGTAAACGACGCCGTAACGAAGGGCTTCTTCGATCCGGCGACGAATTCACTCCACCTGAACACGCATCCCATGGCCCATTCGGGCTACGGCGACATGCTTTCGACCGCGTTCCACGAGATGGTTCACGCGAAAATCTACGAGGTGACGAAGGGCCTCCCAGCGGCAGAGGTGCTGCAGCGCGCCGAGGCGGGCGAGATCAGCTACATGCAGGCTCTTGCGCATTTCAACATCTTCGAGGGCTTCTACCTTGAACCCGAGGTCGTCGGGGTCGAGTCCTACATGCTCAATCCTCACGAGCAGTTCGCTTTCACCGGCCAGCAC
Source organism: Salinarimonadaceae bacterium (assembly GCA_007693435.1). Lineage (GTDB taxonomy): Bacteria > Pseudomonadota > Alphaproteobacteria > Rhizobiales > Beijerinckiaceae > Saliniramus. The sequence continues at coordinate 102 of REDO01000077.1, read as the reverse complement.
TTTTTCGAGGAAGGGCTGCGCAGCCGAGGCATCCCGGCGCCGTCAGTTATGGCGGGGGGCAATCCCTTGCTGGACAATCTCAGGCGACATAATGTCGTTTGA
>REDO01000121.1 GCA_007693435.1 Salinarimonadaceae bacterium | reverse complement strand
CATCGTTACTTTGACGATGAACAGGAAACGCCTCAAGGCATGACCGGCCGGTATCATTGCAGGCTTTGCCGCGCGCGCCGTCGTTTCGCGCAGGCGAAGACCGGAGAACCGGGAGACGGCGCGGATTATTCGAACACGACCGCGACGCCGCGCTTCTTGAAATAGGATTGCATCAGCTTGCGCCCTGCGCGGTTGCTGTTGGGAAGCCGGGCCGGATCGAACGCCGCCTGCTTCAGCCCGGCGGCCGCAAGAGCCTCTTTCAGCCGGGCGATGTGAAGATCGATCTCTTCATTGTCATTGGCCAGAGCCTTGTAGATATCTTCGGTCACCGCCGCGATATTGTCTTCGCTCATTTCAACTTCTCTCCTTCATGGCCGGAGCCATGGCGTTCCGAACCATCAACTTTCGCGCGCGGCCGACGCGGCAAGGGCCCGCGTTTCGTTGGCGCTGTGTTCCGTTCGTGATTCGAACATGTATCTTGCTTTGGTTGCAGGCGCATCAGGCTACCGGGATTGCGGCGCATGACGGGCGGGAGCGGTCGCGTTCCGGTTCAAGCCGCCTGCCGAGGATGGAGGCCCGCGGGTGATCAGCCCCTTCGGCTGGTCCGGTCCGATTGTAGGCGCAAGGACCGCCGTGACGCCAGCGCACCCCTCACGCCCGCTGTTCCGGGAATCGCCCGTGGGCCTTCAGATATTCGAGGAGGCCGCCGTGGCGGATCATGTCGATGACGAATTCCGGCATCGGATCGCAGCGCACCGTGACGCCGGAAGCGGCCTCTACGAGTATCTCCCCTGCATCCTCGACGATCCGCGCCTCCTCGTTGGCGGGAAGCGCCGACGTGTCCGCCTTGAGCGTCAGCAGGCCGTTATTGATGGCGTTGCGCTGATAGGTGCGCGCGAAGCTGCGCGCCACGACGGCCCGGACGCCCGCCGATATCGGAACCGTCACGGCCACTTCCATCGCCGAGCCGCAGCCGAAATTCGTGCCGGCGCAGAGAATGGTGCTGTCGGTCAGGCTTGCGAAGAAGTCCGGCTCGATGTCCTCGAACATGAAATGCCGCAAGCGTTCGGGATCAATCGTCTCCTTCTTGCGGCGCGAAGGCACGATGTAGTCCGTGTTGACGTCGTCGCCGAAAGCCCGGATGACGCCTCTGGCCAGGATCCGCGTCATGACGCGCCTTTCGTTCGACGGCCGACGACGCCTTCGACGGCAGCCATCGCGCATGAATATGATGAGCCCAGGAAGATCCGGGCCGTCGCGTCGCCCATCCGCCCCTTGAAGTTCCGGTTCGCGCTCGACATGATCACCTGACCGGGCAAGACGGTTCCGCAGGTGCCGCAGCACGCCCCGCAGCCCGGGCTTTCCAGCCGGGCGCCGTATCGGCGGAATTCGTCGAGCATGCCCCTTTCGCGGAGTTCCTGATTGATCCGCCGCGTCGCCGGCGTGACGACGACCTCGACGCCCTGCGCCACACGCCCCGCCGCCCTGATGACTTCCAGCGCCTCTTCGTAATCCCGGATGCGGCCGCCGGTGCAGGTGCCGAGATAGACGACGTCGACGGGCGTCGTCTCCGCGTCGTCGAGATCGACGACATTGTCGACGCGGTGCGGCAGGGCGATCTGGGGCCGCAGCGAGCCGAGCTCCACCGTCACCTCCTGCACGTATTCGCAGCCGGGATCGGGAGCGACGGTCTGCGACCGGTCCCGGCTTTCCGCCGTGAGGAAACGCGCCAGCGTCTCGTCGGCGGGAAATATCCCCGCCTTCGCGCCGAGCTCCACCGCCATGTTGGAGAGAACGATGCGCTCGTCGAGATCGAGATGAGCGACGCCGTCCCCGGCGAATTCGATGGCGCGGTAGTTGGCGCCGTCGGCGCGCAGGATGCGGGCCAGGTACAACGCGATGTCCTTGGCGGAGACGAAGGGCTGCAATTCGCCGCGCAGCTCGACCCTGATCGAGCGCGGCGTCTCCAGCCAGAGCTGACCGGTGAGCATGATTCCGGCGAGATCGGACGAACCGATTCCGGCGCCGAAGCAGTTCAGGGCGCCATAGGCGGTGGCGTGCGAATCCGCGCCGACGACGAGGCGCCCCGGAGCCGCGAAACCCTCCTCGATCATCAATTGATGCCCGATGCCCTCGCCCACGTCGAACAGCGGCACGCCGAAGGCGAGCGCGAATTCCCGCGCCTTCTCCTGCAGGCGCAGCGCGCCCGGCCCCGACAACGCCCCGTAATGGTCGAAGGCGAATACGAGCTGCTTCGGGTCGATCGGCCCACGGGACGGATCGGCGATACTGTGCAGGTAATCGATCGCCATCGGGATCGAGCCATCCGTGCCCATGGCGAAGTCGGGACGGCAGATCACGATGTCGCCCCCCTTCACGAGCCGGCCGCAGGCGCGGGACAGAAGCTTCTCGGCCATCGTTTGTTCAGGCATGCTCGCTTCCTCCTCGCCGTTGAGCCGGCCGATCGCTTTTCAGCGGGCTCGACGTCCATACTGTACTCGCGTTTCGCGACGGAAACCGGTAGCAACGAATGGCGGTCGACTCGTTGGCCGGCGACACGGAATTTCGACGGGATCTATCAGTATGGCAGACGCTCCTCCCCGCAATACGAAAGGGAAACGCGCGCCGGCGGAACGCCCGGTCGCCGCGGCTGAGCGCACGCTCCAGATACTCGACGCCTTCGCGACGCGCCAGCGGCCGCTCTCCCTTGGGGATCTCGCAGAAGCGACGGGGCTCTTCAAGAGCGTCATCGTGCGCTACATGACCTCGTTTGAAAAAATGTCCTACGCCCGCAAACTTCCCGACGGGCGCTACCAGATGGGCACGAAGGCCGTGCAGCTGGCCTCGGCTTTCGAGAAGTCGCTCGATGAACGCCTCGCGATCGAAAGCTGCCTTTCCCGCCTCGTCGCGACGACGGGGGAGAGCGCCTTCTTCTATATCTCCGACAATGGTCATCGTCTGTGTCTCTTCGGGGCCGATTCCCCGCAATCGCTGCGGGTGAACCAGAAGATCGGCGTATCGATTTCGCTGGACGAGACCTCCATCAGCCGGGTCCTCAAACAGTACGACCGCGCGCCGGCGCGCAAATCCGGCTACGAGGACGACATGGTGCGGTACTCCATCGGCGTGTTCGATCCACTGACCTCCTCCATTTCCGCTCCGGTATTCGGCGCCGGCGGGCGCTTTGTCGGCGCCCTTTCCATTTCCGGCCCCACGCAGCGCTTCGACGTCACGAAGCCCGGCAATCTCGCCTGCGTGGCGCGTGAGGCGCGCCGACTATCCGTCGAACTCGGCTACGACGCCTGAAGCGCGGCGACGTTCGCCGCCCCGCCCTTCTCAATGCGCGCCCGATCCCGCCCGGCATGGCGGGCGGGTCATCGGGTCCTCGAGCGGTTCCGAACGATATGCCCGCGCACGAAGCGCACAAGGGGTATCGCGAGCACGACCAGGATCAGGCTGATGATGATCAGCGAGACGGCGCTGGTGGATATCGCGACGAAATCCCCCCGCGCGATGATGAGAGCCAGCCGCAGCTGCTGTTCGGCCATCGGCCCGAGGATCAGGCCCAGAACCACCGGAGCGAGCGGGAAGCCGGTCGCCTGCAGCAGGTAGCCGAGGACCCCGAAGCCCAGAAGCGCGTAGATGTCGAAGATGCTGTTCTGGATCGTATAGACGCCGATCACCGAGAGACAGATCACGACGGGCGCGATCAGGGCCGGGGGCAGGCGCAGGACCGGAGCGAACACCCGCAGGGCGATCATGCCGCCGAGGAAGAAGAGCATGCCGGCGGTCATGATCATCTGCAGGATGAAAGCATAGACGAGAACCGGCTCGGAGCGGAACATGGCTGGTCCGGGCTGCAGACCCTGAACCAGAAAGGCGCCCATGATGACCGCGGCGACCGCGTTGCCGGGCACGCCCAGCGTCAGCGTCGGGATCAGGGACGAGGCGTTGTCGGCGTTGTTGCCGCATTCCGACGCCGCCAGTCCCTTGTAGCTGCCCTTGCCGAAGGAAGAGGGATCGGGATCGGCGCGGCGCGCCTCGTTGTAGCTGAGAAACGCCGCCATCGTGCCGCCGACGCCGGGCAGAACGCCGACGACGATGCCGATCGTGGACGAGCGTATCCATGTCGGCACCAGGCTTTTCCAGTCCCGGAACCGGGTCTTCGCCCGCGTGACGCTCAACCCGCTCGACGCGATGGCCGACGAGGCGGCGGTCTGCGCCAGCGTGATCGCGGGCGGAATGCCGTAGAGGCCGGCCAGCAGGACGATGAAGTCGAAGCCGCCGGTCAGATAGAAGATGTCGAAGGTGAAGCGTTCGTGGCCGGAGACGCTGTCGATGCCGATGGTGCCGATCAGAAGCCCGATCGCGGCCGAGATCAGCCCCTTGAAGGCGTCGTCGCCCAGAAGCACCGCGATGCTGCACATGCCGAACACGGCGACCCAGAAATATTCCGCCGGGCCGAAGAGCAGCGTGACGGTCGCGAGCGGGGGCGCGAGGATGAGCAGGGCGACGCCGCTGGCGATGCCGCCGATCGCGGAGGAATAGGCCGACACCCGCAACGCGTTCTCCGCGTCGCCCCGGCGCGCCAGAGGCACGCCGTCGAAGGTCGTCGGGATGGAGGAAGACGTTCCCGGTATGCCGAGCAGGATCGCCGGGATCGCCCCGCCATAGATCCCGCCATTGTAGATCCCTGCGACCATTCCGAGCGCGATAAGCGGCTCCATCGTGAAGGTCAGCGGAATCAGGATCGCGATGCCCATCGTCGCGGTCAGGCCCGGCAAGGCGCCGACGACGATGCCGCCGATGACGCCGACGACCATGGCGAGGAAGTTCTGCCACGCGAAGATTTCAATGAGAGCGCTGAGAAGCGCGTCCTGCATCGGCATCAGAGGCCCCAGAGCATTTCCCGCGGCAGAGGCCGGGCGAAGATGACGACGAAAACGGTGTAGGTGGCCGCCAGGAATATGAAGGTCACCGCGATGTTCAGCCCGTGCCGGCGCAAGCCGAGCAGAAACGCGACGACGGGCATGTAGACCACGCTGGCGGTGAAGAATCCGAGGCTGGACACGCTTGAGACATACACGAGGGAAGTCAGCACGAAGAGAGCGAAAGCCGGATACGACGTGATGATCGCAGGAGCCCTGTGATCGGATTGCAGATACAGGGTCCGCAACGCCAGAAGCCCGGCGAGGCCGTAGATCAGGATCAGGATCATGCGCGGGAACATCTGGGCCTCGGCGGCCCTGATCCGTCCCGATTCGATCCAGAAGAAGGTGGCGACGACAATGATCAGGATCGCGAGAACGCGATCCTGAACCACTGAACGCGCCCCGGGCTTCTCGCCCGGGGACTCCGTCGCCTCGTCATTCGGCTGTGTCATCGCATCAACGCCAGGGGTTCGTTTCCCACAACTGACCGATCTGCTGGTTCAACTCGCCGAGATACGCCTTGTATTCGGCCGGACCCATATAGTTCAGCGGCAGGAACTGCGCCTCGGCGGCCGCGAGAAACTCGGGATCCTGGAGCGTGCGCTCGATGGCGGCGCCCAACGTGTCGATGATCTCCTGCGGCGTGCCGGCGGGCGCGGCGAAGCCACGATCCGAACCGCTGAAGAGGTCATAGCCCTGTTCCGCGAAAGTCGGCGCATCCGGGTAGAGAGCGACGCGATCACGCGCCATCACGCCGAGAACGCGGATCGCGCCCTCCTTGGCAAGCGGAGCGGCCTCACCGAGACCCCACATATTCGCGGCGATATGTCCGCCGAGAAGCGCGGTGCTCGCCGGGGGAATGCCGGGGAAAGGCACCTGCGTCACTTCGATCTCGGCGCTCCTCAGCATCGCTTCGAGGCTGAGATGCATCGAGCCGCCATAGCCCTGCTGACCGACGGTGAGAGCGTTGGGGTTCTCCTTCGCATAGGCGACGAACTGCTCCAGAGACTCGATATTGCTGTCGGCGCGCACGATGAGCGACGCAGGGTCGGTCACGAGATTGGCGATCGGCTCGAAGCTCTCGAACGTGTATCGCGTCTGGCGCTCGTAGGGCAGCGTCAGGAACGCCGGGGCGTTGACGAAGCCGATCGTGTAGCCGTCGGGGGTGGCGTTGGCCGATTCCGTGAAGCCGAACTCGCCGCCCGCGCCGGGACGGTTGACCACGACGAAGCGGGCCCCCTCGATATAGCGCTCGAGAAACGGCACCATGGTGCGCGCCAGAATGTCGGTTCCGCCGCCGGCCGAATAGGCGACGACCAGATTGATCGGCTGTCCTGCCGGCCAATCAGCCATCGCGGCGCCCGGCAACATTAGCCCGGCCGCAAGTGTCAGTCCCAGAAGTTTTTTCATTGGAGTCCTCCGCTTTATCGAGTTTGGGGTTCGTTGATCGCCACGCATTTGCGCCTGGCGAGTTCGGCGTCGATCCAACTGCGATCGATCGTCCCGTCCAGTATGCTGTTCATCTGGCGACCTTCCGCCGCCGACTTGGCTCGGGCGGCCTCGCAGATTTCGACAGCTTCGGCTTTCGGCACGCAGACGACGCCATCGGCGTCGCCGAGCATCAGATCGCCCGGGGCGACGACCATCCCGCCGATCGAAATCGACGTGTTGATCTCGCCGGGCCCTTCCTTGTAGGGGCCGCGATGGGTGACCCCGACCGCATAGACGGGCAGATCGCTGCGCCGAATCCAGTCGAGATCGCGCACCGCGCCGTTGAGCACGAGGCCCGCGACGCCGCGCTTGATGGCCAAAGCCATCATCAACTCTCCCATTAGGGCGTTGTTGAGATCACCGTCGCCATCCACGACGATGACGTCGCCGGGCTGGGCCAGATCGAGGGCCTTGTGGATCATCAGGTTGTCGCCCGGCCGCGTGCGCACTGTCAAAGCGACGCCGCAGAGCTTGGCGCCGGCGTGCCAGGGGCGCAGTTGCGCCCCCGCTCCCGCAGTCCGGGACATGACGTCGCTGACATTGGCCACCGGGATCGGCCGGAACGCTTCGACGAGATCGGCCGGGACGACCGCCGCGCGGGGGAAAATGCGAAAACCGATCATGGCCTCACCTCCCGTCCGTCGCGCGCAAGGCCGCGCAGAATTCGTGAATGCGCCTGCAGGCCTCGGACAACTGTTCGACGGAAGCCGCGTAGGACACGCGGAAATGGCCGGGTATGCCGAAGGCCGACCCGTGAACGACAGCGACGCCGGTCTCGTCGAGCAACGCCCGGCAGAACGTCTCGTCGTCCTTGATCGCCACGCCCGCCCGCGTCGTTTTTCCAAAGGTTCCCGCGCAGGACGGATAGACGTAGAACGCGCCGTCGGGCTTGCGGCAGGAAATCCCGGGAGCGGCGTTCAGGGCGTCGACGACCTGGTCGCGCCGCTTCATGAAGGATCTGCGGCGGTCGGCGAGAAGGTCCTGCGGCCCCTCGAGCGCCGCGAGCGCCGCCCATTGCGCGACCGAATTGGGGCAAGAGGTCGTCTGGCCCTGAATTTTCTCCATCGCCTTGATCAGGTGGCGCGGACCGCCGGCGTAGCCGATGCGCCAGCCCGTCATGGCGTAAGCCTTGGAAACCCCGTTCATGGTCAGGATGCGCTCGGAAAGATCGGGCGCGACGGAAGCCAGCGTCCGGAAGGGAACGTTGGAATAGATCAGGTGCTCGTAGATGTCGTCCGCGAGCACATGGACGTGCTCGTTGCGGCGCAGGATTTCCGCCAGCGCGGCCAGATCGGATTCCGCATAGACGGCGCCCGACGGATTGCACGGCGAATTCAGGATCAGCCATTTCGTCTTCTCGGTGATCGCGCTCTCCAGCTGCCGCGGCGTGACGACGAAATTCGCCGCCGCGTCGGAAGGCAGAATCACGGGGCGGCCGCCGCAGAAGGTCACGAGCTCCGGATAGGAGACCCAGTAGGGAGCGGGGATGATCACTTCGTCGCCGGGGTCGATCGTGGCGAGCATCGCGTTGGCGATGACCTGCTTGCCGCCGGTCGACACGACAATCTGGTCGAGCCCGAATTCGAGCCCGTTCTCGCGCTGGAACTTCTTTCGGATCGCTTCGCGCAGCTCGGGAATGCCGCCGACGGTCGTGTAGCGGGTATGCCCCTTCGCCATCGCCTCGGCGGCGGCTTCCAGCACATGGGCGGGCGTGTCGAAATCCGGCTCGCCGGCGCTCAGCGCGATGATGTCGCGACCTTCGGCCTTCAATTCCCGGGCGCGCTGGGAGATGGAGCCGGTCGCGGACGGCTGGAGACGCTGCGCCGCTTGCGAGAGCAGACTGCCCGGCGTGGCCGTCGCGTGCTGGAGGGGAACCGCCATAAAGTACCGTGCCTCGCGATGTCGGATGATCGTTCGAGACTTTTTTATAACGGCGTTATGTTTTTGATGTCAACCGCGCCGCGCCTGCGGGAAAAACGCCACGGCGTTCCCACGCAAGCGCAGCGCCCGAGCAATCTCGTCGATCATCCGCCCGATCGGCTCACCTTCCGCCATGCGCCAGCTTGGGAACGAATGGCTGTCCGGCCCGGCCCTTGTCGCCAACGGCTTCCCAGTTTTCGATGTGCCAGGGCACGCGCGTGCCGGGCATCGGCTTTGCGTAGAGGAAGCCTTGCGCATAGTTGCAGCCGAGAGCCAGAAGTCGCTCTGCCTGTTCAGGCGTTTCAACGCCTTCGGCCGTGACTTCCAGACCGAAACTCCCACCCAATCCGATCACGGCCTCGACGATCGCAGCGTCCCCCGTGTCAACAAGGAAGTCTCGCACGAAACTCTGGTCGATCTTGAGATGATCAACGCAGAATTGCTTGAGATGCATCAGCGAAGCGAACCCCGTTCCGAAGTCATCCAGGGCTATCCGCACTCCATGGTCGTGAAAATTCTGCAACGTCGCGGCGATCATTTCGGGGCAGCGCCCGAGAAAGACCGACTCGGTGATTTCAATTTCGATCCTGTTCGTCGGGACGTCGTGGTCGTCAAGAATCTTCAGGAAACGTTGTGCGAGTTGCGGATCGGCGAATTCGGCCGATGAGGTGTTGACGGCTATGGTTCCGAATTCCAGACCCGCATCGCTCCATGAACGCAGGTCGGCGGCGATCCTTTGGATCATCATTTCGCCGAACGCGATGGCGACCTCGAAATCGGCGAAGGCGGACCCGAAATACGCCGGCGTCACCAGCCCGCTATCGGGCTTGCGCCACCGGGCGAGAGCCTCGAAACCCGTGATGCGTCCCGTCTGCAGGTCGATCTTCGGCTGATAGAAGGGCAGAAACTCTCCGCACGCCAATCCCTCGCGAACTTCATGCAATATCCGGACGCGCTGGTGGATAATCTCGCGTGCGAGCTCGTTATAGACGACCGCGCGGGTTCGGCCCTCCGCCTTCGCGCGATAGAGCGCGATGTCGGCGTCCTTCATCAATTCGGCGGCGTCGCGATGGTGGTCCGGAAACGCGGCGACCCCAACGCTCGCCTTTGTCGAGAGAACGAGACCTTGATAATCGAAGGTTGCGCGCAATTCGTCGACAAGATGCTCGGCGAACCGGGCGGCGTTATCCAGCGTCAGCGGCCCGACGAGAATGAAGGCGAATTCGTCACCGCCTATCCGGGCCACCATGTCGCAAGGTCGGGCGAGCGCCGACAGGCGAGCCGCCGTCTGCCTCAACAATTCATCGCCCGCGTCGTGCCCGAGCAGGTCATTGACGTCCTTGAACTCGTCGAGGTCGATGAGCAGGAGGCTGACCGTCGTACCGTCCGCCTCGGCCTTTTCGAGCGCCTCGTTCAGCCGTTTGGTGAATGCGGCGCGATTTGGCAGACCGGTCAGGACGTCCTGGTTCGCCATCCGCCAGATCTCGTCCTCCGCAGCCTTGCGGTTCGTGATGTCGGTGAAGGTTCGCACCAGACCGCCGCCGGCGACAGGAACGGTCCTCACCTCGAGGACCGTCCCGTCGGGCCTGGTGTGCTCATGGTCGAACCGCGAGGCGTGCATGCTTTCCTGTTCGACGTACCGCCGCAGATCATCCCCCGTTCGCGCGATTTCTTCGTGCTCCTTCTGAAACGCGACGATTTCTTCCAGGCGCGGGCGCGACTCGGTGAAATCGACGGGCAGCCCGAGCAGCTCCGCGGCGCGCGAATTGATGATGGGGACGCGCCCGTCAGCTTCGATCATCATCAGGCCCTGATCCATCGTGGCCAGCGCGACCTCGAGGAACCGCCGCTCCACGCGGAATTCCAGTTCGCGCATGACTCTGCGCGCCAGCGTTTCGAGGATCTCGGCCTGCATCGGCGTCGGCCCGTCAGGGCGCGCGACCCGATCCAGCACGCATACCGTGCCCAACGGGAGCCCGCTTTCCGTGCGCAGGACGGCGCCCGCGTAAAAGCGCAGGTGAGGCTCGCCAGTGACGAGAGGGTTGCAGGAGAATCGTTCATCCTCAGTCGCATCCCTGACGACGAACAGACCTTTTTGCAAAATTGCATGTGTGCAAAACGATATCTCGCGCGGCGTTTCATTCGCTCCGAGACCGATCTCACTCTTGAACCATAATGAATCCCGTCCAACGAAACTGACGACGGCGATAGGGGCGTTGAAGGTCAGAGCGGCGATACGGGCGATGTCGTCGAAAGCCAACTCGGGAAGCGAGCCGATGATATCGTATGCGTCGAGCGCGGAAAGCCGTTCTTCTTCGCTCCAGGCGCACTCGACGATTTGGGTGGGAACGCAGTTCCGAACGTGAGAGGTTTCCGGATTGATCATTGTCCAGTCCCGTCCGAATCTTGGTTTCGCATGAGCGCTGCATCGTCGTCGCAGGCATCGGCCAGTCGACCATGCACGCGATCCGGTTTGAGGCTCGATACCCGCGCCCGCTCATTGTTGAAGAATGTTAAATCGCCGCCGCGCGACGCCGTCCCCCAAGGGACGACCGGAATTCGGCGTTCGACAGATTCAGGAATTGCGGCGACGCCGGGATTTCAAGCTGCCCGGACCCGGTTCAGGAAATCCGCGACCGCGACCTTGAGGTCGGTCGCCTGTCCGTTGAGCAGCTGAGCGGCGTTGCGCACTTCCGTTGACATGCGTCCGGCCTCGGATGCGGCTTCCCTCACACCGGCGATCGACTCCGAAACAGAATTCGTCCCGACCGACGCCTTGTTGACGTTCCTTGCGATTTCGCCAGTCGCCGACTGCTGCTGTTCGGCCGCCGCCGCGACATTGGCCGACCGTTCCATGATTTCTTTCACCATGGAGGCGATCCGTCCTACGGCCTCCTTCGACAATGCCGACGACGATTGCATCTCGTTGATCTGAAGGCTTATTTCTTCCGTGGCCTTGCTCGTCTGCTGGGCAAGCTGCTTCACTTCCGTCGCAACGACCGCAAAGCCGCGCCCAGCCTCCCCGGCGCGAGCGGCTTCAATCGTCGCGTTCAGCGCGAGGAGATTGGTCTTGTCGGCGATATCGCTGATGAGTTCCGTCATTCCCGAAACACGCTCGACGACTTTCGCGACTTCATTGACGGCGGCCGCCGTTCGAACGGCCTCGTCATTGGCGTTGGAGGCGAGCGTCGATGCGCTTTGGATGTCCCTGGCCACTTCCGTTACGGTCGACGACAGCTCTTCAGTCGCCGCCGCGACAGCTCCGACATTGGCGCTCGCCTCCTCCGCAGCCGCCGAGACAGAAAGAACCTGGCTACTCGTTTCCTCGGAGATTGTGGACATTGCGCCAGCGTTGCCATTCAATTGTTCGGCGGCTGCTCCGACCTGCGAAATGATGCCGCTGACTGCGCTCTCGAAGTCATTGGCGAGCCTTTGCATCTCTTCCTTTCGCCGCTCTTCGGCCTTGAGTTCGGCAGCCTCGGCCTCGTCCTCGAGCTCTTTCGCCCGGAGGAGCCCCTGCTGAAGAACGAGGGCCGTTTGCGCGACTTCTCCGATCTCGTCGCCGCGCTTGGTGTCGGGAACCGAGATATTGAGCTTCCCTTCCGCAAGCTCCCTGAGACAATCGACGATGCGGCGCAGGGGCGCGGTGATGCCGACTTTCGCCACCACGAAGCCAAAGACTGCTCCTGCAAGCGTGCCGATGACCGCGATCCAGATCAGAAGCGTTGCCTTGAAGGCGGC
>REDO01000073.1 GCA_007693435.1 Salinarimonadaceae bacterium | reverse complement strand
GCGCTTCAGCGGCGTATCAGACCCGCCTGATCCGCATTGATGGGCACGACGCAGTCGCATACGCGCAGGTTGACCCGGGCGCCGATCTCGATCTGCTCCGCCGGACCGCTGATCACGAGAAGCCGGCGTTCGCCCTTCTTGACCCAGTAGAGCTGATCGTGACCGCGATATTCGCGCCCGATCACCTCGGCCTCGCCTTCCGCATGCGGCTCCAGCAGGATCTGCTCCGGGCGCACGGCGAGATCGACCGCGCCATTGACGGCTCTCGACAGTTCCACCCGCCCGAACGGCGTCTCGGCTCCGAGCCCCTCGGCGGTGCCCGACACGATGTTGGAGCGCCCGATGAAGCTCGCCACGAAGGAGCTGACGGGATTGCGGTAGATCTCGCTCGGCGTGCCGATCTGGCGGACCTTGCCGGCCTCCATCACCACGATGCGGTCGGCCAGCGCCAGCGCCTCCTCCTGATCATGGGTGACGAGAATGCCGGCTGAGCCCGCCGCCTTCAGAAGCGCACGCACCTCCTGGCGCGTCTCGACGCGCATGGCGGCGTCGAGATTGGAGAACGGTTCGTCGAGCAGCACCAGCTGCGGTGCGGGCGCCAGTGTGCGCGCCAGCGCCACGCGCTGCTGCTGTCCGCCGGAGAGCTCGTGCGGCTTGCGCCTGGCCAGATCCGAGAGACCGACGAGTTCGAGCATCTCACGCACCCGGGCTTCCGCCTGCTTGCGCGGCTGCTTGTGCAGGCCGAAGCGGATATTCTCGAACACGTCGAGATGGGGAAACAGGGCGTAATCCTGAAAGACGAAGCCGATGCCGCGCTTTTCCGGCGGCAGGGCGGTGATATCCGTTCCGCGCATGCGGATGCTCCCGGCATCCGGTTGTTCGAAACCTCCGATCATGCGCAGGGTCGTCGTCTTGCCGCAGCCCGAGGGGCCGAGCAAGGCGAGCAATTCGCCCTCGTAGACATCGAGCGTCACCCCGTCCACGGCGGCGCGCTCGCCCGGGCGGAAGGCGCGTTTGAGCCCCTCGATCAGCATCAGCGGCGGGCCGCTGGCGCCGGCATAGGCCGCGCCGCCGATCAGGCCCGCCGGGCAAGTGGGCGCGGCGGGGCGGGTCCCGGTTTCGTCCCAGACGGGCTGCGCGCCGGTCCGATCGGCGCCGAGCTCTGATTTTCCGGCGTCGCTATTGGCCAAGCCGTCCATTATCAGCCTCCTGCCTTCTTATCATGGCGTAGCACGAAGCCCACGAAAAGAGCCGAGAATGCGATGATCGCCGCCGCATAGGGTGCGGCTTCGAGAAGCATTCCCTCGGATGTGCGTGAGAACATCGTGATCGAGAGCGGCCGGAATCCCGTCGGCGCCAGCAGGAAGGCGATCGGCAACTCCTTCATGGCGATGACGAAAACCAGCACCATGCCGGCGATGACGCCCGGCCGGATCGTCGGCAGCGTCACCCGCGCAAAGGTCGAGACCGGCCCGTGCCCCAGCGCGCGCGCCGCCTCCTCGACCGAGGGTCGCGCCTGATACAGGGCTGAGCGGATCGGCCCCAGCGCCAGCGCGAGGAACGCCAGCGCATAGACCGTCACCAGCAACAGATGCGTCTGATAGAGGAAGCGCGCGCCCTGCAGCGAGAAGAAGACGAAGGCGAGCGCGAAGGCGAGCGAGGGCACCGCATAGCCGATGAAGGCCAGCCGGTTGATCAGCGTCGAAAGCGGCGATGGATAGCGCACCGCGAGCACCGCGATCGGCAGCGCCATCACCGCAGCGAGCATGGCCGAGGGGACGGCCACCGATAGTGACTGGCCGAAGCTCTCGACCACGGCCGGCAGGCTCGCCGCGAGCGGTCCGCGTGTCATCCAGAACAGCAGCACCGCCACGGGCAATCCGATCGACGCGACGACCACGCCGCCGACGAAGCCCCAGCCGGCGATCTGCCCGAACGGCCCGAGCCGCGTGATGCGCGAGCCGACGCCGGAGCCCGAGCCCGTGCGCGCGAAATGCGCGCCCTCGCGCAGGCGGCTCTCCCACCAGACGACGGAGAGCGCAATGGCGATCAGGATCAGCGCCAGCCATGAGGCGTAGACCCTGTCGAAGGCGGCGGAGTACTGGATGTAGATGACGTAGGAAAAGACCTCGTAGCGCATCAGCGCCACGGCGCCGAAATCGCCGATCACGTAGAGCCCGATCACCAGCCAGCCCGCAAGCAGCGCGGGCATCAGATGCGGCAGCGTCACGCGGGTGAAGACCTGTCGCGGCGTGCAGCCGAGCGCGCGCGCGCTCTCTTCGATGCTCTGGTCGAGCCCGGAAAAGGCGGCGCGAAGGTTCAGATAGAGATAAGGGAAGGTGTAGAGCGTCAGGGCCAGCGTCGCCCCCCACCAGCCCTGGGGCCGCGGCAGGGTGAAGCCGAGTGTCTGGTTGAGGAAGCCGTAATTGCCGGCGAGCCCGATCAGCGCATAGGCCATGACGTAGCCCGGCACCGCCAGCGGCATCACGGCGAGCACGTTGACGAGGCGCTTGCCGACCAGATCGGTGCGGCTCACCAGCCAGGCCAGAGGAAGCGCGATCAGCGTGGAGAAGGCGAGCACGCCCGCCGTCAGCGCGGCGGTGTTGAGCATCATCTGCGCCGTTCGCGGACGCGCCAGAAGTCGCATCACCGTTTCGAAATCCGCCTCGAAGGCGCGCAGAACGAGATAATAGAGCGGCAATAGCATCAGCGCCCCGACCAGAAGACCGAGGGCGGAAAAGAAGATGCGGGCCGCCGGAATCCTCCGGCGACCCATGATCAGGCTTAAACTTGTCACTGCGCCCTGCTCAAATCAGACCGGCTTCGCGGATGAGATCGAGCGTGCCTTCGAGGTCCGTCAGGGTGTTGAGATCGAATTCCGGCGCAGCGGCGACGGCCTGATCGAAAGTCACACCCCTACCGGCGACCGGCACGATGCCGCTGCCGATTACAGGGAATTCGTAGACATTGCCCGTGAAATACTGCTGGGCGATCGGGCCGAGCAGGAAGTTGATGAACTGCGCCGCCTCGCCGGAATGATGGGAGGAGGCGAGCACGCCGATGCCGGCGGTCATCATCAGGTTGCCGAGATCACCATCGGCGAAGGTCGCCTGCGCGACCGGATAAGCCGGATCATTGGCGAGGAAGCGGCCGAGATAATAGTTGTTGGTGAGCATGATATCGGCTTCGCCGTCGGCGATGGCCTGATAGCCGGCGGTGTTGTTGCGCACGATCACGGGATCGTTGGCGGCCAGACCCTTCAGCCATTCGAGCGCGACCTCATCGCCTTCCGCCACGCGCAGCGCATTGACATGGGCCACGAAGGAGCCGTTCGTCGGCGCCAGCGCCATGCGTCCGGAGAAACGCTTGTCGGTGAGTTCCGCCATGGTCTTCGGCAGTTCGTCCTCGCTCACGCGCTCGGGCGAATAGATCACGAGGCGCGAACGCCCGGAAATGCCGACCCAGCGCCCGTCATTGTCGCGATAGACCGAGGCGACCTTGTCGAGCGTCTCCTGCGGCAGCTCCATGAACATGTCGGCCACCGCGCCGAGAGCCGTCACGTCCTGCGCCCAGTAGAGATCGGCGGGGCTGGCGTCGCCTTCTTCCTGCAGGAGGATGGCGAGCTCGGCCGTGCCGGCGTAGCGGACATTGACCTTGATGCCCGTCTCGCGGGTGAAGGCTTCGATGATCGGGGCGACGAGGGTCTCGCCGCGGCCCGAATAGAGCGTCAGATCATCGGCTGAGGCGGGGAAAGCGGAAGCGCCGACGATGAGCGCGGAGGCGGCGGCGAGCGATCGCGCGCCGCGCCGGAAACCGGAAAACAACATAAAATCCTCCATCATGCGGGGTTCAAGGCCCCGCCAAGCAGGCGAAAAGGAGCACTGGCTCCGACAGGGTTGAGCTATCCGCCCCGACCTCGCCCGTCAATAAAAAAGCGAATAAAATCAGTAATTTATAGAAATTCTAAACTGGATGGAGCCCCGTTCGCGCGAAGCCGCATGAGACCAATTGACGAGATGTGTCCACACAGGAAGCCCCGATGCCGCGATTGAAACGTGGATTGAGAGCGTTAACCTGTCTATGGTCACATAAAAGGGTCCGCTCGGGGCCCGAAGAGGCCCCGCCGAGTATCCGGCCCGGGCCCATAAGGTGTCGATCGATGGATCTCGCATATTATTATTACGAAGCCGGGCACATGATGCTCTCGCCGGCCCGCGCCGCATCCAATGCGACGAAGCTCCTGTTCAAGAATCCGGCCAATCCGCTCACCTACACGCCATACGGGCGCGCGGTGGCCGCCGGCTGCGAACTCTTCGAGCGCGCGACACGCCGCTACGGCAAGCCGGCCTTCGACCTGCCGACGACGCGGGTCGATCTGGGCGCCGGCGACGAGCGCGAGGTCGAGGTCCGGGAGCGCATCGTCTGGCGCCGGCCCTTCTGCGATCTCGTCAATTTCGATCGTCTGCTACCGCGCGGGGCGCCGCCGCAGCCGAAGCTCCTCATGGTCGCCCCGATGTCGGGTCACTACGCCACGCTCCTGCGCGGCACGGTCGAGACCTTCCTGCCGACCCACGACGTTTATGTCACCGACTGGGTCGACGCCCGGGACGTGCCGCTTACGGAAGGCCGCTTCGATCTCGATGATTACATCGACTACGTCATCGACATGTGCCGCCTGCTCGGCCCGGACGTGCATGTCATGGCCGTATGCCAGCCGGCGGTGCCGGTGCTCGCCGCCGTCGCCCGGATGGAGGCGATGGAGGATCGCGCCACGCCGCGCTCCATGGTGCTGATGGGCGGGCCGATCGACACCCGTCGTTCTCCGACGACGGTCAACGAGGTCGCGGAGAAGCGCGGCGTCGAATGGTTCCGCAAGCATTGCATCGTCAAGGTGCCCCCGCCGAACCAGGGTTTCTGGCGCGACGTCTATCCGGGCTTTTTCCAGCTCTCCGGCTTCATGGCCATGAATCTCGATCGCCACATCTCGGCGCATTGGAACATGTTCAACCACCTCGTCGACGGCGACGGCGATTCCGCCGAGAAGCACCGCGACTTCTACGACGAGTACCTCGCCGTGATGGATCTCACGGCCGAATTCTACCTCCAGACCGTCGAGACGGTGTTCGTCCGTCACGCCCTGCCGCGCGGCGAAATGATGCATCGCGACCAGCCCGTCGATCTCTCGGCCATCCGCAACTGCGCGATCATGGCTGTCGAAGGCGAACGCGACGACATTTCCGGCGTCGGCCAGACGCTGGCCGCCCTCGACCTGACGCCGAACCTGCCGGCGGAGAAGAAGCTCTATCATCTCCAGGAGCGCGTCGGCCATTACGGCGTCTTCAACGGCAAGCGCTTCCGCTCCGAGATCGCCCCGCGCATCACCGCGTTCATCGCGGAGCATGACAGGGCGGAAAGCAGCGTCGGCGCGCGCCGCAACGGGACTGCGCGCCTCAAGGTCGTGCGCTGAGCGCCTCGCTTTCCGCTATCTGGATCACGGCGGCGCGGGTGACCGCGGCGTCGTCTCCGATGGCCAGTGCGAAGCGTAGCGCGTCTCCGTCCCGGCGGCCCAAAGCCGCACCGTGAACCGCGCGCGCAGGATCGTTTCGCGAGGTCATCGTCAGGAAAAATCCGCCGAGATCCCCGTGCGAGAACGCCTCGCCGGTCGCTTCGACGTCCTCGGCGCTCCCGAGGCGCGCCACGAGCGCGCGGGGGTTGCCAAGGTCCCGCTCGGCGCGCCGCGCCGCCTCCCCCGTCAGCCGGAACGTTCCCGCCGCGATCCGCGCCGGACAATGCGCGCCGATGCAGCCCACGATCGTTTCCGGCTCGCCGACGCCTTCGTCCGCGCCGAGCCAGGCGTTCAGCGGCAGCGCCAGCCAGACCTCTCCCTCGACCCCGCTCTGGAGGCCGCGCATCGAGGCGGGCAGGCAGGAGCCCAGCGCGATCGCCAGGGTCACTACGCCGGCGAGGCGGCGCAGGTGGGCGAGGCGGGATTGCGGGCGATTCGCGAAGCGCATGGCGCGACGCTAGCGCCCGGGGCGGAACGGCGATAGCCCGGTGATTGAGCCGGACTCCTCCACCCGCTCCCCATCGATCGCCTCCCGCGCCACTTCGTAGCCGAAGCCGGCGCGAACCATGGCCGCGACGTCGCGGTCGCGTCGCTCGGCCCGGCCCACGGGACGGAAAGGTCCGAGGCGGCGGCGCCTCGCATAGGCGCGCGCGGCGACGCGCTCCGCGTCCGGCTCGCAACCGGCGCCGTCCGCCGAGTGCGCCTCTTGCGTCTCATGCTCGCGCAGCGCCCGGCCGATCGTCTCCCGGTCGAGGCCCCTCGCATGCAGCCGCGCGGCGATGGCGCGGCGCGATCCGCCCTTGCGCCGCAGGCTCGCGACCTTGGCCTGCGCGTAACGCGCGTCATCGACGTATCCGCCCGCCAGCGCCAGTTCCACCACGGCGTCGACGAGGGCGCGCGCGGCCGCCTGCTCATCCTCGCCGAGCGGTTCGTCGCGCTCCCGCAATCGCCGCTCGACCTTGCGCGCGAGGACGCGCCGCAGGTTTTCCGAGGAAGACGCGTAGCGTTCGAGGTAATGCAGGGCCGCCCGCTGCAACCAGGTGAGCGTAACGGGTCGGGCCTTGCGCTGTGCTCGGGATGAGGTCGTCACGCCGCAATTCTTGCCGTCATCCAGCGTGATTCGCGATCATTTTCGCGTCCGGCCCTGATCTGGCGCCTTGATTCGACGCGTGTTTGGGTCAACATGCCCGCCGTTTCGTTTCCTCGAAAGGAGCGCCGATGGCGCGGCGGGACCGGCGCGGCGCGCGCGAAATCGAGCTCAAGCTCACGGCTCCGCCGGGGACGACCGCCCTGCTGGCGGAGCATCCGCTTTTGCGAGAGCCCTTCGCGGTTGCGCGCCGCAAGCGCCAGAGCGCCACGTATTTCGATACGCCGGACCTGCATCTGCGGGTCGCGGGGCTGGCGCTGCGCATCCGCCGCGTCGCGGGCGAGGAAGGCGCGCGCCAGACCCTGAAGAGCGCCGGCGCGGCGGCCGGTCTGTTCGACCGGGACGAATGGGAATCCGCCGTGGCGGGAGAGGCGCCCGATCTCGACATGCTCGCAGCCACACCTGCGGCGTTCGTCCTGGCCGACCCGGCCGCGCGCGCCGCGCTCGCCCCGGTCTTCACGGTCGACGTCACACGCGCCGCCGCGATCGTCTCAGGCGACGACATGGCGGCCGAGATCGTTTTCGACGAGGGCGAGATCAGGGCGGGCGCCAATGTCGAGATCGTCGGCGAAATCGAGCTGGAGCTGTTGCGCGGCAAGCCGCGCCGGCTGTTCCGGTTGGCCCGCGAACTGATGGCGGCGGCGCCCCTGCGCCCCGCGGTCCATTCGAAATCCGATCGCGGCTATGCGCTGCTCGCCGGGGCGGTGGCGCCCGCCGAGCGCGTCGCCCCGGTCCTCGCGCCGGGCATGAGCGTCGGCGACGCCTTCCAGGCCATCGCCCGCGCCTGTCTGCGCCAGTTCGCGGTCCAGGAGACGATTCTTCTCCAGGCGCCCGCGCCCGGCGCGATCCACCAGATGCGGGTCGCGATCAGGCGGCTGCGCGCGGCGATGAGCGTTTTCCGCAAGGCGACCGACTGCAAGGCGCGCAAGGGCGTCAATGACAGCCTGCGCCGCGTCGCGCGCTCGCTTGGCGAAGCGCGCGAACTCGACGTGTTCATCGCCGGCGAAATCGATCCGATGCGTGAAAGGCATCCCGAGGACGCGGACGCGGCGCGACTCGCGAATCATTTCGCGCGCCAGCGCGATGCCGCCTACGCGCGCGTCATGGAGGCGATCTGGAGCAAGCAACATCGGCTGGCCGTCTTCGACGCGCTGGCTTTCGTCGAAACGGGCCGCTGGCGCAGGAACGCGGCCTGCGCCGCGCCGGTCACGGATTTCGCGGCGCGGATGCTCTCGCGGCGCGCCTCCGGAATCCGCAAGCGCGCCCGGGCGATCTCCTCCCTCGACGTCGAGCAGCGCCACGACTTGCGCATCGCGGTCAAGAAACTGCGCTACGCCGCCGAGTTCTTCGCCCCGTTCTTTTCGGAAGGCGCAGGCGCGGGCAAGCGCGCCGCGCGTTACGGGAAGACGCTCGCCGCGCTTCAGGACAGGCTCGGCGAACTCAACGACGCGGCGACCGCGATCTCGATCACAGGCCGGCTCGACCGCAACGACGCCGCGCAGATGCGCGCCGCGCGCATCATGGACGAGGACCGCGTCGGCCGGGCCGCCGCTTCGCTCGCCGCCGCGCGCAAGGCCGGCGCCGCTTTCGCGCGGGCGAAGCCCTTCTGGGATTAGGTTTTCAGTCGATCTCGCGCCGCGCGTCGAGGGTCGCGCGATGGCCGACATCGTCGAAATGTGCATCGAGCCAGGCGCGTCCGGCGGCTTGGCCGCGCTCCTTGAGCGTCGAGATCGTGGCCCAGTCGGGACGAATGCGCGACGATGCGGTGAATTCGTCGAGAAAGCCCGCCGGCTCGACGCGGTGCATCAGCACCCGCTTGTAGGCGTCGCCCGGAAGGCGGCCCTCATCGACGAGGCGGGCCACGAAGTCAATCGCGCGCAACTCCTTGAGGAGACTGGCGTTGAAGGTGATCTCGGAAAGCCGGTCGGCGATGTCGCGCGCGGTGCGCGGCGTCTCGCGTCGCTCGATCGGGTTGATCTGCACGAGCAGGATGTCGTTCGTCCCGACGCCGTAGAAAAGCGGGAAGAGCGGCGGATTGCCGGTATAGCCGCCGTCCCAGTACGGCGTCCCGTCGATCTCCACGGCCCGGAAGACCTGCGGCAGACAGGCCGACGCCAGCAAATGGTCGACGGTCAGCTCCTCGCGTTCGAAGACCCTGATCTTGCCGGTCCAGACATTCGTCGCCGAGATGAACAGCCTGACATCGTCGCAGGCGCGCACATTCTCGAAATTGACGATGTCGCCGAGCGCGTCGCGCAGCGGGTTCATGTCGAGCGGATTGGTGTCGTAGGGGTTGGTGAAACGCTTGAACATGTCGAGCCACATGCGACCCGGCGAGTCGTCGTCGTACCAGAATCCCATCATCCGCGTGAGGGCGCTGCGCTGGAACGCGCTCATGCGCCCGTCGAGGCTCACCCGCCGCCAGAACGTCGCGAGCGCTTCGCGCGCCCCGTCCGCTCCGCCGCGCCGCCACCCGTCGGCGAGGACGACGGCGTTCATCGCGCCGGCGGACGCGCCCGAGATCGCCTCGATGGCGAGGCGCCCGTCCTCGAGCAGCGCGTCGAGCACGCCCCAGGTGAAGGCGCCGTGCGAGCCGCCGCCCTGGAGCGCGAGGCTGACGCATTTCTCGGCCTTCGGGCCGCCGAGTCCGCACAGGGCGGGGTCTTTCGCTTCCCGGTTCTCGCTCACGCCGCCGTCCAACCGCCGTCAACGGTGAGGTTCGCCCCCGTCATCTGAGAGGCCGCGTCGGAGCAGAGGAAGACCGCGATGGCGCCGACCTGCTCGACGGTGACGAACTGCTTCGTCGGTTGGGCCTTGAGCAGCACGTCCTCGATCACCTGTTCCTTGGTCAGGCCGCGCGCCTTCATCGTGTCGGGGATCTGCTGCTCGACGAGCGGGGTCCAGACATAGCCGGGGCTGATGCAGTTGACCGTGATCCCCGCCTGGGCGGTCTCGAGCGCGACCGTCTTGGTGAGCCCCGCGATACCGTGCTTGGCCGAGACGTAGGCCGCCTTGTAGGGCGAGGCGACGAGGGAATGGGCGGAGGCCGTGTTGATGATCCGGCCCCAGCCCCGCGCCTTCATGCCGGGCACGGCGAGGCGGATCGTATGGAAGGCCGAGGTGAGATTGATCGCGATGATCTGGTTCCATTTCTCGATCGGGAAATCCTCGATCGGCGCGACGTGCTGGATGCCGGCGTTATTGACGAGGATATCGACTGAGCCGAGCCGGTCGATCGCCTGACGCATCATCGTCTCGATCTCTTCGGGCTTCGACATGTCGGCGGGAGAGTGAAGCGCCTTGACGCCGTGGTCGCGAGCGACCTCCTCGGCGAGCGCGGCGTTCGCCTCGGCGTCGCCGAGCCCGTTGAGCATCACGTTGACCCCCTCCGCCGCGAGCGCGCGGGCGATGGCGAGGCCGATGCCGGAAGTCGATCCGGTGACGAGGGCGTTCTTCTGCTTGAGGCTCATGCTGGCTCCCTTTTCACAGACGATAACCAACGGTCAAGGTAACCGTTCCCTCGCGGAATGGAATATCTTGCGGCGCAGCGAAGGCGTTCAGATCCTTCGGCGGCGCAGATTGTCGGAGGAGGCGACGAGCGCGCCGCTCACGATCAGCGCGCAGGCGAGCCACAGGTTGAGGCTCGCGGCGGCGTAGCCCGCGCCGATGACCGTGAGCATCGAGACCACCGGCGCGGAATAGGCGCCGACTCCCAGAAGCCGGATGTCGCCGTGCTTGCAGCCGATATCCCAAGCGTAGAACGAAGCCCCGACGGGGCCGAGCCCCCGGCCCAGGACCGCCGCCCATTGCAGCGCGTCGTCCGGCCAGACCGTCGTCTCGAAGGCGAGATGGCAGAGGAGACTGAGCGCCGCCGCGCCGAGGCAGAAGCCCGTCACCGCGTCCGTCGGCACGTTCGGCAATCGCCGTGAGAGCACGGAATAGCTCGACCAGAACAGGGCGGTCCCGAGGGCTCAGTGATAGCGCGGGATATGCTCCGGCCGCGCGGCGAGATCGGCGCCGAGCGAGAGCGTCACCACCCCCGCGAAACCGACGAACGCGCCCGCGACGTGGATCGCTTTCAGGCGTTCGCTGGGAAGCAGGCCGGAGAAGAGCACGATGAGGAGCGGCCAGAGATAATTGACGAGCGTGGCTTCCGCCGGCGGCGCCCAGCGCAAAGCGGCGAAATAGAGAGCATGGTAGCCGAACAGGCCGGCGATACCGAAGGCCCAGACGCGCGGCGGCTGGCGCAGAGCCCGGGCCCGCGCCGGCCGCGCCGCGATCACCATGAGCCCGAGCCCGCCGCCGACCGCAAAGCACATGGCGTTGAGCTGCAACGGCGGAACCTCGCCCGAGGCGGCGGTGAAGAGCGCCAGCAGCCCCCAGGACAGGATCGCCCCGAAGCCGATCAGCGTCGCCGCCGGCACGGAGATCGCGGGCGGTGGGGGGTGCGGATTCGAGGCGTCAGACATCGCAGGGTCGGAGATCGCAGGGTCGGATTTCGGACGTCCCGTCGGCGGAAGCGCCGATCGGAGCTAGCGGCAACCGGGCGCTCGCGCAAGCGAGCCGTTAGGCGTATCAGCCGATGTGCTTGAGCCGCTCGCGGATGCGGCGGGCGAGGAGGTCGCGCACGTCGCGATAGGCGTCGAGGCGCTGATCGCGCGTGCCGCCCTGCAGCGTGGGATCGGGCGTCGGCCAATACTCGACATCCGCCGCGATCGTGCGCGTCACCTCGAGCGCGGCGTGGTGCGCTTCGGGCGAGAGGGTGATGATGAGATCGAAATTGAGCCCCTCCAGCTCCTCCAGCTCTTCCAGGCTGCGCGCCTTGTGGCGGCTCGTATCGACGCCGATTTCGTCCATCGCCGCGACCATGAATCCGTCCGGCTCGCCCTTGCGCACGCCGGCCGACTGCACATAGGTCGAGCGTCCGAAATAATGTCGCGTCAGCGCTTCGGCCATGGGCGAGCGGATGCTGTTGTGCCCGCATACGAAGAGCACCGACTGGACCCGCGAGTCGTTCCCGGGCGCGGACACGGCTGTCACGGTTTCCGGTGCAGGGCGTAGATGAGCGTGAACAGACGTCGCGCCGTGTCGAAATCGACCTCCACCTTCCCTTCAAGCCGCTGCGCCAGAAGCTCCGCCGCCTCGTTGTGAAGCGCGCGCCGGCCCATGTCGATCGCCTCGATCTGGGAGGCCGACGCCGTGCGGATCGCGGAATAGTAGCTCTCGCAGACCATCGCGTAGTCGCGGATCACACGCCGGAACGGCGTCAGCGAGAGCAGATGGGTCATCAGCGTGCAGCCGTCCTCCCTCGTGATTTCGAAGGCGAGCTTGCGCTCGACGATGCCGAGCCGCAGGCAATAGGGACCTTCGGCCTCGACTGCGACGCAGAAGTAATTCGACTCCAGGATGTCGTAGATCGCGATGGCCCGCTCGTGCTCCTGATCGGGGCTGCCGCGCCCGATCGAGGCTTCGTCGAGGGTTACGGCGACGAGGCGGTTGCGTTCGCGGTCCATCCTGTCCTCGCTCATCCCGCCGTCAACCCCTCAGAGATTGAGCCGGATCGCCACCGATCGGGCGTGTCCGTCGAGGCCTTCGGAGCGTCCCAGCGCGATCGCGGCCGGTCCGATGGCGCGCAGGGCCTCGGGCGTGCAGCGCAGGATCGAGGTGCGCTTCATGAAGTCGAGGACGCCGAGCCCGGAGGAGAAGCGCGCGGAACGCGCCGTCGGCAGCACGTGGTTGGGGCCGCCGACATAATCGCCGATGGCTTCGGGCGTATGCGAGCCGAGGAAGATCGAGCCGGCGTTGCGCACCCGGTCGGCGAGCCGTTCGGGCTCGGCGGTCTCGACCTCCAGGTGCTCGGGCGCCACGCGGTCGACGAGCGGGATCGCCGATTCGAGGCTCTCGACGAGGATGATCGCGCCGTAATCCTCCCAGCTCGCCCGCGCGATCACGGCGCGCGGCAGCGTGGCGAGCTGGCGTTCGACCGCTTCCGCGACGGCGTCGGCGAGGCCTGCGTCGTCGGTCACGAGAATCGACTGCGCCGCAGGGTCGTGCTCGGCCTGGGCGAGGAGATCGGCCGCGATCCAGTCGGGATTGGCTTGGCCGTCGGCCATGATCAGAACTTCGGAGGGGCCGGCGATCATGTCGATGCCGACCTGCCCGAAGACGCGGCGCTTGGCGGCGGCGACATAGGCGTTGCCGGGGCCGACGATCTTGGCCACGGGGGCGATGCTCTGCGTGCCGTAGGCCAGCGCCGCCACCGCCTGCGCGCCGCCGATGCGGTAGACCTCGTCGACGCCGGCGATCCGCGCCGCCGCAAGCACGAGCGGATTGGTCTCGCCGCGCGGCGTCGGCGCGACCATCACGACGCGATCGACGCCCGCGACGCGCGCGGGGACGGCGTTCATGAGCACGGAGGAGGGATAGCTCGCCGTGCCGCCGGGAACATAGAGCCCCACCGCCTCGACAGCGCTCCAGCGCCAGCCCATCGACACGCCGACATCATCCGTATGCGCGTAGTCGGCAGGCTTCTGCGCCGCGTGATAGGCGGTGATGCGATCCTTGGCGAGATGCAGCGCGTCCAGGGTCTCGCGGTCGCAGGCCTTCACGGCGGCGTCGATCTCGGCCTCGCCCACGCGCAGCGTTTCGGGCGTGAGGTCGAGCCTGTCGAAGCGCGCCGTGTATTCGATGACGGCCTCGTCGCCGCGCGCGACGACATCCGCGATGATGGCGCGAACGGTTTCGTCCACCTCCTCGGAGACCTCGCGCTTGGTCTTGAGGAAGGCGGCGAACGATTGGGCGAAATCGGGGCTGCGGGCGTCGAGCCTCAAGGGCATCAGGGGGCATCCTCGTCGTGGCGGGGGCGGCTTTCCACCTCCCAGACAGGCCCCATATCACGCATCTGCGCCTCGATGCACTCGACTTCGAGCCGCACGGCGCGGTCCTGCGAGAAGAACAGGGTGATCGCCCCGGAAGGCGAGTCGCCCGGCTCGAAGACGATGCCGATGAGTTCGGCGGAATCGTCCTTGCGCGTCGGGTCGATATTGCGTGATCGGGCCGAGAGCACGCGTTCGAAATGCAGCCCGGTGAGCCGGCGGCGCGGCGGGGAATCCGGGTCGGCCTCCCATTCGAGACGCGCCATGCACAGGGCGAAACGCTTCTCGCGGGGCAGATAGGCGATCTCGGCCAGAGGCGCGTGCGCGTCCTGCAGATGCGCCGAGATCACGGCGAGATCCACCTCATCGAGGGCGACGAGCTTGAGCGGTTCCATGACGCTTTGACCTTGCTGACGCTTTGACCTTGCTGACGCTTCGACCTTGCTGATGGGGCGGCGCGGGCGCGGACCGTCTTGCGCCCCCGTTTAGGTAGACGCGCCCGCCTCCCGGCGCAAGGCGAGCCGGCGTCCGTCGTCAACCCTCGGGTTCGGCGAACCGACGCGTGAGCGCCGCGCCGGCCCGGTCGATCGTCGCATGCAGGAGCACCGTGAAGGCGGCGAGCACGAAGAGGGCCGCGAACATGAGATCGGTCTGCGCCCGGCCGTTGGCCAGCAGCATCAGATAGCCGAGGCCCCTCGAGGCGCCGACCCATTCGCCGATCACTGCGCCGAACGGTGCGTAGACGGCGGCCAGCCGCATCCCCGAGGCGAGCGAGGGGACGGCGTTCGGCAGGCGCAGGCGCAGGATCGTGCGCCACGGCGAGGCGTTCATGGTCTGGGCGAGGTCAAGCAGGCCGCGCGGCGTGCGCATGAGCCCGTCATAGAAGGCCGAGGCGACGGGGAAATAGATGATGAGCACGACGGTCACGATCTTCGAGCCCATGCCGTAGCCGAGCCAGAGCGTGAGGATCGGCGCCAGCGCGAAGATCGGCACGGCCTGCGCGAAGACGATGACGGGCCGCAGCAACAGCCGCGCCGTCGGCGAGGAGACGAGCTGGAGCGCGGTGATCACCCCGAGCGCCGCGCCGAGCGCCAGTCCGGCGAGGATCTGCGCGAAGGTGACGACCGCGTTCTGGGCGATCAGCGCCCGCGAGTTCACGAGCGCCCGCGCGACGCGCTCGGGGCTCGGCAGGATGAAATGCGGGACGCCGGTCAGCCAGACGACGACCTGCCAGAGGCCGATCGCGAAGGCGAAGGCGGCGAGGCCGCGCGCGAAAGGGGCGAGCGCGGCCATCAGGCGGCCTCCCGCAGGCGACGCAGCAAAGCGGCCTGCGCGGCGATCGTGTCCGGGGCGTCGAGGGCGCGCACGGGCGGCGAGGGCGGCAGATCGATCGGGGAAAGGCCCTGCGCCTCCATCAGGAAGGCGCGGGCGCTGAGCCGCACGGCTTCACCGGGATCATGCGTCACGAGGAGCACGGTGCGCCCTTCAAGCAGCGTTCCGGCGAGCTCCTGCATCTGTGCCCGCGCGCCCGAATCGAGCGCGGAGAAGGGTTCGTCGAGCAGGACGACGGCGCGGTCCTCCATGAGCGTGCGCGCAAGCGCGACCCGCTGGCGCTGGCCGCCCGAGAGTTCATGCGGACGCCGTCCGCCAAGCCCGTCGAGCCCCACGCGCGCGAGAAGGTCGCGGATGCGCGCGCGGTCGGGCCGCTCGCCGCGCAGCCGCGCGCCCAGCGCCACGTTGCCTGCGACGTCGAGCCAGGGGGCGAGAAGGTCGCTCTGGCCCATATAGGCGACGCGGCCGGACAGCGACGCGCCGTCGGAGGTCGTGACGCTCCCTTCGAAGCGCGCGCCGGTGTCGAGCCCTGCTATCAGGCGCAGGATCGTGGTCTTGCCCACGCCCGAGGGGCCGAGCAGGCTCGTCCAGGCGCCCGCCGGCATGTCGAGGCGCAGCCCGTCGAAGAGGCGCGCCTCCCCGATAAGGGCGTCGCCCGCGATCGTGACGGCGGGCGGCGACGTCACGGCGCCGTAACGTCCACTGTGAGCATCGACACGGGGTTCTGCGACGGCACGAGCCCGGCTTCCGCCATGAAGCGCTCGAAATGCGCGTAGCGTCCGTAATCCATGGCCGCCGGGCGGCTCGCGAAACGCGGATAGGTGTCGACCCAGGCGCGGCGGTTCAACTCGTTGTCGAGTTCGTCCGACGTGCCGGAGAAGATCTCCCAGGATTCCTCCGGGTTGTTCAGGATGAACAAGGTCGCGCGCTCGGTCGCCGCGAGGAAGCGGGCGATCACTTCCTTGTCCATGGTCTGCGGATTGGCGACGTAGATCAGCTCGTCATAAGCCGGGATGCCCTCGTCTTCCGGGTAGAAGCAGCGGCCGGCGACGCCCTCGATGTCGAGCTGGTTCAGCTCGAAATTGCGGAAGGCGCCGATGACGCCGTCGACCTGTCCGCTCATCAGCGCGGGCGAGATCGACCAGCCGATATTGATCTGCTCGACATCCTCGGGCTCGAGCCCGTTATGGCGCAGCATGGCGGCGAGCATCGCCTCCTGCACGCCCGCGACGGCGAAGCCGATCTTGCCGCCCTTGAAGTCGGCCATGGTCTGCACCGGACCCTCGGCGAGCGCCACGAGGCAGGTCAGGGGAGTGGCGATGAGGGTGCCCACCCGCACGAGCGGCATGTCCTGATGCAGGTTGAGATGCAGCTGCGGCTGGTAGGAAATCGCGATGTCGCCGCGACCGGCCGCGACCATGCGGGGCGGATCGGTCGGATCGGCGGGCGCGATCACCTCGATCTCGAGCCCGGCCTCAGCGAAATAGCCGCGTTCCTGCGCGATCACGATCGGGCCGTGGTCAGGATTGACGAACCAGTCGAGGATCACCGTCAGTTTGTCCTGCGCGGAGGCGGGAGCGGCGATGACGACGCTTGCGGCGACACTTGCTGCGAGCGCGATTGCGTGGCGGAGTTTCATGATGGAAGGTCCTGTGAGAGTTGCGAAACGGCGGGCGCGCTCGGGCGATAGCGCAGGCGCGGGGCGAACGACGATGCAACGCTTCCCGAAGGAGCGTCTCGGACGTCGCTTGAATCGACACGGTTTCGCATCAGATAAGCCCGTTCCCTACGCCGGCATTGCCCGGATCAGGTTCGATGGGTTGGCGATTTTCGCCTCTCAGCCCTTGTGGGCACCCCAACGGAACGCGGCGACCATAACGGCGCATGGCCGGGCTCGCAAGCCAAACCGGCGCTTGCCGGTGGCGTGTCTTGCGCCTATCTCGAAGAGAGACAGGGGCCCTTCATGACGCAGATCAACGACCGCATCGCGCAGATCGAGGAGGCGATGGCCTTCCTGCGCGACCGCGCCGAGAATTGCCGCAAGATCATGGTGCTGTCGCGCATCGTGATCGTCGCCGGCGCGACGGCGCTCGCGGCTTTCTTCCTCGGCCTCATGCGCTTCGACGGGCTCGTCTTCATGGGCGCTGTCACCGCGATCCTCGTCGCCCTCGTCACGCTCGGCTCCAACAAATCCACCCGCGACCAGCTTCTCGCCGACATCGCGCGCAAGGCGGCCGAGCGCGACGCGCTCATCGACGCGATCGCGCCCCGCGCGGTCGAGACCCCGGCGCGCATCGGCAATGTCGCCCCGCTGCGCCGCGCGACCGATTGAGCCAGCCACGCTTTTTCCCTTGCAACGCGCGGGCTCGCGCCGCATGTCGTGGGCGTCCGGCGGGGAACGAGGAAACGAGAGACGGGATGGTCGGGAGCGGCGTCGTCAAGATCTGCGGGTTGTCCACGCGCGAGACGCTGCAAGCGGCGCTCGACGCGGGCGCCGACATGGTCGGATTCGTGCGCTTCCCCAGGAGCCCGCGTCACGTCGAACTCGACGCCGCGCGCGATCTCTGCGCGCTGGCGAAAGGCCGCGCGCTCGTCGTGGCGTTGACCGTCGACGCCGACGACGCCGAACTCGCCGCCATCGTCGAGGACATGGCGCCCGACATGCTCCAGCTGCACGGGCGCGAGTCGCCCGAACGGGTCGCGGAGATCCGCGCGCTTTTCGGCGTCCCCGTCATGAAGGCGACGGGCGTGGCCGAGCGGGCCGATCTCGACGCGCTGGCGCCCTACGCCCGCGTCACCGACAGGCTGCTTCTCGACGCCAAGCCGCCGAGGGGCGCCGACGCCCTGCCGGGCGGCAACGGGCTGTCCTTCGACTGGCGGCTGATCGAGGGGCTCGCGGAGAGACTTGACCCGCCCGTTCCCTTCATGCTGTCAGGGGGGCTCAGCCCGGAGAACGTCGGCGAGGCGATCGCGTTGACGCGCGTTTCCGGAATCGACGTCTCCTCGGGCGTCGAGAGCGCGCCCGGAGTCAAGGATTCCGCCAGGATTTTCGCTTTCGTCGAGGCCGCGCGCGCGGCCTGGGCGCGGGCCGTGTGAAGAGGTGAGGCCTTCGTGAACGCTCCCCAGACCCCCAATTCCTTCCGCAAGGGCCCGGACGAGACCGGCCATTTCGGCCGGTTCGGCGGCCGGTTCGTCGCCGAGACGCTGATGCCCAATATCCTCGCGCTGGAAAAGGCCTACGAGGACGCCAAGCGCGATCCCGGCTTCGCCGAGGAGATGCGCTCCTATCTCAAGCACTATGTCGGCCGCCCGAGCCCGCTCTATTACGCCGAGCGCTTCACCGAGCACCTGCGCGAGAAGGCGAGCGCGAAAGGGCTTCCCGGCGGCGCCAAGGTCTATCTCAAGCGCGACGAATTGAACCATACCGGCGCGCACAAGGTGAACAACGTGCTCGGCCAGATCCTGCTGGCCCGGCGCATGGGCAAGAAGCGGATCATCGCCGAGACCGGCGCCGGCCAGCACGGCGTCGCCACCGCCACGCTCTGCGCCCGCTTCGGCCTCGAATGCGTCGTCTATATGGGCGCGGTCGACGTGGAGCGGCAGAAGCCGAACGTTTTCCGCATGAACATGCTGGGCGCGACCGTAGTGCCCGTGCAATCGGGCTCGAAGACGCTCAAGGACGCGATGAACGAGGCCCTGCGCGACTGGGTCACCAATGTCGATACGACCTTCTACTGCATCGGCACAGTGGCCGGCCCCCATCCCTATCCGGCCATGGTGCGCGACTTCCAGTGCGTCATCGGCGAGGAGGCCAAGGCGCAGATGATGGAGGCCGAGGGCCGCCTGCCGGATTCGCTGATCGCCGCGATCGGCGGCGGCTCGAACGCCATCGGCCTGTTCCATCCCTTTCTCGACGACGCTTCCGTCGAGATCTACGGGGTGGAGGCGGCCGGCCACGGCGTCGACACGGATGCGCATGCGGCCTCGATCGCGGGCGGCAAGCCCGGCGTCCTGCACGGCAACCGCACCTATCTCCTGATGAACGGCGACGGCCAGATCACCGACGCGCATTCGATCTCGGCGGGGCTCGACTATCCCGGCATCGGCCCCGAGCACGCCTGGCTGCACGAGTCGGGGCGCGTGACCTACGTCTCCGCCACCGACAAGGAGGCGCTCGACGCCTTCCAGCTGATGTCGAAGCTCGAGGGCATCATTCCCGCGCTCGAACCTTCCCACGCCATCGCCAAGGCGGGCGAGATCGCGATGACGAAGCCCCGCGATCACCTGATGATCGTCAATCTGTGCGGTCGCGGCGACAAGGACATCTTCACCGTGGCCGAGCATCTGGGAGGCGGGCTGTGAGCGCGCGCATCGAAGAACGTTTCGCCAAATGCCGCGCGGAAGGCCGCGCCGCGCTCGTCACCTACGTCATGGCGGGCGATCCCGATCCCGAGACCTCGCTCGCGATCATGCGGGCTCTGCCGAAGGCGGGGTCCGACATCGTCGAGTTCGGCATGCCCTTCACCGATCCGATGGCCGACGGCCCGGCGATCCAGGCCTCGGGCCT
The DNA here is from genome assembly GCA_007693435.1 of Salinarimonadaceae bacterium. Taxonomy (GTDB): domain Bacteria; phylum Pseudomonadota; class Alphaproteobacteria; order Rhizobiales; family Beijerinckiaceae; genus Saliniramus. The sequence goes on along the minus strand of REDO01000073.1, from coordinate 22,978 downwards.
GCGCGCGCTGAAAGCCGGGCAGGATACGGTCAAGACGCTCGATCTCGTGCGCCGCTTCCGCGCCGAGGATTCTGAGACGCCGGTGATCCTGATGGGCTATTTCAACCCGATCGAGCAATACGGCGTCGACCGCTTCCTCGCTGACGCCAAGGCCGCCGGAGTCGATGGGCTGATCGTCGTCGACCTGCCGCCTGAGGAGGATTCCGAGCTCTGCCTTCCGGCGCTCGCAGCCGGGCTGGCCTTCATCCGCCTCGCCACGCCGACCACCGACGACGCGCGGCTTCCCGCCGTCATGGGCAACACGGCGGGCTTTGTCTATTACGTCTCGATCACGGGCATCACCGGCGCGGCCACCCCCGATTTCGGCAAGGTCTCGACGGCGGTCGAACGCATCAAGCGCCACACCGACCTTCCGGTCGTCGTCGGCTTCGGCGTGAAGAACGGCGCGCATGCGGCCGCCATCGCGAAGGGCGCGGACGGCGTCGTCGTCGGCTCGGCGCTGATCGACGCGCTGAAAGGCACGCTCGACGACGAGAACCGCGCGGGACCGGGCAGCGTCGCCGCCGTCGAGACGCTGGTGCGCGAGCTCGCGGCCGGCGTGCGCTCCGTCGCCCGGGCCTGAAGGTGAAGGCGCGGGGGCGGCTTTCGCCCCTCCTGCGCCTGCGCTAGAACTCCCGCATGAGCCTGTCGCCCGAAGAAATCGATCGCTACGCCCGCCACCTCGTCCTCGCGGAAGTGGGCGGACCGGGTCAGGCGAAGATCAAGGCGGCCCGGGTGCTCATGATCGGCGCGGGCGGGCTCGGCGCGCCGGCGCTGCAATATCTCGCCGCCGCAGGCGTCGGGACGCTCGGAATCGTCGACGACGACGTGGTCGATCTCTCCAATCTTCAGCGCCAGGTCATTCACGGCACGCCCGATATCGGCCGCCCCAAGGTCGAGAGCGCGACGGACGCCATCGCGCGGCTCAATCCGCATGTGCGCGTCGAGCCGCACGTCGTGAGACTCGACGCGGGCAATGTGCGCGAGATCGTCGAGCGCTACGACGTCGTGCTCGACGGCTCCGACAATTTCGAGACGCGCTATGCGCTCGCCGACGCCTGCGAGGCCGCGCGCCGGCCCCTCGTCACGGCGGCTCTGGGCCGCTTCGACGGCTCGCTCACCGTGCTCAAGCCCTACGAGACCGGGCCCGACGGCAAGCTCAACCCCGGCTATCGCTGCCTCTTCCCCGACCCGCCGCCGCCCGGCGCCGTGCCGACCTGCGCGCAGGCGGGCATTCTCGGCGCGCTCGCGGGCGTCATGGGTTCGCTTATGGCGATGGAGGCGCTTCGCGAGATCACGGGATTCGGCGAAAGCATGGTCGGTCGCCTCCTCATGGTCGACGCCACGTCGATGCGGTTCGAGACGCTGCGTTATTCGCGCGCCTGACGCCGCCTAACGAAGCCGGAACCTGTACGTTTCGGCATGCCATTGGCCTCAAGCGCCGGGAGCGCCTCATCAACGAAAGGAGATGCAATGTTTGCTAAACGCATATTCCGGTTCGCCACATGGACGCTGCTTGTCCTCGTGATCGTCGGGGTCGCAGGCTTCCTCTGGCTGCGCCAGAGCCCGTACTGGGCCGGGATCACGCTGTTCGCCGAAAGCCAAAGGGTCGAGAACTTCCGATCCATGGATCGGGTGTTCCCGTCGCGCGCCGTCGTCAGCTCCGGCCCGGCGTGGGAATTCGGCCGGGATTCGCAGGCGCTGCCCGAGACTTATGTTTTCGATGGAGCCGAGCGCGATCTTTCGGCGTTCCTCGACCGCACCGTCACGACGGGTCTGCTGGTCGTCCATCGGGGCGACATCACGTATGAAGAATATCGCCTCGGCGCAGACGAGACTTCGCCGTTCACCTCATGGTCGATGGCGAAATCCGTGCTCTCCGCGCTGATCGGCATCGCGGTGGACGAAGGCCATATCGCCAGCCTCCGCGACCCGATCGGCGCCTATGTGCCGGCGCTCGCCGCCTCGGGCTACGGTGAAGTGCCGATCGAGGATGCGTTGACCATGTCCTCAGGCGTGGCGTTCGACGAGGACTACGACAACCCGCTGTCGGACATCAACATGCTGTTCATCCGGGCGATGGCCATGGGCACGCCGGTCGAGGATACGATCGCCTCACTTGACGCGGTCCGCGAGCCCGGAATTTACAACGATTATGTGAGTTCCGACTCGATGGCGCTCGGTCTCGTCCTCGAGGCGGCGACCGGGATGCCCGTGTCCGAGTATCTCGAATCCCGCCTTTGGGGTCCGATGGGCGCCGAGGCCGACGCTTTCTGGAGCACCGACCGCACAGGCCGCGAATTCGCGCTCTGTTGCCTGAACGCGACCTTGCGCGACTACGCTCGTTTCGGACGGCTCTATCTCGAGGGCGGCGCGCGCGAAGGGCGACAGGTCATCCCGGCTGGATGGGTCGCAGCTTCGGTCGAGCCCACCGCTCCGCACCTGCAGCCCGGCGATAACCCGGCGAGCAGCTGGACCTTCGGGTACGGATATAAATGGTGGATTCCCGAGGAGCCGCAGGGCGACTTCCTCGCCATCGGCGTATGGGGTCAGTACATCTATGTCGATCCTGCGCGCGAAGTGATCATCGTCAAGACGAGCGTCGATCCCGCCTTCGACGACAATGACCACGAGACGGTCGCGGCCTTGCGAGCCATTGCGGCCTATGGCGGCGGGTAAGACTACAGGCGCGAACCCGTCGCCCCGCTGGTCACCGTCCGATCGGCCCGTAGAACACGAAGAACGCGCCGAGCGCGATGAAGCCGAAGCCGAGCGCGTGGTTGAGGGTCAGGGGCTCCTTGAGCCACCAGACCGAGAACCCGGCGAAGATGAGCAGGGTGATCACCTCCTGCATCGTCTTCAGCGCCGCCGCCGAATAGACCTGATGGCCGATCCGGTTCGCGGGAACGGCGAGCCAGTATTCGAAGAAGGCGATGCCCCAGGCCGCGAAGACCACAATCCAGAGCGGGGCGCTCGCGTAGCGCAAATGCCCGTACCAGGCGAAGGTCATGAAGAGGTTCGACAGAATCAGCAGGAAGATCGGGAGGATATAGGGTGAGGAGACGCCGGCGAGCATGGCTGAGCCCGGTTCTGGACCTTGCCGCCGGATCAGGCATAGCCCGCTCCGGTTCTGGGGATTTTTCGAGGACCGGCGGGGCGCCGGCGCGCGGGCTATAGCGCCTCGCGCACCGATGCGCCATTTGAATTTCGCGTGGGGGGGCCCCGCCCTGGCCTGACCGCCACTCAGGCCTGCCCGGCCTTGTCCATCAGGCGCATGATGCGCTGTTTCTTGCGCAGATGCGCGGCGTCGAGCAGCATCTGCCCGGCCCAGCGGTACACGTTGCGGGACTGGACCTGCTGGCGCATCGTATGCATGCGCTCGCGCTGCTCGGCCTCGTCCATCTCCAGCGCCCGCGCGATCGCCTCGCCCATGGCGTAGGCGTCGTAGGGGTTGACGATGAGCGCCTCGTTGAGCTCGCGCGATGCGCCGGCGAAGGCGGAAAGGATCAGCACGCCCCGCTCGTCGTCACGGGCGGCGACGAATTCCTTGGCGACGAGATTCATGCCGTCGTGCAGGCTCGACACGATGCACAGGTCGCCGGCGCGGAAGAGCTCGAACACCTCTTCCGGGTCGTGATGGCGCGCGACGAGCTGAATCACCGGGAAGGGACCGCCATGACGGGCGTTGATGTCCTGGGCGAGCGCTTCGGCCTCCTCCTGGAGCGTGCGGTAGTTGGATAACTTCGAGCGCGTCGGCGCTGCCGCCTGCAGGAAGCAGAACCGTTCGCGCCATTCCGGATGCGTCGTCAGGAGCGCATCGACCGCCCGCATGCGGTCCAGGATGCCCTTGGTGTAGTCGAAACGCTCGATGCCGACGCCCAGCCGCACATCCTCCGGGAGCCCAAGACGCTCCCTCACGGCGACGCGCGCCTCCTCGACGGGCTTCTGGTTCGCCATGGCGGCGGGCGGCCACTCGATCGAGATCGGATAGGGCCGCACGAAGGTCTCGTGGCCGCGCAGGGTGATCGAGGCCTCTTCCCGGTCGATGCGGCTTTCGACGAAGCGGTCGACGGTCTCGATGAAATTGTTGCAGTGGAATTGGGTGTGGAAGCCGAGGATCGAAGAGCCGAGCAGGCCGTCGATGATGTCTTCCTTGTAGGGGCAGATGCCGAAAGTCTCCGAATTCGGCCAGGGAATATGCCAGAACGTGACGATCGTCGCCTCGGGCAGGCGCTCTCGGATCATCCGGGGCGCCAGCGCGAGATGGTAATCCTGGATCAGCACGATCGGATCGGGCCGGCGCGCCTCCGCCGCGACCGCCTCGGCGAAGCGGCGGTTGACTTCGCGATACATGCGCCAGTCGCTCTCCCGGAAAACCGGACGCACGAAAGCGATGTGGCAGAGCGGCCAGAGCCCCTCATTGGCGAAGCCGTAATAATAGCCCTCCTGCTCCTCCTCCGTCAGCCAGAGCCGCCGCAGGGCGTAGGAGGGATTGGAGGGCGGCACCATCACCCGGTCGTCGGAATCGACGGTGTCGCGGTCGGCCGTGCCCGAGCCATGCGCGATCCAGACGCCCCCGCAGGCGCGGGTCACTGGCTCGAGCGCCGAGACGAGCCCGCTCGCCGGACGCTGGAGCTGGATCGTCCCGTCCTCGAGTCGATTGTGAATGTAGGGCTCGCGGTTCGAGACGACGATGACTTCCGAGCCGGGCAATTCGTTGGCCAGCGCGAGGCGCAGCGTCTCCGGGCTCCATTCGGTATGAGCGGCGTCGATGCTGTGGCGCACGAAGTCGAGTTCAGCGAGCGTCTTGCGGATCTCCTCGCCGATCATGGTCGAGGCGCCCCCGCTCTCCTCGGGGCGTCCCGCGCGCGCATCCTCGATGGCCTGGCGCACCGAGATCGTCCAGCGGCGCATGACGAGGTAGGCGAAGAGAGAGGCGAGCGCCGCGCCGCCGAAGGCGATGCCGATGGCGGCGAGGATGATGAAGAGCCGCGCCCGGGACAGCCGCGCCTCGATCTCCTGGTCGTCGTGCATGACCACGAGGGTCACCTGGTCGCTCCCCTCGCCGAGAGAATAGGCGGACACAAGAAGGCGCGCGTCTTCAAACGTGACGATCGAGAGACTCGAGCCGTTGGCCGGCGTATGCGAACAGCGAAACTCCGCAGGCATCGCCGGCGAGCCAGCGCGCACGACGCCGTTTTCGCAAAGCGCGACGGCCACGACGCCGTCATCCTGTCCGATTCGCTCCATGAGACGGGTCAGTCCGGCTTCGTCCCCCGCCTCGCGCAGCGTCTCGATAGGATCACGCGCGGCGGAATAGACGAGCCGTGAGCGCATTTCCACGTCGCGGCGCGCCCAATCCTCGACGAAGCCGGTGGCCACTGGCCAGATCAACATGGTTGCGCCGATCGCGATCGCCAGAACGACGACGCCGTATCGGATCAGAACGCGCACACGTTTCCTCCTCGTTCGTGGCCCCCCGACCGCCGCAGGCCCGCTATAAAGGACAAAACGCGGCTCAAATCAAGCAAAGCGAGCGCGCTTGGTCGATCAACGAACCGGCCTCATATGTTTCCGTCCGATCGGCAGGCGGTCGCTCGAACTGACGACTTGGGCCGATCATTGGCGACTTGGGCCGATCATTGGCGACTTCTGAGCGAATATCCGGCGAATCGCACAGAATGACGCGTATAGCCAAGGGTAGAGGAACAGCGAGGCCTACCCTTTGCCGAAACTGCTTTGGCCGGGTTGAGGATTTCAGGCGTCCTCCTCGCCGTCCGACCGAGCCTGCGCGGCGCGCGCGATCGACGGTCCAGGGCAGAATGAAGGCGCAGGCGGGAGCGCGCCTTGCTTTCGATCAATCCGCGCCTGCGGTCACTCTTCGCCTGTGGTCACTCTTCGCCTGCGGTCACTCGGACGGAGCGTCGCGTTCCGTTTTCCCCAGAAGGTCCGGTCGGCGCTCGCGGGTCAAGGTCAGCGCCCGCTCGCGCCGCCAGCGGGCGACGGCCTTGTGGTCGCCCGAGACGAGGACGGCAGGAATTTCGCGACCCTCCCATTCGCGCGGGCGGGTGTAATGGGGATATTCGAGAAGGCCGGCCTCGAAACTCTCCTCCGTCTCCGATTCGGCGCCGCCCATGACGCCGGGCAGGAGCCGAACGCAGGCGTCGATGAGGACCATGGCGGCGATTTCGCCTCCCGAGAGCACGTAGTCGCCGATCGAGACCTCGGTGAGGCCGCGCCCGGCGATGACGCGCTCGTCGACGCCCTCGAAGCGCCCGCAGACGATCATCGCGCCCGGCCCCTGCGTCAATTCGCGCACATGAGCCTGCGTCAGCGGGCGCCCGCGCGGGCTCATCAGCAGGCGCGGGCGGGGATCGTCGGGGGGCGAGGCGGCGTCAATCGCCTCTGCGAGCACGTCGGCGCGGATGACCATGCCGGGACCTCCGCCCGCGGGCGTATCGTCGACGGAGCGGTGACGGCCGCGCCCGTGGTCCCGGATGTCGCGCGCTTCCAGCGCCCATGTCCCGCGCGCCAGCGCCTCGCCCGAAAGCGAGATTCCGAGCGGGCCGGGGAACATCTCGGGATAGAGGGTGAGGACGCTCGCCCGCCACATGGTCAGGCTTCCTCGCCGCCGGGAAGGGCGGCGCGCGTCGGCTCGGGCGCGAAGACCGCCTCGTCCGCTTCGACGACGAGCCGTCTCCCGGCGATGTCGACGACGGGGAAGAAGGATTTCAGGAAGGGCAGGAGCACGCTCGGGCCGCCATGGGCCGGCGTGATCTCGATGAGGGTTCCCGCGCCGTAATCGGGCGCGGCGACAACAGTTCCGCGCGCCTCGCCCGAAGGCGTCTCGACGCGCAGGCCGATCAGATCGGCCAGGAAAAAATCGTCCTCGCCGTCATTCTCGTCGTCCGCCGCCGCGCGTACGGCCTCCCGCGTGGTGTAGATCGCGCGGCGGTTCAGCGCTTCGACCTCGTCGCGGGTCGCGACGCCGCGAAGCCGGGCGATCAGGAGATCGGGCGCGCCGCCCGGCGCAGAGCGCAGATCGACGATTGCGAGAGGCGTCCCGCGATCGTCGAAGAGAGGTTCATAGCCGGCTATAGAAAAAGGGTCCTGCGTGAAGGACTTCAGGCGGACCTCTCCCCGCAGCCCGTGAGCGCGCCCGAATTCGCCGATGAGCACGGCGTCCTCGGGCAATCGCGCGGCGGCGCTCTTCCCGGCGGGGCGCTCGCTCGCGGCCTTGCGGCCGCGGCTGCGCTCGCCGTTTCGGTCGTTCTGGCGCATCGGGGCGCGCCGGGATTACGCCTCGGCGCTTTCGGCCGAAGCGGCTTCCGTCTGAGCCGCGCGCTCGGCGGCGCGCTCCTGCGCCTTCTTGCCGGGCAGGGCCTTGGTGGGGTTGTTGCGCGGCGCGCGCTTGATCACGCCGGCGGCGTCGAGGAAGCGGGCGACGCGGTCGGTCGGCTGGGCGCCCTTGGCGAGCCACTCCTTGGCCTTCTCGATGTCCACGACGACGCGGTCGCCGGAATCCTTGGGCTTCATCGGATCGTAGACGCCGATCTTCTCGATGAAGCGGCCGTCGCGCGGCGAGCGGGCGTCGGCGACGACGATGCGGTAATAGGGGCGCTTCTTCGCGCCGCCGCGGGTGAGGCGGATCTTGAGGGCCATGTCAGATACTCCGTAGTGACTGTTCGTTTCGTTTCGGGAACTCTCAAAAGCGTGCGGGAGATCGCCTCGCGCGCCTCTCAGAAGGGTTGGGCGGCCTCACTTCTTCTTTCCGAAGGGGAAGCCGAGACCGGGGGGCTTGTTCCCCCCGAGACCTGGAAGGCCGGGAAGTCCGGGCGCGCCGGGGCCGCCGAGACCGGGAGGCATGGGCGGAATTCCGCCACCGGCGCCTCCGCCGAGCTGCTTCTTGACCTGTTCGAGCATTTCCGGCGTCGGCTGGGGCATGCCTCCGGGCATTCCTCCCGGCATTCCCCCAGGCATGCCTCCTCCGCCGCCGATGCCGAACATCGAGCCGAGCGCTCCGGCCATGCCGCCGCGCTTGTTCTTGCCCATCATCTTCATGACGTCCGCCATCTGGCGGTGCATCTTGAGGAGGCGGTTCACGTCCTCGACCTTGAGGCCCGCGCCGGCGGCGATGCGCTTCTTGCGCGAGGCCTTGAGAATGTCGGGGTTGCGGCGCTCGGCGGGCGTCATCGAATCGATCAGCGCGCGCTGACGCTTGATCACCCGGTCGTCGATATTGGCGCTCGCGAGCTGCTTCTTCATCGCGCCCATGCCGGGCATCATGCCCATGAGCCCGCCCATGCCGCCGATCGCCTCCATCTGCGTGAGTTGTTCGCGCAGGTCGGAGAGGTCGAACTTGCCCTTGCGCATCTTCTCGGCGATGCGAAGCGCCTTTTCCTGATCGATCGACTCGGCGGCCTTCTCGACGAGCGAGACGATGTCGCCCATGCCGAGGATGCGGTTGGCCACGCGCGAGGGGTGGAACTCCTCCAGCGCGTCGATCTTCTCGCCCGTGCCGATCAGCTTGATCGGCTTGCCGGTGACCGCGCGCATCGAGAGCGCCGCGCCGCCGCGCGCGTCGCCGTCCATGCGGGTCAGCACGATGCCGGTGACGCCGAGACGTTCGTCGAAGGCGCGGGCGGTGTTGACGGCGTCCTGGCCGGTCAGCGCGTCGGCGACGAGAAGGACTTCATGCGCGTCGACCACGCGGCGGACCTCCGCCGCCTCCGCCATCAGCGCCTCGTCGACCGTGACGCGGCCGGCGGTGTCGAGCATGACGACGTCGTAGCCGCCGAGGCGGGCGGCGTCCATGGCGCGGCGCGCGATCTGGGGGGCGCTCTGGCCCGTCACGATCGGCAGCACGTCGACGCCGACCTGCTTGCCGAGAACGGCGAGCTGCTCCATCGCGGCCGGGCGCCGGGTGTCGAGCGAGGCCATCAGCACGCGCTTCTTCTGCCGGTCCGTGAGCCGGCGCGCGATCTTGGCGGTGGTCGTCGTCTTGCCCGAGCCCTGCAGGCCGACCATCAGGATCGGCACGGGCGGGGCGGCGTTGAAATCGATCGTCCCGGCTTCCGAGCCGAGCGTCTCCACGAGCACGTCATTGACGATCTTGACGACCATCTGGCCCGGCGTGACCGATTTGACGACCTCGGCCCCGACGGCGCGCGCGCGCACCTTGTCGGTGAAGGAGCGCACGACCTCGAGCGCCACGTCGGCTTCGAGCAGCGCGCGGCGGACCTCGCGCAGGGCGTTCTGCACATCCTCGTCGCTGAGCGCGCCGCGGCGCGTCAGCGTGCCGAGAATGCCTGAGAGGCGTTCGGAAAGACCCTCGAACACGATTACCGCTCCCGCGCCAGCAAGGGCGTCGTTTCGTCGAGAATGGCGGCGTCGAACATCGCGACCGCCTTCTCGAACTTGTCGCGGCATCCGGGATTGCAGAAGCCGACCACGCGATCGCGATAGAGCGTGAGCGCGTCCTCGCTGATCGGCTTGTCCGACCAGGGGCAGGTTGCGTTCACCGCATCTTCGATCTTCAGCGTCTCGCTCGTCATCCGCTTTCCCTCCATGCATCGTTCGATGCGCCGTCTCGCCTGCGATCCACGCGGTCGGCGATCCAGCCTTCGATGCGATCCCGCCCAACAGCCGAAACGCGAAATCCGCCCGAGGGCGCGACGCGCTGTCGGACGTTGACCTCCGGCCTCTCGGGGCCGGTCGGCTTCTCGCAATTCCGCTCTTTGACGAAATGGAGCCGCGTGGGTAGGCCGGAAATCGGGCGAAGTCAAGGAAAAGCCCGTCCGCAGGGCTTCTTTCAAGCCGTCAGCGCCGCAGCACGCCCACGATCTCGAGATGGCCCGTATAGGCGAACTGGTCGACGGGCGTGACGCTCTCCAGCCTGTAGCCGCCGGCGATCATGATCGCCGCGTCGCGGGCGAAGCTCCCGGCGTCACAGGAGACCGAGACGACGAGCGGCACGCGCGATTCGGCGATGCGCCGGGCCTGCGCTTCGCAGCCGGCGCGCGGCGGATCGAGGATCACGGCGTCGAAGGCGTTGAGTTCGGGGGCCAGGAGCGGGCGGCGGAAGAGATCGCGCCGCTCGCTCGTCACCGCCCGCAAGCCTTGCGTCGCGCGCGCGGCCCGCTCCAGCGCCGCGATCGCGCCGGCGTCGTTCTCCACCGCATGCACGCCGGCGATCCCGGCGACGCGCAGCGCGAACGGCCCGCAGCCCGAGAACAGGTCGGCGACGCGCTTGATCTTGCGCTTGCTGGCTGTCAGCGCTTCGACGACGAGCCGCGCCAGAATCTCCTCGCCCGCCGCCGTCGCCTGCAGGAACCCGCCGGGCGGCGGCGCGACGAGGGCGCGCCCCATCGCGACATGCGGCGGGCGGCGCTCCACCAGTGTCTGGCCGTGCAGCGAGAGACGCGCGAGGTCGAGCGCGGCGGCCAGCCGGATCAGCTCCGCCTCCTGCGGGGGTTTGAGCGGCCCGTGGCCCCGCAGGTCCACGTCGAGCCCGTTCATGGTCGCCGTGACCTGGATGTCGAGGGGCTTGGCGGAGCGCCGCAGCGCGCCGGTGAGCGTGCGCGCCGCCGGGGCGGCGAGCGCGAGGCCCGGCTCGGCGGCGGGGCAGACGTCGATCGGCACGAGATCATGGCTGCGCGCCGCCATGAAGCCGACCTGCATGGCGCCATCGCTAAGCCGTCCATGGAAGGTGACCCGCCGGCGCCCGGCGCCGCGCGCATCGACGAGTTCGCCCACGGGCGCGTCGATTCCCGCTCCCGCGAGCGCGGAGACGAGCGCGTCGCGCTTCCATGCGTGATAGAGCGCCTCGCCCATATGCTGCGTCGCGCAGCCGCCGCAGAAGCCGAAATGCGGGCAGAACGGCTTGAGCCTGTGGGGCGAGGCGTCGCGGATGGCGTTCTCGCCGGCCGCGATGCGCGCGCGGCCCAATGCGCGCTCCTTGCCGTCGGGCAGGAGCGCGACGAGCTCGCCGGGAAGCGCGAAGGGGACGAAGAGCGCGCCGTCGGGCGTGTCGGCCACTCCGTCGCCGCGCGCGCCGAGCCGCGTGATCCGCACCGTGGAGGGGGCGTCGTCATTCACGCGCGCCGCCGATCAGGAACTCGCGGTTCCCTTCCCCGCCGAGGATCGGCGATTCGATCAGGCCCGCGAGCGCGACGCCGTTGTCGGCGAGCATCCGCGCGACCTCGTCGCACACCGCCTCCTGCACGCTTTCGTCCCGCACCACGCCCCCCTTGCCGAGCGCCGCCCGCCCGGCCTCGAATTGCGGCTTGATGAGGAGCACGATCCGCGCGCCCGGCGCAAGCAGAGGCAGCACGGGCGGAACGACGAGGCGCACGGAGATGAAGCTCACGTCGGCGACGAGGAGATTGACCGGCTCGGGGATCTCCGCGCGGGTCAGCGCGCGTGCGTCAGTCCCCTCCATCGCGACGACGCGCGGATCGCGGGCGATGCGCGGATGCAGTTGGCCGTGGCCGACATCGACCGCGTGGACGCGTTTCGCGCCGCGCTGGAGCAGGACGTCGGTGAAGCCGCCCGTCGAGGCGCCGAGATCGAGGCAGATCGCGCCCTTCGGATCGAAGCCGAAGGCGTCGAGGGCGGCGGCGAGCTTGACGCCCCCGCGCGAGACATAAGGGTGGGGCGCCTCCGCCCGGATGGCGCAATCGGGGAGCAGCATATCGGAAGGCTTGCGCACCGCAGCGCCGTCGGCCTCGACGAGCCCCGCCTTGATCGCGGCCTGCGCCTGCGCGCGGCTCTCGAAGAAGCCGCGCTCGACGAGGACGAGGTCGGCGCGTTTGCGGCTCATGAAGCGTCTCGCGGTCGGGAACCCGAAACGGGCGTCAGCGCAGTTGCGTCCAGGCGACGTGGAGGCCCTGAACAAGATCATCGACGCTCATGCCGAACATCGCGAGCCCGCCGATCATCGCGTAATAAATGCCGACGAGTATGACCGGAACCAACACCCAGGCCAGCCCTTCCTCAAAGACGAGCCGTTGCCGGCGACGGCGCCAGCGCTTCTCCTTCGGGGTCAGCTTTTGAAGGCGATCGGTTTCACCCTGATTGGCGGCTCTTGCTGCGGCGCGAGACGCGGCCCGCTTCGCCCACCAGGCCGCAACGAAAGCTTTCGCCGTCGCGGCGCCCGCGGCGAGCCGGCCCGCCAGGCCGTCGCGCTCGCCCGTCGCGCGGACGGAGCCGCGCGACTCCGGCGGGTGTTCTTGCAGCGAGGGTTCCTGCGAGGCGTGGTCCTGCGGAACGATGCGCGCGACCGGATCGACAGGCGCGTAGCCCGGAATCGCGTCGAGGGAGGGCGTCGCCCCTTCGGCGGCGTGCCCGCTCGCCTGACCGCTTTGCGGCTGCGGGGCATGCAAGGGGGGAGCCGTATCCGCTGCCGGATCGCGGCTGGCGGCGAGCGGATCGACCGGGGGCGCTCCGGCCGCGTGCGGCGGCGCGAGCTCCACGCGCATGAAAGCGGGATCGATCATGCCCAGACGGCGCGCCGCCTCGGCCGGCGATTCGCCGGTCGCGCGCAAGGAGGAGGAGGAGAAGGCGACGGGCTGCTTCGGCGCGAAATCGCCGGGCGCGGCTGAGGACCGCCCCGTCGCCTGCGGCGCGGGACGGTTGCGATCGGACGGCTTGTTCATGCGCGCACCAGCGGCACCTTCGGAACGGTGCGCACGCCGCCGCCGCCGTCCCCTGTCACCGGACCCTTGTCGGGCCCCTTGCCTGAACCGCCGGGCGGATTTTTGCCGCCGCCCTTGCCGCCCGGCCGGCGCGTGGCGGCTTTCGCCGTGCGGCGCTTGCGGGGCGTGGCGTCGGGCTTGGGTCTCACCGGGCCCTCCGGATATTCGAAGCCGATCTTCCGGACGTCGTCCTCGCCGGTCTCCACGACGACCCGCACCGCTCCGCCGCCCTTGAGGCGGCCGAACAGCACGATGTCGGCGAGCGGCGTCTTGATGGCGCTCTGGATGAGCCGGCCCATCGGGCGCGCGCCCATCGTCTCGTCGTAGCCGTGCTCCACGAGCCAGTCGCGGGCCTCTTCCGCCAGTTCGATCGTGATGTTGCGATCGGCGAGCTGCGCCTCGAGCTGCATCACGAACTTGTCGACGACGCGCTGGATCACGTCGCGCGGCAGGTTGGCGAAGGAGATGACGGCGTCGAGGCGGTTGCGGAACTCCGGCGCGAAGAGCTTGTTGATCGCCTCCGTATCGTCGCCCTCGCGTTTCGTGCGCGTGAAGCCGTAGGCCTGCTTGGCGAGATCGGCCGCGCCGGCGTTCGAGGTCATGATCAAGATGACGTTACGGAAATCGATCTGCTTGCCGTTGTGGTCCGTCAGCTTCCCGTGATCCATGACCTGCAGGAGGATGTTGAACAGATCCGGATGGGCCTTCTCGATCTCGTCGAGGAGCAGGACGCAATGGGGATGCTGGTCGACGCCGTCGGTCAAGAGCCCGCCCTGATCGAACCCGACATAGCCCGGGGGCGCGCCGATGAGCCGGCTCACCGTGTGGCGCTCCATGTATTCCGACATGTCGAAGCGGAGCAGCTCCACACCGAGCGCGGTGGCCAGCTGGCGCGCGACCTCGGTCTTGCCGACGCCCGTCGGGCCGGCGAAGAGATAGCAGCCGATCGGCTTGTCGGGTTCGCGCAGCCCGGCGCGGGCGAGCTTGATCGACGAGGTGAGGGCGCCGATCGCCGTATCCTGCCCATAGACCACGCGCTTGAGCTGATCATCGAGATGGGAGAGCACCTCGGCGTCGTCCTTCGAGACGGTCTTGGGCGGAATGCGGGCCATCGAGGCGATGGTCACCTCGATCTCCTTCACGCCGATCGTCTTCTTGCGGCGGCTCTCCGGCAGCAGCATCTGCGAGGCGCCCGTCTCGTCGAGCACGTCGATCGCCTTGTCGGGCAGCTTGCGGTCGTTGATGTAGCGCGCCGAGAGCTCGACCGCCGCCTTGATGGCGTCGTTCGAGTAGCGCAGCCTGTGGAAGGTTTCGTAATAGGGCTTCAACCCCTTCACGATCGCGATCGTGTCGGGGATCGAGGGCTCGTTCACGTCGATCTTCTGGAAGCGCCGCACCAGGGCGCGATCCTTCTCGAAATGCTGGCGGTATTCCTTGTAGGTGGTCGAGCCGATGCAGCGCAGCGTGCCCTGCGCCAGAGCCGGCTTGAGCAGGTTCGAGGCATCCATGGCACCGCCCGAGGTGGCACCGGCGCCGATCACCGTATGGATCTCGTCGATGAACATGATCGCCTTGGGATGGGCCTCGATCTCCTTGACGACCTGCTTCAGGCGCTCCTCGAAATCGCCGCGATAGCGCGTGCCGGCCAGCAGGGCGCCCATGTCGAGGGAGAAGACCGTCGCGTCCGCGAGCACGTCCGGCACCGCGCCTTCGTTGATCTTGCGCGCCAGCCCCTCGGCGATGGCGGTCTTGCCGACGCCGGGATCGCCGACGAGGAGCGGGTTGTTCTTCTGGCGGCGGCAGAGCACCTGGATCGTGCGGCGCACCTCAACCTCGCGGCCGATCAGCGGGTCGATCTTGCCGTCGCGCGCCTTCTTGTTGAGGTTGACGCAATAGGCGTCGAGCGCGTCGCCCTTCTTTTTCGGGCGCGCTTCGCCTTCCTCGCCGGTCGGACGCTCGTTCGATTCCTCCTCGACGCCGCGCGGCGCGCGGGGCTCGGAGGCGCCGGGGCGCTTGGCGATGCCGTGGCTGATGTAATTGACCGCGTCGTAGCGCGTCATGTCCTGCTCCTGCAGGAAATACGCGGCGTGGCTCTCGCGCTCGGCGAAGATCGCCACGAGCACGTTGGCGCCGGTCACCTCCTCGCGTCCCGAAGACTGGACGTGGATCACGGCGCGCTGGATGACGCGCTGGAAGCCTGCGGTGGGCTTGGCGTCCTGGCGGCCGTCGGTGACGAGGTTGGCGAGTTCGCTGTTGACGTATTCCGTCAGGCTTCGCCGCAGGGCCTCGATATCGACGTTGCAGGCGCGCATGACGGCGGCCGCGTCCTGATCGTCGATCAGCGCCAGCAGAAGATGCTCGAGCGTCGCGTATTCGTGGTTCCGTTCGCCGGCGAGGGCGAGGGCCCGATGAAGAGCTTGTTCGAGGGGGCGGGAAAAGCTCGGCAAGGCTGGCCTCTGTCAAATCTGTTGGAACGGGTTTTGAGGCCCTCTCCGGTTTCAGTTCTTCTCCATCACGCATTGCAGCGGATGCTGGTGCCTGCGTGAATAATCCATCACCTGGGTCACCTTCGTCTCCGCCACCTCGTAGGTGAAGACGCCGCATTCACCTACGCCTGTCTGGTGCACGTGCAACATGATCCGGGTCGCATCCTCGCGCGACTTGTTGAAGAATCGCTCGAGGACGTGAACGACGAATTCCATTGGCGTGTAGTCGTCGTTCAGAAGCAGCACGCGATACAGGCTCGGCCTCTTTGTCCGAGGCTTCGTCTGTGTGATCACGCCGAACGAATCGCGATCGCCGCCTCCGGGTGGGCGCGGACGGCTCGCATGCGGCGCGATCGGCCCGGCCCCGGCCGGGTTTTCGGTGAACGACCGCATCATCGTCGACGGTTTTCACTCCAATCGTCTCGATAGACCAAGGCGAAACGATGATGGGGCCATCGCCTCGCCGGATCAATCCCGTTCCTGACCTAATCTATGGTCGAGCGCGCCGCTTCGCCAGTCCCGGCCGACCTGCTCACGATTCTTCGAGGGGGAATGCGTCGACGAGGTGGGCCGGCGCGCGGCCCGGAGCGACGAAGACGGCGTCCGCGCGCAGCGTCCAGTCGGCGCACCAGGGATTGCGGGCCATCCAGGCCCGCGCCGCCCTGCGGAAGCGCCGCCGCTTGGATTCTCCGATCGCCTCGCGGGCGGCGTCCAGCGCGCGTCTCGCCTTGACCTCGACGAAGACGACGGTCCGTCCGCGACGCATCACGAGGTCGATCTCTCCGCCCGCCGCGGCGAAGCGCCGCGCGAGCGGCCGATAGCCCTTGAGCATCAGGAAGAGCAGCGCGGCCCATTCGGCGAGGAATCCGCGACGCAGCGCCAGGCGCCGGGTCGCGCGGGTCGGGACCGCCATGGGTTCACGTCTCCCGACCGGCGCCGGCGAGCGCCAGGGCGCGGGCGTAGACTTCGCGGCGGGCAAGCCCGGTGCGCGCCGCCACGATCGCCGCCGCGTCCTTGACCGAATGATCCCGCAACGCCGCGTTCAATTCCGCGTCGAGGCCCTGCTCCGCCTCTTCGCGCCTCTCCTGCGCGCTCGCGGCGCCGATCAGCACCACGACTTCTCCCTTGGGCGGCCCCTCGGCGGCGAAGAACGCCGCCAGCTCGTCGAGGGATCCCCGGCGCACGGTTTCGAACATCTTGGTCAGTTCCCGCGCCATGGCGGCCGGGCGCGGCCCCATGACCTCGGCCGCGTCGGCCAGCGTCTCGGGCAGTCGGTGCGGCGCCTCGTAGAGGACGAGCGTCCCCGGGATCGCCGCAAGTTCGCGCAGGCGGGCCTTGCGCGCGCCGCTTCTGGGCGGCAGGAAGCCTTCGAAAAAGAAGCGGTCGCTCGGCAATCCGCCGACGACGAGCGCGCTCAGGATCGCGGATGCGCCCGGCAGCGGCGTCACGGCGAGGCCCTCCGCGATGGCGCCCTGAACGAGCCTGTAGCCGGGATCGGAGACGAGCGGCGTTCCGGCGTCGGAGACGAGCGCCAGCGCCTCCCCCTCGCGGAGGCGCCGCAGCGCGCGTTCGCGGGCGGCGTCGCCCGAATGCTCGTGATAGGCGAAAAGCGGCGTCGTGATCCCGTAATGCGAAAGCAGCCGGCGCGTGACGCGGGTGTCCTCGGCGAGCACGGCGTCGACGCCGGCGAGTACGCCGAGCGCGCGCAGGGTCACGTCCTTGAGATTGCCGATCGGCGTCGCCACCACATAGAGCCCCGGCCCAACGCGCTCGGCGGGAACGGGAGCGCCGAAGGGCGCGAAGGTCTTCTCGCCGCGCGGCTTCGAATCCTGATGCCCTCGAGCGGAGGGCGGCGTTCCTCGACGCTGCGAACCGGGAGGCGACATCTCGGGCGTTTTCTCCTTCGGCGTCCGCGCCCGCCGCATGCCGGGGATCGGACCCCCGCGCCGGTACGGGGCTTGACAGGCATCGAAAATCGTTAACCAAACCATTAACGTGTCGATGATAAAAGTCGATCACGGAATGCCCGCGCGTCGCCGAGAATGGGAGCCCGCGAGATGACACAGATTGCGATCAACGCCGCGCCGTCGCAGCCGCGACGCCGGAAAGGCCCCGCGCGCGCCTTCGCGCCGGCGCTCGTCGCCGCGCTCGGCCTCGCGCTCGCCTCCTGCATTTCGCCCTTCTCCGACGGGCCGCCCGGCTTCATCGGCGGGTTCGCCCAGCCGCCCGCCGCGGAAGCCATTGGCGACGGCGCCGTTTCCGTCGCGCTGATCCTGCCGCTGAGCGGCTCCGGAGCCGGAGCGGCCGCGGCCCAGGCCATGCGCAACGCCGCCACGCTCGCGATGGAGGAGTTTCAGGACCCCGAGATCCGAGTCCTCGTCAAGGACGATCGCGGTTCTCCGGACGGTGCGCGGGAAGCCGCGCAGAGCGCCGTCTCCGAAGGCGTCGAGTTGATCCTCGGGCCGCTCTTCGCCGCGTCCGTTCAGGCCGCCGGAACGGTGGCGCGCGAAGCGGGCGTGCCGGTCGTCGCCTTCTCCACCGACGCCAATGTCGCTGCTCCCGGCGTTTATCTGATGGGCTTCCTGCCGCGTGCCGAAGTCGCTCGGGTTCTCGATTACGCCGCCAAGCAGGGTCGCCGCTCCGTCGCGGCGCTCATCCCCGAGACCGGCTACGGCGATCTCGCCGAGGCCCAGTTCCGCGAATCGGCCGCCCAGCGCGGCCTGCGGGTCGTGGCGATCGAGCGCTATCCCGCCGGCCAGCCCCAGCAGGCGGTCGCGCGCCTTGCGCCCGCCATCGCCGGAAGCGCGCCGCAGGCCGACGCGCTGTTCGTTCCCGAAACGCCCGACGGCATGGCCGTCGTCGCCCGGACGCTCCAGAGCGCCGGGTTCGATCCCGCCCGCGTCAAGCCGCTCGGCGCCGGCGTCTGGCATGATCCGGACGTGCTGCGTCTGCCCGCCCTGCAGGGCGGCTGGTTCGCCGCGCCGCCGCAGGCCGGCTACGAAGCTTTCGCCGCCCGCTACCAGAGCCGCTTCGGCTCCCAGCCGTTGCGCATCGCGACGCTCGCTTACGACGCCGTGTCGCTCGCGGCCGCGCTCACCCGCACCCAAGGAGCGCAGCGCTTCTCGCAGCCCGTGCTCACGAACGCCTCGGGCTTCGCCGGCGCGGACGGCGTCTTCCGGTTTCGCGCCAACGGCCTGAACGAGCGCGGCCTCGCCGTGTTCGAGGTCCGCGACGGCTCGGCCGCGACCGTGTCCGCCGCCCCGCAGGCCCTCGCCGGCGGCGCCTGAGCGGCCGCGCGCAGTTATCGGCGCGCGAATGGCGGGGGTTGCCGCGCGCGGCGCTGTGGCCGATATGGAGCGCGTTCCGCCAATTCGCGCCGGCCGACGGGAAGGCTCGCGCATTCAGCGTCCAGGGAAGGCCGCCCCATGAATTCTTCAGGCGATATTCTCGTCGCCGTCGCCATCGGCGCGGTCACGGTCGTCCTGCTGCTCGGCCTCGTCACGATGATGCGCGGCGGCTCGGCCAACACTTCGCAGAAGCTGATGCGCGCGCGAGTCCTGCTGCAATTCGCCGCGATCGTGATCATCATGGGCGTGATCTGGTGGCGCGCGCTTTGAGCGCGGCGTAGCCGGAAAAGCGGCATTCGCTTCGAACGCCTCGCCACGATTCCGGGAGCGCCATGTCGTCTGGGCCTCGCCGTCTGCGCGGCTGCGCCGAGCCCGGACGAGCCCCACAATTCGTCTCTCCGCCGCCTTTTCGCCTCATTCGCGCTGCGTTAGGGAGCGTTATTCGGAACGTAGCCATTGCGCGCGACGCAAGCGTGGCTTTCCGGATCGTTCTTCGGGAGAGACGCGCCGCATGCGGACGCAACGCACGAAAGCCTTCGTCTTCGCCGCTTTCGTCGTCGCGGCTCCCGTCATCGCCGCGCCCGAAGCGCGCGCGGGCGGGGAGTTCGGCGTCGCCGCGCCGCAGCCTCCGGTCGCCCTGCGCACGGCCTTTATCTCGGAGACGCGGATCGGCGTCATGGCGGGGGCCTCATGGACCGACAAGGCCGGATCGCCATCCCTTCAGGGCGAGGTTCTCTTCGGCAAGCCTTTTAATCCGGCCGATCTTTTCTTGAGCTATTTCGTTCCGCGTCCGCATTTCGGCGCCTCGCTATCTCTCGGCGGAGGCGCGCATTTCGCCTTCGCTGGATTGACCTGGAACGTCGATGTCGGCGACCGCGTATTTTTGGAGGCGAGCTTCGGCGGCGCGATCCAGGAGGGCGGCGCGCGCGGAACGGCGCCGCCCGGATCGGGCGCGCTGGGCTGCTCCCCCGTCTTTCGCGAGAGCGCCTCTATCGGCTACCGGCTCACGGAGCGCGTCGCTGTGACGGCGACGGTCGAGCGCTTCGGAGATCGCGGCCTTTGCGATCCCGCGGTGGGCGCGCCGCGCGCCGTCACGAATGTCGGTGCGCGAATCGGCTACGCCTTCTAAAAGTCGCTTTACCGGCAAGGGGCCTCGACGGGTCGCCCCGCAGGAAGGAGCGCAAGATGGTCGTCCTCAACAAGATCTACACCCGCACCGGAGACGACGGCGCGACTGCGCTGGCCACCGGCGCGCGGCGGCCGAAATACGACGCCCGCGTCGAAGCCTATGGCGGCGTCGACGAGACGAACGCCGCTATCGGGATGGTCCGTCTGCACACGGCCGGCGAGCACCCCGATCTCGACGCCATGCTCGGGCGCGTCCAGAACGACCTCTTCGATCTCGGGGCGGACCTCGCGACGCCCGATACGGGCGAGACCCTGCCTTACGAACCGCTGCGCGTGACCCAGGCGCAGGTCGACCGGCTGGAAGGCGAGATCGACGCGCTCAACGCATCCCTGAAGCCGCTGCGCTCTTTCGTCCTTCCCGGCGGCTCGCCGGCGGCGGCGGCCCTGCATCTGGCCCGCACGATCTGCCGGCGCGCGGAGCGGCGAGTCGTCGAGCTGGCGCATCGCGAGGGCGAAATCGTCTCGGAGCCGGCGCTGCGCTATCTGAACCGGCTCTCGGATTTCCTTTTCGTCGCCTCCCGCTTCGTCAATCTGAAGGGCGAGGGCGACGTTCTGTGGGTTCCCGGCGCGAACCGCTGAAGGCGCGGACCGGCGGCTTGTGTGATATGCTGCGCCATGTCGTAGGCTCATGGCCGTCTGCGCTGCGCGCATGACGGGCCTTCGCGCGCGCCTGCGCCGCGTTGACAAGAGCAAACGGGCGTCGTTACCGTCCGCGCGCTCGCAAGCGCGGCCCGATCGCGCCCGTACGTCCCCCATTCCGGAGAGGCGGCGGCTCCCTGGGACAGCCAGATCGTCGGGATCGCCAGATTGTCGAAGGGACGCAAACCAATGAAGATCCTGGTGCCTGTCAAACGGGTCGTCGATTACAACGTCAAGATCCGCGTCAAGCCGGACGGTTCGGGCGTCGAGCTCGCGAACGTCAAGATGTCGATGAACCCCTTCGACGAGATCGCGGTCGAAGAAGCGATCCGCCTGAAGGAGAAGGGCAAGGCCGAGGAGATCGTCGTGATCTCGATCGGTCCCCAGCAGGCGCAGGAGACGATCCGCACGGCGCTCGCCATGGGCGCGGACCGCGGCATCCTCGTGAAGGCCGACGCCATGGTCGAGCCGCTCGCCGTCGCCAAACTCCTCAAGGCCATCGTCGACAAGGAGGAGCCCGGCCTCGTCATCCTCGGCAAGCAGGCGATCGACGATGATTCCAACCAGACCGGCCAGATGCTCGCCGCCCTGCTCGGATGGGCGCAGGGCACCTTCGCCTCGAAGGTCGAGGTCGGCGACGGCTCGGTCGACGTCACCCGCGAGATCGACGGCGGCCTCCAGACGGTGACGCTCAAGCTGCCCGCCATCGTCACGACGGACCTGCGCCTCAACGAGCCGCGCTACGCGTCGCTTCCCAACATCATGAAGGCCAAGAAGAAGCCTCTCGACGAGACGAGCGCCGAGGAACTCGGCGTCGACGTCGCGCCGCGCCTCAAGGTGCTCTCCACGGGCGAGCCGCCCAAGCGCGAGGCCGGCGTCAAGGTGGCCTCCGCAGCCGAACTCGTGGACAAGCTTAAGAACGAAGCGGGAGTGATCTGACCATGGCCATCCTCATCCTTGCGGAGCACATGAACTCCGCCCTCAAGGACGCCACGCACAAGGCCGTCACCGCCGCTGCGGAAATCGGCTCGCCGCTCCACATCCTCGTCGCGGGCTCCGGCTGTGGCCCAGCCGCGAAGGAAGCGGCCACGATCGCGGGCGTCGAGAAGGTCCTCGTCGCGGACGATCCCGTCTACGAGCACGCGCTGGCCGAGCCGCTGGCGGCGCTGATCCTCGGCCTCGCCGACGATTACGACGTGCTGCTCGCCGCCGCGACGACGACGGGCAAGAACGTCATGCCGCGCGTCGCCGCGCTTCTCGACGTGATGCAGGTCTCCGACATCAGCAAAGTGGTTTCGGCCGACACGTTCGAGCGCCCCATCTACGCGGGCAACGCGGTGCAGACGGTCCAGTCGAGCGACGCGAAGAAGGTGATCACGGTGCGCGCCGCCTCCTTCAAGGCGGCCGAGACCGGCGGCTCCGCCGCGATCGAGGACGCCGCGCCCGCCAAGGATCCGGGCCTGTCCTCCTTCAAGGGCTCGGAGATCGCCAAATCCGACCGGCCCGAGCTCGCCTCCGCCAAGGTCATCATCTCGGGCGGCCGCTCGCTCGGTTCGGAGGAGAATTTCGCGAAATACATCGAGCCCGTGGCCGACAAGCTCGGCGCCGCGATGGGCGCCTCGCGCGCTGCGGTCGATGCCGGCTATGCGCCCAACGACTGGCAGGTCGGCCAGACGGGCAAGGTCGTGGCGCCCGATCTCTATATCGCGGTGGGCATTTCCGGCGCGATCCAGCATCTTGCTGGCATGAAGGATTCGCGGGTCATCGTCGCCATCAACAAGGATGAGGAAGCGCCTATTTTCCAGGTTGCCGATTACGGCCTGGTGGGCGACCTTTTCAAGGTCCTTCCGGAGTTCGACAGCGAACTGGCGAAGGCCGGCCGCTGACGCGCGCAGGGCGGCGAAAACCAATGAAGCGAGGCCGGGCTCGAACCCGGCCTTGACCCATTTCAGGAAGGGACGGACGGGCGATATGGCCACCGAGATCAACACCGTCGGCATCATCGGCGCCGGACAGATGGGCAACGGCATCGCGCATGTCTGCGCGCTGGCGGGCATGGAAGTTCGCCTCAACGACCTCGCCGAGGACCGGATCACCGCAGGCCTCGCCACGATCAACGGCTACATGGCGCGTCAGGTTTCCAAGGGGCTGGTCTCGGAGGACGAGCGCCATGCGGCGCTCGGGCGAATCAACGCCGCCCTGCGTCTCGAGGATCTCGCGGGATGCGACCTCGTCATCGAGGCCGCGACCGAGAACGAGGAGGTCAAGCGCAAGATCTTCGTCGAGCTGTGTCCGCTTCTCGGCCCCGAGACGATCCTTGCGAGCAACACCTCGTCGATCTCGATCACCCGTCTCGCCGCCGCCACGGACCGGCCCGAGCGCTTCATCGGCATTCATTTCATGAATCCGGTGCCGCTGATGCAGCTCGTCGAGCTGATCCGCGGCATCGCGACCGAGGATCCGACCTTCGAGACGGCCAGGGCCTTCATCGCGCGCCTCGGCAAGACGGTGACCGTGGCGGAGGATTTTCCCGCCTTCATCGTCAACCGCATCCTGCTGCCGATGATCAACGAGGCGATCTACA
>REDO01000049.1 GCA_007693435.1 Salinarimonadaceae bacterium | reverse complement strand
CTTAGCCGAATATGCCGAAACGCGAGGGCTTGCGGGGCTCTTCCTCCTCCTCGGGAGGCACGCCCGGGTCGTCGGGCGGGCGGGTGAGGTGGATGATGCGCTCGTCGGCGTCGCTCCCGGATGACTCGGCGTTCTTCTCGCCAGCCGCTTCGGGCGAACCGGAGGCCGGCTTGCCGGCGGCGGGCGTCTCGGCGAGAGCGGCCGACTTGGCGACAGCGGCCGACTTGGCGACGGCGGCCGACTTGGCGGGGCCGGGCGCCAAAGGCTCCGGCTTCGCTGGCGCGACGCCGGCGGGTTCGACTTTGGCGGGTTCGACTTTGGCCGCCCCGGCTTTCGCTCCATCGGTCTTGGCGGGCCCCGTCTTCGCAGGGTCCGTCTTCGCAGGGTCCGCCTTCGCGCGATCGGCCGTAGCGCGATCGTCGGTCTTGGCGGGCACGTCGGTACTGGCGGGCTCGGTCCTGGCGGGCTCGGTCCTGGCGGGTTCTGCTTCGGCGGGCTCGGACCCTGCCGGAGCGCCCTGCGCGGTCTCGTCGTTCGCAGCCTTCTCCCGAACCGGCTTGTCCGGCGCGATGGGGCTGGTCTCTACAGGCTGGGGCGGGTCGGATTCGGGCTCGCGCGCGGCGACGGGCTCCGCCTCGATCGCGTCGCGGTCGGCGTTGGGGGCGGTCATCGGCCTTTTCGGCGGAATCACCACCGCTTCCGTCACGCGCTTGTCTTCGCCGCGCTTGTCTTCGTCGCGCTTCTCCGGTTCGCGGTTCTCTTGCTCCGGCTCTTGCTGCTCGCGCGCCGCCGGCGCTGCTATGGCGACGGGCTCCCTCGGGCGCTCGTCGAGATCGGCCAGCACGTCATCGACGACGCTTGCGCCCGCGCCGGAGATGAGCTCCGGCGGCGTGTCCCATCGGAACGCGTCGAGGCGGCCGGAGACCGGCGAGACCGGCGACCAGCGGTCGGAAACGACGCCATCGGCGATCCAGGCCTTGTCCCGCGGCGCGTGAACGGCGCGGGCGAGCCATTCGCGGGCGCCGCCGGTCGAGCCCTTCTCCACGCGCTCAAGCTCCGCCATCAGAACGCAGGCGCCGACGGAGGGTCGCTCGGGCAGGAGGGGCGCGAGCGTCTGGCGGGCGCGGAGGAAATCGCGGGCGTCGATCGCCGCGCGCGCCAGCGCGATGCGGCCTTCCGGCGACCAGTTCGAAAGCACGGCGAGTCTCTCGGCCCGATTCATGCGGTCCAGCGCCGAATCGCCGGCGCGCAGATGCGTGTAGGCGTCGGCGACATCGGGATGCGGGCAGGCGCCCCAGGCGGTTTCGAGCAGACCCGCCGCCTTGCGCAATTCCAGCCGGCGACCGAGAATCCTGCCGGCCAGAGCAGCTGCGGGGGCGAGGTCGGGCGCGAGCTTGACGGCTTCGCGAGCCGCGGCGAGCGCGCCTTCCTCGTCGGCCTCGTCGCGCGCGAGGGCGTCGGCGGTGAGCAGCACCGCGCGCTGGCGCTTCGCGGTCGCCTTGTCGATCAGGCCGAGCGCTGCGCGACGCTCCACGGCCTCAAGCGCGCCGAGCCAGTCGCCCTGCGCGCACAGGCCCTCGAGCACGGCTTCGTTGGCCCAGTCGACGGCCGGGGCGAGGCGGGCGGCGTCCGTTGCGTGGCGCCATGCGGTCTGCTGGTCGCCGCGCCGGCGCGCCTCGACATAGAGCCCGCGCAGGCCGAGCACCTTGGTCTCCTCGTTCTGCGCCATTTCGAGGAAGGTCTGCTCGGCAAGGTCGCGGTCGCCCGAAATCTGCGCGGCCTGCGCCCTCAGCAGCATCAGGAGCGGTTCGTCCTTCTGGAGGTAGCGCTCGGCCTCGCGGGCGTAGCGTCGCGCCGCGCTCTCGTCGCCGGAGCCGACCGCCACCATGCCGCGCGAGAGGGCCTGGATCGCCTTGCGCTTCTTGCGTTCGCGCGCCGCGCCCGACAGGCGGTGGGGCAGGTTGAACAGTACGCGCGCCGCCGCCTCTACGAGCAGGATCGCCGCGACGATCACGAGGAGCACCAGCGCCGCGACGGCGAGCCCGACGGAATAGCTCACCCCGTTCCAGACGAAAGCGACGGCCCCCGGCTGTTCCGAGAGCCAGACCGCGCCGGAGGCGAGCGCCGCGATGACGGCGAGATAGACGAGGACGCGCCACATGGGTTCGACTTTCCTTTCTTCACCGTCCGGCTGCGAGGGCGGCGAGCGCCTCTTCGGCGATCATACGTGCAGCTTCCTCCGCCGCGAGCCGGGCTTCGATCGCGGCGACCGACGCGGCGGCCGCCTGACGCGTCGCATCGGGCAGGGCGGGGAGCGCCTCGAGCGCGCCGGCATGGTCGCCTGCGCGCAGGGCGGCGAGGATGGGGGCGAAATCCGCGGCGGGCGCAGCGGCGCCCGACGGCTCCAGAGCCTCGATCGTGATGGCCCGTTCGGCGAGGCGCTGGAGAAGCCCTCCGCCGAGATCGGGAGCGGCTGGACCGGCCGGCGCGTCGGGAGCGGCCGCAGACGCGAGCGCGGCTTCGAGATCGGCGGCGAGTTGCGCGTCCGTAGGCGCTCCCGCCGAGGCGAAGGGCGCGAGCGCCGCCAGGCGATCGGCCGGCGCCCCCCATGCGGCGAGCGCCCCGTGCGCATCTGCATAGGGACGACCCGCCGCCAGCGCCGCCGAGATATGATCGGCGGCGGCGAGATGCACCGCCGCCTCGCGGGTCGTCGAGCCCGGATCGATCTCCAGCCTCGCAAAGGCGGAATCCAGCGCGCTGATTCGCGTATCGAGCGCTGCGACGGCGTCGCGTTGCGAATCGCGCGTTTCCTCGAACATTCGCGACAGATCCTCGATCGCCCGCTCATTGGCCTCGGCGGCCTGCGCGCTCGCGGCGATGGCCGCCTCGGGAATTTCGGGGATCGGTCGCTCGGCGGCGGCGCGGGCCGCATCGGCCGCGGCCTGCGTTTCGGTTTCGAGCGCCGCGATGCGCGCCTCGAATTCCGCAGGCAGGCGCGCCTCGACGGGCGCGGGCGCCTCCGGCGCCGCCGGGGCGGTGGCGCGGGCGAAGACGAGCACGGCGGCGCCGGCTACCAGGCCGCCGATCAGCGCGGCCACCGCGAGGCTGGCCGCTGTGTTGCGCAGCACCGGCGTCAGGGCGGAGGCCGCGGTCGCGGCGACAGTCGAGCGTGCGCGCGGCGTGGTCGGGGAGGGAGGCGGCGTCGGCGCGGAGGACGGCTTGCCCGAAGGCGGCGTCGCCGAAGCGGTCCGTGGCGACTCGACGGGTTTGACGTCGGCGGGCTTGACGTTGGCCGGCTTGACGTCAGCGGGCTTGACGTCGGCGGGCTTGGTCGACGCCGCGGTTTGCGCGCTCGCCGCCGGCGCAGCCTTTTGGGAAGCCTTTGGCGCAGCCTTGGGTGAAGGCTTCGGGGAAGGCTTCGGGGACTTGGCGGGCGCCGGTTTCGGCGTCGCAGTCTTTCCCGGCTTCGCGGCCGTCACCGATTCAACGGCCGCTTTGGGCTTCGAATTCGCGGCGTCGCCGCCTGTTCCGGGTTTGCGCGTCGGCGTTTTCGTCACGTCGTCCTGCCTGTTCGATCCTGTCGACGGGGCGCCCGCAGCCGGGCGCGGCGAGATGCGTTCGTTCCTGACCACCCTACCTTAGATCAGGTCGGCGCGGGTGGCGACCGCCTCCTTGGTCCGATTATTCATCTACCCTAATAGAACGCGCAGCATGGCCTTTTCGTTCGGTTCGGGCGCCGCCGAGACGCGGCGCAGCCCCGCCTCGCGCAGGATAGCCGCGACGTCGGGCGAAATCACGACATGGGCGATCCGCGCGAAAGCCTGCGAGGCGCCCGCCTCCGCGACGAGCCGCAAGAGGATGCGGGCGCTGCGCGGCGAGTAGTGCAGGGCGGCGGCGATCGCGCCGTCGGCGAGCGCGGCCCGAGCGCTTTCGGGAAGGCGTCGGACGGCGCGCGCCTCGTAGGCGGTCCAAACGCTGACGTCGTATCCCATCGCCCGAAGGCCGCCTGCGGGCTCGGGTTTTCGGTC
This sequence comes from Salinarimonadaceae bacterium, assembly GCA_007693435.1. Taxonomy (GTDB): domain Bacteria; phylum Pseudomonadota; class Alphaproteobacteria; order Rhizobiales; family Beijerinckiaceae; genus Saliniramus. The sequence goes on along the minus strand of REDO01000049.1, from coordinate 8,112 downwards.
GCGGCCGGCCACGTGCAGCAGCCGCGCCGGGGGCGGGGCGAGGCGCGAAATGTCGCGGATGAGCGCCTGCGCGTCGCCGCCGCTCGCGAATACGTCGCGGCTTCCGTTGGCGCCGAGCGCGCGGGCGGTGCGCGGCCCCACCGCGAAAACACGCAGCGCCCGCGTCTCCTCCGGCAGGTCGGCGAGGCGCGCCGCCGCCTTGGCGCTCGTCACGATCAACGCGTCGAAGGGCCCTGGAGGCGCCGGTTCGTCGAGCGCGCGCGTTTCGATGACGGGAGCGGCGAGCGCCGCGCAGCCCAGTCTCGCGAGCATTCTCGCCGTGCGCGCGGCGTCCTCGGCCGCCCTCACGACGAGGACGCTGCCTGGCGAAGCGGGCGACGCGGCCACTGCGCTCAGTCCCCGAAGAAGCCGGAGGGCGTGCGCGCGCGCAGTTCCTCCCCGAGATCGGCGCCGAGCGCGGCCGCGTCGGAGGCCATGCCTTCCCGCTCGCCCTCGATCGTCTGCGAGCCGTCCGGGCGGGCGATCAGCCCGGTGAGACGGATGCGCTCGCCCGCCAGCGTGGCGTGCCCGGCGATGGGCGTGCGGCAGGAGCCGTCGAGCACGGCGAGGAAGGCGCGCTCGGCGGCGAGCCGCAATCCTGTCTCCCGGCAGAGGATGCGTGCGACGGCCTCTGTGGCGAATGCGTCGTCCGCGCGCACGACAATCGCGATGGCGCCCTGGCCGACGGCAGGCGTGAAGGCCTCGACGTCGAGCGGCGCGGTGACGTGCTCCGTCAAGCCCAAGCGGCGCAGGCCGGCCATCGCCAGCAGTGTCGCGTCGAAGGCGCCGTCCGCGATTTTTTGGAGCCTTGTGCCGACATTGCCGCGCAGGAGCGACACCTCCAGATCGGGCCGCGCCCGGCGCAGGAGCGCCTGCCGGCGCAGCGAGGCCGAGCCGACCCGCGCCCCGCGCGGCAGGTCGGCGAGGCTCGCGCCCGCCCGCGCGATCAGCGCGTCGCGAGCGTCCTCGCGCGGAAGATAACCGGCGATGACGAGCCCGTCGGGCAGATCGTTGGGCAGATCCTTGGCCGAATGCACGGTGACGTCGACGCGGCCCGCGATCTGCGCCGCGTCGATCTCCTTGGTGAAAAGCCCCTTGCCGCCGGCTTCCGAGAGCGCGCGGTCCTGGATCATGTCGCCGCTGGTGCGAATCACGTCGAGCGGGAAACGCTCGTTCGGCCAGCCCAGCGCCTGCGCGAGGCGCGCCGCCGTCTCGTTCGCCTGCGCGAGCGCGAGCGGGCTGCCGCGCGTGCCGATGACGAGGGACTTGCGTTCGGACATGGCCGGGCTCTCCCGTCGCGGCGCCGTCTAGGCGGTTGCTTCGCTGCGCGCGACGACTATAGGTTTGGGCGTCGTTACTGATTTTCGCGCGTCGGGTCGAGCGCCGCGCGCCTCTACATAGCCGTTCGGGCGGGATCGGACCACCTCATGCGCGTACTCGGGATCGAGACCACCTGTGACGAGACGGCGGCCGCGATCGTCGGGCTCGGCGACGATGCGACCGACGCGCTCTCGGGGACGCGGCGCGGCGTGATTCTGGCCAATGAAGTGCTCAGCCAGATCGCGCAGCATTCCGCCTATGGCGGCGTCGTGCCGGAGATCGCCGCGCGCGCCCATGTCGAGGTGATCGACCGCCTCGTCGCACGCGCCCTCGACAGGGCGGGCGTCACCCTGGACGAACTCGACGGGATCGCCGCGGCGGCCGGGCCGGGGCTGGTCGGCGGCGTGATCGTCGGGCTCACGACGGCGAAGGCGCTGGCGCTCGTGTGCGGCAAGCCCTTCATCGCGGTCAACCATCTCGAGGCCCACGCGCTCACCGCCCGAATGACGGACGGCGTCGCTTTCCCCTATCTTCTGCTGCTCGCCTCCGGCGGCCACACGCAGCTCGTCGCGGTGCGCGGCGTCGGCGAATACGTGAAACTCGGCGGCACCATCGACGACGCGATCGGCGAGGCTTTCGACAAGGTGGCCAAACTTTTGGGCCTGCCCTATCCCGGCGGCCCGCATGTGGAGAGCGCCGCCCGCGTCGGCGATCCGCTGCGCTTCCAGCTGCCGCGGCCGATGCTGGGCCGCCCGAAGCCCGATTTCTCGCTTTCGGGGCTCAAGACGGCCCTGCGCATCGAAGCCGAGCGCATCGCGCCCCTCTCCGAACAGGACGTCGCCGATCTCTGCGCCGGCTTCCAGTCGGCGGTGACCGATACGGTCGTCGACCGCACGCGGGTGGCGCTGCGCACGTTCGGAGACCTGGCCGAGCGCCCGACGGCGCTCGTCGCGGCGGGCGGCGTCGCGGCGAACCAGACCATGCGGCGCGGTCTCCAGAGGCTCGCGACGGAGGTCGGCCTCAAGCTCGTCGCGCCGCCTGTCGAATTGTGCGGCGACAACGGCGCCATGATCGCATGGGCCGGGATCGAGCGCCTGCAGCTCGGCCTGATCGACGATCTCGCGGCGCCTGCGCGGGCGCGCTGGCCGCTCGAGGAGACGAAGGCCCACCGATGAACCACAAAGCATGAACGACCAAGCATGAGCGACAACGACGCTTCCTCCGGCGCTCTCGTCGGCGTGGTGGGCGCCGGCGCCTGGGGCACTGCGCTCGCCAACGCCGCCGCCTCATCCGGCGCGCGCGTCGTCCTCTGGGGGCGCGATCCTGACGCGATCGAGCGCATCCGGCGGACGCGCGAGAATGCGCGCTATCTGCCGGGCGTCGGGCTGCATGAAAACGTGACGGTCACCGCGGATCTTGCGGCGCTCGCAGAGGTCGAAGCGGCGCTTCTCGTCACGCCGTCCCAGACGGCGCGCCAGATGGCGCGGGCTCTCTCCCCCATTCTGCCGCAGGCCGCGCCGCTCGTCCTTTGCGCCAAGGGAATCGAGCGCGAGACGGGGTGCTTCCTGTCCGACGTCGTCGCCGAGGCGCGGCCCGGCGCGGCGATCGCCGTGCTCTCGGGCCCGAGCTTCGCGGCGGATGTGGCGCGCGGATTGCCCACCGCCGTGACGCTCGCCTGTCGCGACGGCGGGCTCGCCGCGCGTCTCGCGACGCTTCTGTCGGGGCCTGCATTGCGCATCTATCACGGCGACGACGTGCGCGGCGCCGAGATCGGCGGCGCGGCCAAGAACGTGCTCGCCATCGCCTGCGGCGGCGCGATAGGGCGCGGGCTCGGCGAGAGCGCCCGCGCGGCGCTGATCGCGCGCGGCTTCGCCGAGATGATGCGCTTCGCCCGCGCCTATGGCGGCCGGCCCGAGACGCTGATGGGCCTGTCGGGGCTCGGCGACGTCGTGCTCACCTGCAGCTCCGCGCAATCGCGAAACTTCGCCTTCGGCGAGCGCCTCGGGCGTGGCGCGAGCCCGCAGGACGCCGCCGCCGGCAAGCTCGCGGAGGGCGCCTTCACCGCCTCGGTTCTCGTCGCGCTCGCCAGGGCGCGCGACGTCGAGGTGCCGATCGCGCAGGCGGTGGACGATCTCGTCGCCGGCCGCGTCACTCCTGACGAAGCGCTCGACCGGCTGATGAACCGCCCGCTGCGCTCCGAAATCTGATCCGCGAAAATCCCCTGATGCTACCCGATCGAGGCTCCCGATGGCTCACTGGCTCTTCAAATCCGAACCTGACGTCTGGTCCTGGGCGATGCAGGCCGCCGCAGGCGACAAGGGCACGCACTGGGACGGCGTGCGCAACCACCTCGCCAAGAAGCATCTGATCGCCATGAAGGTCGGCGAACGGGGGTTCTTCTACCATTCGAACAAGGGCAAGGAGATCGTCGGGATCGTCGAGGTGATCCGTGAGGCCTATCCCGATCCCAAGGATCTTTCGGGTCGCTTCGTGATGGTCGATCTCAAGGCGGTCGAACCATTGCCGAAGCCCGTTTCGCTGGAGACGATCAGGTCCGAGCCGCGCCTCGCCGGCATGGTTCTCGTGAACAACTCCCGGCTTTCGGTGCAGCCGGTGACGGAAGCCGAATGGGCCGTGATCCGCGAACTCGGCGGCCTCGGCTGAGACCCGGCGAGTTCGTTTTGGAAGTGAAGGCTCGACAAATCTCGCCCCGCGTCATTTCATGATGCGGGGAGCCTTCGCCGCGACATTTGAAGCAACCAGTAAAGGCGCAAGACGAAATTTCAGGATATTGAATTGTATGTGAAATGATGGTCTGATCAGGCGAGTATTGCTGATCCATCGCAATGCTTTTCGCGCGGGAGGGGCGTGGAAACATGGTGCGTCGTGCCGATTCAGGGCCGTTTTTGCATTGCGATCGCGCTCCGGCGAGGGTCGAATGAGCGCCTTATGGTCGCCGCGATCGCGTAATTTCTTGGCGCCGAACGTTATCGTTCGTGCGAAATCGCCCGAGCACACCCGCGTCTCGTCGCGCTCATCACGGCGATTCAACAAGCCGGCGCCGTCCGGCCCGTCGACCGGAAGGGCGCGAGCGCCGCATTCCGGCCCGCCCCCGGCGCGGCCGCAAACGTCGCAAAGGCCGCACAGGAGGAGAGCATGACCGATACGCCGAGGCTGTCGCTGCACGTCCCGGAGCCCGAGGTGCGGCCGGGCGACACGCCCGACTTCTCGAATGTCGCGATACCCCGCGCCGGCTCGGTGCCGCGCCCGGAAGTCGACGCGGACCCGAAGTCGATGCGCGATCTCGCCTATTCGATCATTCGCGTGCTCAACCGGCAGGGCGAGGCGGTCGGGCCCTGGGCCGGCACGCTCACTAACGAGGAGCTGCTCGAAGGCCTGCGCGACATGATGACTCTGCGCACCTTCGACGCCCGCATGCAGACGGCGCAGCGGCAGGGCAAGACATCGTTCTACATGCAGCATATGGGCGAGGAGGCGGTAAGCTGCGCCTTCCGCAAGGCGCTCTTGCCCGGCGACATGAACTTCCCGACCTACCGGCAGGCGGGGCTGCTCATCGCCGGCGGCTATCCGCTCGTCGACATGATGAACCAGATCTATTCGAACGAGGCTGACCCCCTGAAAGGGCGGCAATTGCCGATCATGTATTCGTCGCGCGAGCACGGGTTCTTCTCGATCTCCGGCAATCTCGGCACGCAGTTCGTCCAGGCGGTCGGCTGGGGCATGGCCTCGGCGATCAAGGGCGACACGAAGATCGCGGTCGGCTGGATCGGCGACGGCTCGACGGCGGAGAGCGACTTTCACGCGGCGCTCGTCTTCGCCTCGACCTATCGGGCGCCGGTCGTCCTCAACATCGTCAACAACCAGTGGGCCATCTCGACCTTCCAGGGCATCGCCCGGGGAGGGTCCGGCACTTTCGCCGCGCGCGGCCTCGGCTTCGGGCTGCCCACGCTTCGCGTCGACGGCAACGACTATCTCGCCGTGCACGCGGTGGCGAAATGGGCGGTCGAGCGCGCCCGGCGCAATCTCGGGCCGACGCTCGTCGAATACGTCACCTACCGCGTCGGCGCGCATTCGACCTCCGACGATCCCAGCGCCTACCGCCCCAAGACGGAATCCGAGGCCTGGCCGCTCGGCGATCCGGTGATCCGGCTCAAGAACCATCTCATCGTCCAGGGCGTCTGGAGCGAGGAGCGCCACAAGCAGACGGAAGCCGAGATCCTCGATGTCGTCATCACCGCGCAGAAGGAGGCGGAGAAGCACGGCACGCTGCATGCGGGCGGCAAGCCCTCCGCGCGCGACATGTTCGAAGGCGTCTACGCGGAGATGCCTGCGCATCTGAGACGTCAACGGCAGCAGGCGGGAGTTTGACGCCATGGCGCGCATGACCATGATCGAGGCCATCCGGGACGCGATGGACGTCTGCATGGGCCTCGACGAGAACGTCGTCGTGTTCGGGGAGGATGTCGGCTATTTCGGCGGCGTCTTCCGCTGCACGCACGGGCTCCAGCAGAAATACGGCCGCAGCCGCTGCTTCGACACGCCGATCAGCGAACTGGGCATCGTCGGCGTCGCCGTCGGCATGGCGGCCTACGGGCTTCGCCCCTGCGTCGAGATGCAGTTCGCCGATTATGTTTATCCGGCCTACGACCAGATCGTCTCCGAAGTGGCGCGGATCCGCTATCGCTCGGCGGGGCAGTTCACCTGCCCGATCGTGATCCGCATGCCCACGGGCGGCGGCATTTTCGGCGGCCAGACGCACAGCCAGAGCCCGGAGGCGCTGTTCACCCACGTCGCCGGCCTCAAGGTCGTCGTCCCCTCCAATCCCCAGGACGCCAAGGGCCTCCTGATCGCGTCGATCGAGGATCCGGATCCGGTGATCTTCCTCGAGCCCAAGCGCCTCTACAACGGCCCCTTCGACGGCCACCACGACCGCCCCGTCACGCCCTGGTCGAAGCATGAATCCGGCGAGGTCGAGGCCGGGCGCACCGTGACCCCGCTCGGCAAGGCCGTCGTGCGGCGCGCGGGCTCGGCGGTCACCGTGCTCGCCTACGGCACGATGGTGCATGTGGCGCTGGCCGCCGCCGAGGATGCGGGAATCGACGCGGAGGTCATCGACCTGCGCACGCTCGTGCCGCTCGATCTCGACGCGATCGTCGCTTCCGTGCGCAAGACCGGGCGCTGCGTGGTCGTGCACGAGGCCACGCTCACCTCCGGCTTCGGCGCCGAGCTGGCTGCCCTCGTGCAGGAGCATTGCTTCCACAGCCTCGAGGCGCCGATCGCGCGCGTCACCGGCTGGGACACGCCCTACCCGCACGCCCAGGAATGGGATTACTTCCCCGGCCCGGCCCGCGTGGGCCGCGCCCTGATCGAGACGATGGAGGCGTGAGCATGGCCGATCATGTGATCAAGATGCCCGACGTCGGCGAAGGGGTCGCGGAGGCCGAGCTCGTCGAATGGCACGTCAAGGTCGGCGATCTCGTGCGCGAGGACACGATCCTCGCCGCCGTGATGACGGACAAGGCGACCGTCGAGATTCCCTCTCCCGTCGACGGCGAGGTCGTTTGGCTGGCTGGCGAGATCGGCGAAGTGATGGCGGTGGGAGCCCCGCTGATCCGCCTCAAGGTCGAAGGCGATGCGGCCGCAGCGGCTGAGGGCGGCATTGACGAGGCCGCCGGTGACGAGGCCGCAGACGAAGAGCCCGCGCCGGAGGCTGCGGAAGAAGCGGCCGCCCCGCCGCGCCCCGTCGAGAAGCCCGAACCCGAGAAACTGCCCTCGCCCAAGCCTGCGAGCGCCGCCAGACCCGCAGCGCGCGCGCCCGTTCCCGCCGGCGCGCCGCCGCGTCCCGAGGGCGAGAAGCCGCTCGCCTCGCCCGCCCTGCGCCTGCGCGCCCGCGAGGCGGGCGTGGACCTGCGGCAGGTGCCGGGCTCCGGCCCCGCCGGTCGCATCACCCATGCCGATCTCGACGCCTTCTTCGCCCGCGGCCCGCAGGCGCCCGCCCGGCCGGGGCTCGCCCGGAACGAGAGCGTCGAGGAGATCAAGCTCGTCGGGCTTCGCCGCAAGATCGCGGAGAAAATGGCGCTGGCGAAATCGCGCATCCCGCATATCGCCTATATCGAGGAGGTCGACGTCACGGCGCTGGAGGATCTGCGCGCCGCGCTCAACAAGGGCAAGCGCCCCGAACAGCCGCGCCTGACGATCCTGCCCTTCCTGATGCGCGCCATGGTCAAGGCGATCGGCGAGGAGCCCGGCGTCAACGCCCATTACGACGACGAGGCGGGCGTCATCCGCCGCTTCGGCGGCGTGCATATCGGCATCGCGGCGCAGACGCCGAGCGGCCTCGTCGTCCCCGTCGTGCGCCATGCGGAGGCGCGCGACGTCTGGGATTGCGGCGCGGAACTCAGCCGGCTCAGCGACGCCGCGAAGGGGGGGAGCGCGACGCGCGAGGAACTGACGGGCTCGACCATCACCATCACCTCGCTCGGCGCCATGGGCGGGGTCGCCACGACGCCGGTGATCAACCACCCGGAAGTCGCCATCGTCGGCGTCAACAAGATGATGATCCGCCCGGTCTGGGACGGCGCGCAGTTCGTGCCGCGCAAGATGATGAACCTCTCCTCGAGCTTCGACCATCGCGTCGTCGACGGCTGGAACGCCGCCGTCTTCGTCCAGAAGATCAAGACGCTGCTCGAGACGCCCGCCATGCTCTTCGTGGAAGGATGAGACGATGAAGGA
>REDO01000154.1 GCA_007693435.1 Salinarimonadaceae bacterium | reverse complement strand
AGGTTGAAGGGCATAGAGACAGTCATCCAGCGGCAGCAGCGTATGGCGGCGGAACGCGACGATCATGGCTTCCTCGCTCCGTCAGCACGGTGGACCGAGGTTCCGTCGGCCCGGTCTTCATATCCTACACCGTCGCCCGCTTCCGCCACTTCGCCACCGTTCTTGGGGTTGATGCCGAGCTCCCGGCTCAGCTGCGCGAGCGAAGCTTGCGATCGCTGTATTGCAGTTCTGACGGCGTGCGTGGTCGTGGCGCTCCCGTGACGAACCCGTTCCATAGCGCTTCCTTCCATTCCTGCGAAAGGATCGCACCATTCAAACCGTGGGATCAAACAACAACTGCTCGGAAGATCGCCCAGGCGAAACAAAAAGCACCCTCGACGGGTTCGCTGTTGAACCTGGGCGTTCGATGCCGCAGGCGATGACCGAGCTGATCCACTCCCGATGGTGGGGAGCTCCGCTTCGAACGGGGAGCATGAGAAGGGGGATGCATGGCTGAGGACATGAGCGCCTGGGTGCTGGTCTATGACGGCTTTGATCCGGACAAGGAAGGTCTGCGCGAAGCGTTGTGCACGCTGGGAAACGGATATTTCGCCACGCGCGGAGCGGCTCCGGATGCGCGCGACGACGGCGTGCATTATCCCGGCGCCTATCTCGCGGGAGGCTACAACCGCCTCGAGAGCGAGGTCGCGGGACGCACGATCCGGAACGAGGATCTCGTCAACATGCCGAACTGGCTCCCCCTGACCTTCCGCATCGAGGGCGGGCCGTGGTTCCAGCTGGATCAGGTGGAGATCCTCGACTACCGGCAGGAACTGGACCTGCTTCACGGGCAGCTGCGGCGCGACATCCGGTTTCGCGACGAGGAGGGCCGGATCACGCGGTGGGAGGAGCGGCGCATCGTCAGCATGTCGAATTCGCATCTCGCCGCGCTCGAAGTCTCGCTCACGCCGGAGAACTGGTCGGGCCTCGTCACCTTCCGCTCGGAGATCGACGGCGGCGTGATCAACAACGGCGTCGCGCGCTACCGCCAACTCGCGAGCCGCCACCTCGATATCCTCGATCTGGATCATCCGGGTGACGACAGCATGTTCCTGCGCTGCCGGACGAACCAATCCTGCATCCAGGTGGCGATGGCCGCACGCACGCGGCTTCTGGGTCGCGACGGCGTGTTTGATGCGCGGCGCGAGAACGGCAAGTCGGAGAACCGGGTCTGGCAGGATCTGTCATGCACGGTCGAGGAGGGCGCCAAGGTCACCGCCGAGAAGATCCTCGCGCTGCACGATTCCCGTGACTGGGCGATCGCCGAGGCGGGGCTGGAGGCCAAGCGCACCCTCGCGCATGCGGGCGATTTCGAGATCCTGCGCGAGGCCCACGAGATCGCCTGGCGTCACCTTTGGGACGATTGCGACATCGGGCTCGCAGACGGCGTCGCAGCCGAGACCGAGCTGAAGCTGCGGCTGCACATCTTCCACATTCTCCAGACGGCGTCGCCGCATTCGATCGACCTCGACGCCGGAATTCCCGCGCGCGGCTGGCATGGCGAGGCGTATCGCGGACACATCTTCTGGGACGAGCTCTTCGTCTTCCCCTTCCTCAGCCTGCGCCTGCCGACGCTCACCCGCGCGCTCCTGCGCTACCGCTACCGGCGACTGCCGGAGGCGCGGCGGGCTGCGAAGGCGGAGGGCTATGAGGGGGCCATGTTCCCCTGGCAGAGCGGCAGCAACGGCGAGGAGGAGACGCAGCACCTGCATCTCAATCCGCAATCGGGGCGCTGGCTTCCCGACGACACGCATCGCCAGCGCCACATCAACGCGGCGATCGCCTTCAACATCTGGCAATACCACCAGGCCACCGACGACCACGAATTCCTCTACTCCTTCGGGGCCGAGATGTTCCTGGAGATCGCCCGCTTCTGGGTCAGCTTGGCGACCTACAACCCCGAGATCGACCGCTACGAGATCAAGGGCGTGATGGGGCCCGACGAATACCACACCGCCTATCCCGACGCCGAGAAGGGCGGGCTCGACAACAACGCCTACACCAACGTCATGGTCTCCTGGATCCTGACGCGGGCCGAGGACATCATCTCCGAGCTGTCGAAATCCCAGGCGCAGCGCATCTGCGAGCGCATCGGGCTGCATCGCGACGATCTCGAGAAATGGCACGAGATCAGCTGCAAGCTGCGCGTGCCCTTCCACGCGGACGGCGTCATCAGCCAGTTCGACGGCTATGAGCAGCTCCAGGAGTTCGACTGGGAGGGTTACGCCAAGAAATACGACGACATCCACCGCCTCGACCGTATTCTTGAAGCGGAAGGCGACAATGTAAACCGCTACAAGGCCTCGAAACAGGCCGATGTGCTGATGCTGTTCTATCTGTTTTCGGCGGATGAGCTCTACCTCATCTTCAATCGGCTCGGATACCGCTTCCCGCCCGCCACGATCCGCAAGACGATCGACTACTATCTCGCCCGGACCTCGCACGGCTCGACGCTCAGCGGCGTCGCGCATTCCTGGGTGCTGGCGCGCTCCGATCGCCCGCATTCATGGCGGCTCTTCCAATGGGCGCTCGATAGCGATTTCTCCGACCTGCAGGGCGGCACGACGCCCGAGGGCATCCATATCGGCGCGATGGCGGGGACGATCGATCTCGTGCAGCGGTGCTTCGTCGGCATCGAGATGCGCGGGAACACGCTGCATTTCGACCCGGCCCTGCCCGAGGACCTGCATCGGATCAAGGTGCGCCTGCGCTATCGCCGGCAGGTGCTGGAGGTCGAGGTCGATCACGACAGGCTGAACATCACCAGCCGCTCGTTCAGCTCGACGGCCATCCGGATCGCCTATCGCGGGCATTACCGCGATCTCGCCCCCGGCGACACCTGCGAGTTCCGCCTGATCAAGCCGGAGGAGCGCGACCGCGACGAGAACTGCTACGCGGAAGACAAGCTGTGAGGATGGTGGCCCGAGAGATGGCGGCAAGCTTGTTGCCCATCGAAGACCATCGATGGCGGGTCCCCTTTTTTGCTTGGAACCCTCGCTGTATACTCGTGTTGAACAACCTTCGACAAGAGCCGGCAGCGGCCGGAAGAAATATTTGCGAGCCGGCAGGCCAGAAGCGCGCGGTATCACATGCTGCGCAGTTGGTGCGACAACGAATAGGCCTATGCGGCGCAGATGGCGCCCAGGCGAAGACCTTGGCCGCAGGCTGAGATGAATTGGGGGGCGGACGAGGAATGGCTGACGGTTCAAGAGACGACGCCAACGGCGCCGCCTGGCACGCGCTCGCACCCGACGAGGCGCTGAAGGAGCTTGGCGTCGATCCCGAAAAGGGGCTGAGCGACGACGAGGTCAGGCAGCGCCGCGAGAAGCATGGAGAGAACCGCCTGACGCCGGGGGCGCAGCGATCCACCTTCCAGCGGCTCATCAGCCAGTTCAACAATCTCTTCATCTATCTCCTCCTAGTCGCCGCCGTGATCACCGCGGCGCTCGGCGAATGGCTCGACAGCGGCGTCATCTTCGCCGTCGTCCTGCTCATCGCGATCATCGGCTTCATCCAGGAAGGCAAGGCCGAGCGGGCGCTGGAGGGCGTGCGCAGCATCCTTTCGCACAAGGCGTGGGCCCGACGAAACGGCAGGCGCCACGAGATCCCTTCCGAAGAACTCGTCCCCGGCGACATCGTGATCATCGATGCGGGGGACCGGGTGCCCGCCGACGTCCGGCTGATCAAGACGCGCAATTTCCAGGCGCAGGAGGCCGCGCTCACGGGCGAATCGACGGCGGTCGAGAAAGCGAGAGAGGCGGTCGCAAAGGATGCCGATCTCGGCGACCGCAAGAGCATGGCCTATGCGGGCACGGTGGCGACTGCAGGCCAGGGAACCGCGCTCGTGGTCGCGATCGGCGACAATACCCAGATCGGCCGCATCAGCGGCATGCTGTCGGATGTCGAAAAGCTGAAGACCCCGTTGATGCAGCGTCTCGACTCCTTCACCAAGACCTTGAGCGTGATCATCATCGGGCTCGCCTTCCTCACCTTCGGGATCGGGACCTTCGTCTGGGAGCGCGACTGGACCGAGATGTTCTTCGCCGCCGTCTCCATCGCCGTCGCGGCCATCCCCGAGGGGCTGCCGGCGGTGATGACGGTGACGCTGGCGATCGGCGTCGAGCGCATGGCGCGGCGCAACGCCATCATCCGCCGCCTGCCCGCCGTCGAGACTTTGGGCGCGGTCACCACCATCTGCGCCGACAAGACGGGCACCCTCACCCGCAACGAGATGACCGCCAAGACCGTGCGCACGGCCGATCACGACATCGAGACCGAGGGCGTCGGCTACGAGCCGCGTGGCGGCTTCATGCTCGACGGCGAGGGGATCGAGATCGAGAATTTCGAAACCGTGCTGGAGACGATCCGCGCCGGGCTCCTGTGCAACGATTCCGTCGTCGAGCGCAAAGGCGACGAGTGGAAGCCCGAGGGCGACCCGACGGAGGCGGCGCTCATCGTGCTGGCGCGCAAGGCGGGCCTCGATCCGGACCGCGAGAACGGCGACCGCCCCCGCCTCGACGCCGTACCATTCGCGTCAGAGCACCGCTACATGGCGACCCTCAACCACGATCACGAGGGCCGTCACTTCATCTACGTGAAGGGCGCGCCGGAGCGGGTGCTCGAAATGTGCACCGGCGAGATGCGCGGCGGCGAGGTCGCGGATATCGATCGTGACGTCTGGTTCGAGCGCGCCGAGGAAATCGCCTCGCGCGGGCAGCGGGTGCTCGCCGCCGCCCGCAAGGATGTGGGCGAGATGACGGAGCTGAGCGAGGAGCACGCCGAGGGCGATCTCGTCCTGCTCGGCCTTTACGGCCTCATCGATCCGCCCCGCGAGGAGGCGATCCAGTCCGTCGCTATCTGCCAAAACGCAGGGATTCGGGTCAAGATGATCACCGGCGATCACGTCAAGACCGCGAGCGCAGTGGCGCGCGAACTCGGCCTGAGAAATTCCGACAAGGCCATGAGCGGGCGTGAGCTCGAGGGGATGGGCGATGGCGAATTGCGCAACGTCGCCATGGAGATCGACGTCTTCGCCCGCGCCAGCCCCGAGCACAAGCTGCGCCTCGTCAAGGCCCTGCAGGAGGAGGGTGAAGTCGTGGCGATGACGGGCGACGGGGTTAACGACGCCCCGGCCCTCAAGCGCGCCGATGTCGGCATCTCGATGGGGCAGAAGGGCACGGAGGCGGCGCGCGAGGCGTCCGAGATGGTGCTCGCCGACGACAACTTCGCCTCGATCCAGAAGGCTGTGGAGGAAGGCCGCACGGTCTACGACAACCTGCGCAAGGCGATCCTCTTCATCCTGCCGACCAACGCCGCCCAGGCGCTGATCGTCGTCGCGGCGATCCTGCTCAACATGACGCTGCCCCTAACGCCGGTGCAGATCCTGTGGGTCAACATGGTCACCGCCGTGACGCTCGGCATCGCCTTCGCCTGGGAGAAGGCGGAGGGCGATCTTATGAAGCGCCCGCCCCACCCCACCGACGAGCCGCTCCTGACCGGCTTCGTGATCTGGCGCATCGGTTTTGTCGGGATGATGCTGCTTCTGGGCGCAGGCTTCCTCTTCCTTCAGGAGCAGACAAACGACGCCACCACCGTGGCCTACGCCCGCACCATGGCGGTCAACGCGCTGGTGATGGGGCAGATCTTCTACCTCCTGAACACCCGGTTCTTCTACGCACCCGCCATCTCGGTGCAGGGGCTGATCGGGAACAAGGTGGTGCTGCTGGCGATCGGCGTCTGCATCGTGCTGCAGTTGATCTTCACCTACGCGCCCTTCATGAACACACTGTTCGACACCGCCCCCCTCGATCTGACCGGATGGGCATGGGCCATCGGCGTCGGCCTCGCGGTGTTCGTTCTCGTCGAGATCGAAAAGCTCATGGTCCGCAAGGATCTGCACCCGTTGGCGGGCTCGATCCGCAAGCAGGGGAAGGAGGACCGGAAATGACCAATACCCCGCTTTCCGCCGTCCTGTTCGACATGGACGGCGTCATCACCGATACCGCCACGGCGCATTTCGGCTCGTGGAAACGTCTGTTCGACGAGTATCTGCAAGCCCGCGCCGGCGACGACGCGTTCGAGCAGTTCACCGAGGCCGATTATCGCACGTACGTTGACGGCAAGCCGCGCTACGACGGCGTGGAGAGCTTCCTCGCATCCCGCGACATCTCGCTTCCCCATGGCGACGAGGACGACGATCCCGATCGGGAGACGGTCTGCGGGCTCGGCAACCGCAAGAACCGCCACTTCAACGCTTGGCTCGACGAAAACCACATCGAAACCTTCCCCGGCACGCTCGCACTGATCGACAAGCTGAAGGCCGCCGGCGTGAAGATCGCCATCTTCTCGTCCAGCCGCAACGCCGAGGCCGTGCTGCGCTCCGCAGGCGTGCTCGACCTGTTCGACGCGAAGGTCGATGGCGGGGACATGGCGGCCCTCGCCCTCCCCGGCAAACCCGATCCCGCCATCCTCATGCAATCGCTCGAACGCCTCGCAGCGCGGGTCGATGGGGCGGCGGTCGTCGAGGATGCGTCGCCCGGGGTCGAGGCGGGCGCGCGCGGCGGCTTCTCGCCGGTGATCGGGGTCGCCCGCGAGGGGCATCGCGAGGAGCTGCTGGAAGCCGGCGCCGATATTGTCGTGGCCGATCTCGCCGAACTCGACTTCGACCCAGCGACGGGCCTCATCGTCAGGACGCTGCAAGGGCTCCCCTCTGCGCGGGATCGCGAGGAGGAGCTGCGCGCAAGGCTCGCCGGCAAGCGGCCCGTAGTGTTTCTCGACTATGACGGGACTCTGACTCCCATCGTCGAGGATCCGAAGCAGGCGATCCTGTCGAAGGGGATGAAGCAGGCCGTGAAACGGCTTGCGGAGATTCTCCCCACCGCGATCGTCAGCGGTCGCGATCTGGAGGATGTCCGCGCGCTGGTGGGGCTCGACGAACTCTTCTACGCCGGCAGCCACGGCTTCGCCATGGCGGGACCCGGCGGCTGGCGCGAGGATGTCGAACGCGGCAAGGAATTCCTGCCAGATCTCGACCGCGCCGAGAGCGCGCTGAACGAGGCGCTGTCGGGGATCGAGGGCGCATCGGTCGAGCGCAAGTCGTTCTCCCTCGCCGTGCACTTTCGCAGGGTGAAGGAGGCGGAGGTCCCCGATGTCGAGGACGCCGTCGGCGAGGTCATGGCGGGCTTCGAGCGCCTGCGCCACTCGGCCGGCAAGAAGGTCTTCGACGTCAAACCGAGAGCCGACTGGCACAAGGGCCGCGCCCTGACGGCTTTGCTCGAAAAGCGTGGGCTCGACGAAGAGGACGTGGTCCCGATCTATCTCGGCGACGACACCACCGACGAAGACGCCTTCCGCACGATCAGCAGGCGCGGCGTCGGCCTCGCCCTGCGCGACGACCCCGACCGCCCGACTTCCGCCCATTACGCGCTCGCCGACACTGCGGATGTCGAACGGTTCCTCGAATGGCTCGCGGCGCGAGGCGGCTAACGACCGGACCATTTTTCCGAAAGGCGAATGCAATGGCGAACAAGGCTCATGACGGAGACGTGCTCGTATGCTGGCGGCAAATAAGTATCAGTGGCGAGGCAGCCGCCTAATCCACGCCGCTCGACAAGCCGCCATCGACGAGCCCGGTCAGCGTGGCGCCTACTGTCGCGTACTCGAAATGCTTGACCATTTCACGCACCAGGCTCCCGACCAGATGCTCCGAAATATCGTGGCCCATGTCGTCGGGCCAGAAAGC
Source organism: Salinarimonadaceae bacterium (assembly GCA_007693435.1). Classification (GTDB taxonomy): domain Bacteria; phylum Pseudomonadota; class Alphaproteobacteria; order Rhizobiales; family Beijerinckiaceae; genus Saliniramus. Next base: position 4,481 of record REDO01000154.1, on the reverse strand, counting down.
TCGAGCCCCCGGAATCGCCTCGACGAGGCGCCTGCCGTGAGCGATGGGGACGAGGGGATCCGCCTTGCCGTGGATGATCAGGGTGGGCGTGCGCAGGTTCGCCAACCTCCCGTATCGGGAGCCGGAAAGACGCACCGCCATCTGGTGTTCGAGGGTGGCGCGCAGATTGATGATGGGCCCGGATTGGGTCGATAGAGGCCTGAGGGAGCTGCAAAAGCAGATCGAGGAGACATTCCGGGGCGGCAGCGCCGCTCTTGCGGACTCGCGGAAACTTGCCCGTCACGGCCATCGGCTCGTCTCGCAGGCCGGCCTCCTGGGATTCAAGGAGCTTTCCGACCTCGGCAGCAGGCTTGAGGAGGCTTGCAAGGGCGATCCGGAGCTGAAAGTGATCTTCAAGAAGGCCGCAGCGGAAGCCCGCGTCGCTCACCTCAAAGCAGGTGAGTTGCTGGGCCGCTCTGACCACACCCGGAAATAGGACCGGCGCAGTTTTTATCGAAACCCTGAAGCGCCATGCGATTGAAGACGAGCGACGGCGGAAATGCGCACGCCCGGCGCGATGGCCGGGCGTGGCGACGGCTACGCGCCGTGATGACGGCTCGGATCAACGCAGGACATAGACGATCCGGCGCGAGCCCGGCTCGACCAGAACCGGCACTTCATTGACGTAGACGTAGTGGTACTCGTAGTCTGGGATCGTGCGAAGTTCCACGGTATCGGGGAGACCCGCTCCGATTACGACCTCGCCATCCAGATAGACCGGATCGAAACGGTTGCTCTGGACATAGGTGCGCACGTTGGACGGGGGATCGATGACCGAACCCGTTATGCCGCCCGTGGCCGCCCCGGCGACTCCGCCGACGACAGCGCCGATCGGGCCGGCAATAAGAGCGCCCGCAAGCGCGCCGCCCGCCATACCAACGGTCGAGCCCGTTACGCCGCCGCCATCATGCGTCACGATCGGAACGCCGACAGCTTCGCGGCGCTCGGAAATCACGACGCGCTGGCCTTGGAAGTCGGCGGTGAGGTATTCGGAATAGACCCAACCCTCGCGGCCGTCATACGAGATGCGGCACCAGCGGCTTCCCTCGAGGCAACCATCGACTGTGACGCTGTCGTCTGCCTGAATCACGCCGACCACCTGATGGCTCGGGCCGGGGCCGGAGCGGATGTTGAGATCAACGGTAGCCGTCGCGCTCGACTGAGCGAAAGCGGCGCCAGAAAGGGCGAACATCGCAGCTGCGGACGTCGTAATCAGAAAGGTTTTATTCATCGTTGCTCTCCTATTGGATATCAGTCCCTACCGGAACTCTGCAATAAACGCAGATATATGGATAAAGTTCAGTCTAATTCAGAATTATATTAAAAAAAGAAAAGCAATCATGAGCATGAAAATTTCAAAAACTTATTTTTGCCTCATTGAGCCCCCCTGTAGGGGCCAGTTTTTGTGATTTAATAAAGATTTAAGCGGAAAAATAATTGTGGTTTGTTTGTGGTGGCTGATCAATTCTGATCACGTTGGCGCTGCAACGCTCGCCATACCCGCCCGCAGTTAGGTCTTGTCACGTTCGCCTGACGCTGGCGCGAGCAGGATCCCGCGACGGATCTCATTCCACATAAGGGGGGAGGCGGATGACCTCCGCCTCCCCCCTTTGTGATCATTACTGACGCTGAAGGCGGCGTTCGCGCTCTTCAGGCGTCTCATCGGGCGGCGCGTCCGCCGCCGGATCCTGCTCCGCCGGGACGTCCAGAGGCGCCGGTGTAGGCTCGGGTGCGGGTTCCGGGACGGGCTCCGGAGCGGGCTCCGGGGCCGGCATGGGTTCGGCTTCCGCCGGCGCAGGCGTCTCGACAGGAGGCGCTTCTGCCGGGGGCGCTTCTGCCGGAGGAGCCTCTGCCGGGGGCGCTTCTGCCGGAGGGGCTTCTGCCGGAGGAGCCTCTGCCGGGGGCGCTTCTGCCGGAGGGGCTTCTGCCGGAGGAGCCTCTGCCGGGGGCGCTTCTGCCGGAGGCGCTTCTGCCGGAGGAGCCTCTGCCGGGGGCGCTTCTGCCGGAGGAGCGTCGGCCGGAGGCGCCTCTGCCGGAGCCTCGTCAACGGGAGCCGTTTCTTCAGGAGCCGGCTCCGCCTCCTCTTCGAGCTCGGCTTCGACAGCGGCGTCGTCAAGCGTAGCGGCGCTTGGCGCGTCCTCATCCGGCGGCGCGTCCTCCACGGTTTCTTCGAGGCGCGTGACCGTCTCTACCTCCTCCGGCGTTTCGGCGACCTCCGGGGGCGTCTCATTCGCCATCGGGGAGTCCAGATCGGCCTGAAAAGCGGTGATCAGCTGCATGTCGCCATCGGTCGCAGCAGCCAGCGACGGATCGGTCACGAAGGTTACCTCTTCGACGCTCATCATGGGCTCGGCAAGAACCTGCTGGATCTGCGTGATCTCAATCGGTTGGTTGATGATGATGTTGTTCTGTATGTTGAACGTAATCACGTTGGGCGACTGAGCCAGAAAGACCGGGATCTCGCGGATCGGAACGATATGCTCAATCAGGAGCGACGCACTGACGAAGCGCGTCTCGACGAAGACCCAGCTCTCGACGACCGGGGCCCGGTAGCGCGTAGGGAACCTCGTGGCGTAGCCGCGGCGATCCGGTGCGATAGGAGCCCAGCCGATGCTGTCGCCTCCGACGCGCCAAACCACCCATGCAGGAGCCCACTGCGTGCCAGGAACCCAGTACCAGCCATAGGCGCGCTGGTAGCCCCATCGACCGTAATGATAGGTCGCCCAACCGAATGGCTCGCTCGACTGCCAGTACCATCCGTGCCGTACCGTATGAATCCAGCGACCCTCGGTGTAGGGGCGCCATCCGGGCCGTACGTCGCGCGGCGTCCAGACAAAACCATGGGCGGGATGCCGGATCCAGCGGCCATGTGGCGCTAGCTGGTTGTAAAAGACGCTGATGCTCAGGCGCGCTTGAGCATCAGCGGAAGCGACCAGGGATATCTGCGTCAGGTTCGGCGGCGCCCGATCCGGCGCTGCGAAGGCGAACGCCGCGACCGCGATCCCGGCCAAAAGCGAAAGCTTCCTCGAGTGAACTATCCTATTCATGTTCTGGACTCCAAGCGCGCCGCTCCGCGAGCGACGACGTGCCAGATAACGCTGCGTATGGCGCGCGCGTTCCGTTATGCCGACGCGACAGGGAATAGATCCCGTATCGGCGCCCCGTAGGAACCTCTCTGATGAAGCGATTTTCGGCTGCAAAACAACAGCTTGGCCTGTTGCAGAATTGCCGATGCCATAGAAATCTGAGTCGAAGCCCCTCCAGACTGAAATATCGCTATTGTCTTCGGGACGGTGCGGCGCGCTTATGCAAAAGCGCTACAATGAAATGTCATTCTGAACCGATCGCGCCAGTATAGATCATTTTCGAAAATGTAAGACGCTGACGTATTGCAGAGTGCGGGCGTTGGATGTCCAGACCGATTCTTTCAACAGTCTGGAATGATCCTAGCCCGGGAGTCGATGCCGATGCTGCGCATGAAATACGTGAATAGGACGTTCACCGCGCTTGCACTCGGGCTCGTGCTTTCGGTTGGCGTCGCGGGAACGGCGACACTGCTCCAGACCCAGACGGCGCTGGCCCAGTCGTCGGCCTTGCATATGGGGCGCACCACGATCGCGGTGAACCATTCCCGGACCGTGAACGTCCCCTCGGGCTATGCCGAGGTCATCGTCGGATCGGCCGACATCGCCGACGTCCCGCCGCTGTCGGACACTTCGATCTATGTGCTCGGCAAGCAGATCGGCACGACGAATGTTTCGCTGTTTGACGAGCATAAACGCCTCCTGGGCGTCATGGATATCGAGGTTTCGCCGAATTTCAGCGTCGTGCAGTCGCGCATCCGTTCAGCCATTCCCGGAGCGAGCGGCGTCACGGTCTCCTATACCGACGGGCAACTGATCCTCGATGGCAGGGTTCCCGACGCTTGCCGATGCGCGCGAAAAGATGGAGGATTGGCTCAGATACTACAACGAGGTCCGCCCGCACGGGGCGATCGGCAACAAGCCGCCGATCTCGTTACAGAACCTCGGCGGCGCAGCCAGCCCGTCGCCGTGAAAACAAGCCGGAAACTCCAGCCTCCGGCGGTCCAAAGAATGGGGGCGGATCAAACAAGCCGGAAACTCCAGCCTCCGGCGGTCCAAAGAAAGGGGGCGGATCAGAAAGCCTGCCCAAGTCGCGCCTGAAGGTGCTCCTCGAACATCTGGGCGTGATCGACGACCCGCGCGAGCCTTGGCGGGTGGCTCATCCGCTCGACGAGGTTCTGTTCCTGGCCGTCTGCGGCACGATCTGCGACTGCGACGATTACGAGGGCGTCTCGCCGCGTGGGGCGAGGCCCGCCTGGACTTTCTGCGGCGCTACCGGCCTCTTGTTCGTTGCCCTGTATTCTGACCCTGAACTTTTCTGTTTTCCCTAGAAAACGGATGGCCGTGCGGTTGAAGGCA
>REDO01000009.1 GCA_007693435.1 Salinarimonadaceae bacterium | reverse complement strand
CGCTCTCCCTCGCCAGCCAGTCGCAGCAGGGAATCCTGCGCCTGTTCTGATCGAGACGAGGACATCAACACAGCGAACGGGCGGCGGGAGCGATCCCGCCGCCCTCTTCTTTTCGGAGAGCAGGACGGCGGGAAGCTCACGCATTTACGCAATATTAAGGTTAATGATTTCATTCTCCTCGAAAGCCCCTATGGGGAACCGTTTTCGAGGTCGCATCATGGACATCACGCTTACCAGCGCCGTTCGCAACAACGTTCTGACCCTCCAGATGATCGGAGACCAGCAATCCGTGATCCAGAATCGGCTCTCGACCGGCAAGAAGGTCAATTCCGCGCTCGACGATCCGCGAAACTTCTTCCAGGCCTCCTCGCTCAACAACCGCGCCAATGATCTCGGGCGCCGGCTCGACGGCATGGGACTCGCGATCAAGACCATCGAGGCGGCCGACAAGGGCATCACGGCGCTGACGAGAATCGCGGAAAATATGGCTGCGGTCTCGAAGCAGGCGGCTGATTCAAACTCGGCTGCGGAGCGCGCCACCCTGCTAGCGCAGTTCAACGAGTTGCGCACCCAGATGATCAACGTGGCCCGCGATTCGGGCTTTAACGGCACCAATCTTCTTGCTGCTCAGAACCTCACCGTCGCCTTCAACGAAGACGCGACGAGCACGATGTCGGTGACGGCGGTCAGTTGGGTGGCGGCCGACCCGGCGGGCGTCCCCGCAGGAGCCGATTGGGGCGACGCCGATCTCGCGGTCGGCGCGGCGGCGATCGCGACCTCCGCCACGGCGGTCAACAACGCCATCGGCTCCCTGCGCACCCAGGCCGCCGCATTCGGCACCAGCCTGACGACGGTGAAGGTCCGCGAAGAATTCACCAAGGGCATGATGAACACGCTCAAGGGCGGCGCCGACGGCCTCGTCCTCGCCGACCAGAACGAGGAGGCCGCCAACCTTCTCGCCCTCAACACCCGCCAGCAGCTCTCGCAGCAGGCGCTCTCCCTCGCAGCCCAGTCCGAGCAGAGCATCCTGCGCCTGTTCGGCTGATCGCGCGACGCACGTCACTCAACTTCGCGGAGACAGGCATGCCTCTCAGGGTCGAACTCAAGCCCGGCGAGCGCGTCATCATCGGCACGGCGGTCATCCGCAACGGGGAGCAGCGCACGCGGTTCTTCATCGAGGGCGAGGCGCCGATCCTGCGCGAGAAGGACATTCTCACCGTCGAAACCGCGGACACGCCGGCGAGGCGGATCTATCTCGCGGTACAGCTCATGTATCTCAACGGCGACATCTCCGGCCACAACGAGGTGTATTTTCCCCTCGTGAAGGATTTTCTGGCGGCCGCCCCGAGCGCGACCCCGATCATCGCGGACGTCAATAACCTTCTCCTAACCGGTGAGTTTTATAAAGCGCTCAGAGAAGTGAAAAAGCTCATCGCGTTCGAGGAGGAGGCGTTCAAACATGTCTCAGGGGGCTAATGTTTACGCGAGGAACGCGCAGGCCACTCAGAGCCCCCGCGAACTCGAGGCCAACCTTCTCATGAAGGCCGCCTCCCGGCTCCAAAACGTACAGGACGACTGGTCCGTGCGCGCTCCAGAGCTCGAAGAGGCGTTGACATACAACCGAAAGCTGTGGACGATCCTCGCGACCTCCGCGACTGAAGCGGAAAACCCGCTACCGCGCGAGATCAAGCAGAACATCGCCAATCTCGCGCTGTTCATCTTCAACCGCACGGTCGATCTGATGATCAAGCCCCGTCCCGAAGGCCTCGGCGTTCTGGTCAGCATCAACCGCCAGATCGCCGCCGGTCTGCGCGAGCGTCCCGCTCAGCCCTCGCCCGAAGCGACCTGATCGTCCTCGACCGACGCGATCGCCTCGATCACGTCGGCGGGATCGGCCGCGTTCATGGGCTGGCGGGTGAATCCTCCCAGACCCCTCCTGATCTCGTGCGCGTCACGCGTGATCTCGACCGTGCTCGAAGCGTAGGCCGTGATCAGCTCGGCGAGAGACCTGAGCGCATGCATGTGAATGCGCTCGTAGCCGTGAGAGGCGTCGATGCCAAACGTGATCAACGCCGCGCGGACGTCGTGGCCTGCGACGACGGCCGACGCGGAATCGGATCGGTAATAGCGGAAAACGTCCTGCTGGTAGCGGATGTCGTTGTCGCGGCACAGCCGCACGAGCTTGCGGGTCAGGTGGAAGTCGAAAGGCCCCGTCTGGTCGGCCATGGCGATGGTGACGCCGAATTCGTCCGAGTTCTGCTCCGGCGCGGTGACGCCGTTATCGACGGCGACGATCGCGGCCACGTCGGCGGTGAGCGCGGCCGATGCGCCGACCCCCACTTCCTCCGCGATCGTGAAGAGCCAATGAACGTCCACCGGCGGGCGCCCTTCCGATTCGGAGAGCGCCTTCAGGGCGGCGAGCATGCAGGCGACGCCCGCCTTGTCGTCGAGATGGCGCGAGACGATGTAGCCGTTGTCGAGAAATTCGGGCTGGGGATCGATGGCCACGATATCGCCGACCTCGACGCCCAGCCGCGCAAGGTCGCGCCGGTCGCGCGCGAGCGCGTCGATGCGAAGCTCGACATGCTCCCAGCCGACCGGCGCGGTGTCGACCTCTTCGTTGTAGCGGTGCCCGGACGCTTTCAGCGGCAGGATCGTCCCGCGATAGGCGCCCTTTTCGGTGAAGATGGTCGCGCGCGCGCCCTCCGCGAAGCGCGCCGACCAATGGCCGATATGCGCGAGCTCGATCCGGCCGTTGTCCTTAAGACGGAGCGCCTGCGCGCCGAGCGTGTCGAGATGCGAGACGAGCGCGCGCGCGCCGCGTTTCTCATGCCCGGGCAGGATGGCGCGTATCACCCCGCGCCTGGTCAGTTCGTAGCCCAGACCGAGCTTCTCGATCTGGTGACAGACATGACGGACGATGCTGTCTGTGTAGCCGGTCGGGCTGGGAATCGCGAGCAGGTCGGCGAGGCGCGCGCGCAGGTAGTCGGTGTCGATGGCGAGGCGGTCGGTCACGCGTTGCGCTCCTGATATGCGGCCTGACGAACCGAGGCGGGGACCGAGAGCGGGAACATCAGATCGACGAAGCGTTCGGCGGTCGGCTGCGGTTCGTGGTTGGCGAGGCCGGGGCGCTCGTTGCCCTCGATGAAGGCATAGTCCGGCTCGCGAGGAGATTTCACCATGAAGTCGATCCCGACTACGGGAATGTCGATCGCGCGCGCGGCGCGGATCGCGGCGTCCACGAGCCGCGTATGCACATGCGCCGTGACGTCGTGGATGGTCCCGCCCGTATGCAGGTTCGCCGTGCGGCGCACGTTGAGGACGGAACCGTCGGCGAGCACGTCGTCGAGACCAAATCCGGAGCTCGCGACAGTGCGCTCGGTCTCGCCATCGAGCGGGATTTGCGATTCGCCCCCCGTCGCGGCCATGCGCCTGCGGCTCTGGGCCTCGATCAGCGCACGGATCGAAGACGCGCCGTCGCCCACCACCTGCGCCGGGCGGCGCACCGCGGCGGCGACGAGCCGGTAATCGATGACGACGAGGCGCAGATCCTCGCCCGAAACGCGCTCCTCGATCAACACCCGGTCGCAAAAATTGCGCGCGACTTCTATCGCCGCCTTCAGATCCTCCATCGTCTCGACGCCGACCGCGATCCCCCTGCCCTGCTCGCCGCGCGCCGGCTTGACGACGACGGATTTGTGGCGCGTGAGAAACTCCGCCAACGACGCCTCGTCGCCCGCCTCGATCTGCTCGGGCACGATCACTCCGGCGCGTTGAACGACCCGGCGCGTCACGGCCTTGTCGTCACAGATCGAGACCGCGACGCCGCTCGTCAATTCGCTCAGCGATTCGCGGCAATGCACCGAGCGGCCGCCATAGGTGAGCCGGAAAAAACCACCCTCCGCGTCCGTCACTTCGACGTCGATGCCCCGTCGGCGGGCCTCGTCCACGATCAGGCGCGCGTAGGGGTTGAGATTCTCCTCGGGGCCTGGGCCCGCGAAGAGCTTCTCGTTGATGACGTTCTTGCGCTTGAGCGTGAAGAGCGGCGCCCGCTCGAAGCCGAGCTTCTCGTAAAGCGCGATGGCGTGCACGTTGTCATGCATCACGGAGAGATCCATGAACGCCGCCCCGCGCGCCTTGAAATGCTCCGCGAGGTGACGCACGAGCCATTCGCCCACGCGAGGCGGCCTCGCCTGCGGATCGACGGCGAGGCACCAGAGCGATGAGCCGGCTTCGGGGTCGTCGAAGGCGCGGGAGTGATCGACGCCGGTCACCGTGCCAATGATCGCGCCCGTCGACTCGTCTTCCGCGACGAAGTAGGTGATGACGCGGTTGTCGCGTTTCGACCAGAAAAAGTCTTGGGGCACGGGCACCATATTGCGCGCAGCGTAGATGCGGTTCACGGCGTCGGCGTCCGCGGCCGAGGCGAGCCGGCGGAGGAAAAAGCCCTTCGGCCGCGCGCGCGACGTGCGGTAGCGCGACAGGTCCAGCCGGAATACGTGCGAGGGGTCGAGGAACATCTCCTGCGGCGCGCTGGCCAACGCCACGTGAGGGTCGCGGACATAGACGGCGATGTCGCGCCTGTCGGGCCGCTCGGCGCGCATCGCCTCGACGAGGCGATGATGATCGTCGAAGGTCTGCCCGAACAGAAGCCGGCCCCAGCCGCAATCGACGATCGCGTTCGGGCTGGGAGACGTCACGTGTTCCATCTGCGTGTAGGCCGACTGCCGGCGCGGTTCGCGCTGCCGGCGAGCCGGGCGCTCCGATCGCGGGGGCGCGTTCATCTTGGCCATGTCGAACCTCTCGTCAGCGGCGCTGTCGGCGCATCGTTCGAGTGTGTCATCGCGGTCCCTTCAACCCCAACTCTCCCATGCGGGCGGGGAGTAGCCTTCGCATATGAACCACCTTCGGCAACCCTCCCCAAGGGGGCGGGTGTTTCGCGCGGCCAGCGCGACGCGGAAGAGCGCATTGTCCGGAAAAGTCGGCGCTTTCCGCCCCAGCCAGGCCCTCCCCTGCGGGGAGGGAGTCACGTCGGCGCGTGGGACATCGTCGGCGCAAGCCTCAGATCTCATGGCCCTGGAGCCACATCTCCAATAACGCCACCTGCCACAATTCGGAACCCCGCAGCGGCGTGATCGCGCTTTTTGGGTCGGCGAACAGGCGGTCGAGATAACTTTTCTCGAACAATCCGCGCTCGCGGGCGGCGCGGGAGGACAAAGCGTCGCGGACCATGTCCAGCGTCGGGCCCTCGATGTATTTCAGCGCCGGCACGGGGAAATAGCCCTTCGGCCGGTCGATCACGTCCCCGGGTATGACCTTGCGCGCGGCTTCCTTGAGCACGCCCTTGCCGCCATGGGCGAGCTTGTGGCGGGCGGGGATGCGGGCGGCCAGTTCGGCGAGTTCGTAATCGAGGAAGGGAACGCGCGCTTCGAGCCCCCAGGCCATGGTCATGTTGTCGACGCGCTTTACCGGGTCGTCGACGAGCATCACGGTCGAATCGAGCCGCAGGGCCTTGTCGACCGGGTCGTCGGCGCCCGCAGCGGCGAAATGCTCTTCGACGAAGGCGCGCGCGACATCTTCGGAGACGCGCCAGTCGGGGGTCAGATGCGTCGCGATCGTCGCGTGCGAGCGGTCGAAGAACGCTTTGGCGTAGTCGCCGACGGGGTCGTTCGAGGAGACGAGCTTGGGATACCAGTGATAGCCGGCGTAGACCTCGTCCGCCCCCTGGCCCGACTGCACGACCTTCACGTGCTTGGCCACCTCGCGCGAGAGCAGGTAGAAGCCGACATTGTCGTAGGAGACCATCGGCTCGGACATGGCGCGGATTGTTTCGGGCAGCGCGCGCAGCATGTCGGCGGAGGGGATCATCATCTTGGTGTGATCCGTGCCGAAACGCTTGGCGATGAGATCCGAATAGACGAATTCGTCGCCCTGCTCGCCGTGCGCGGCCTCGAAGCCGATGGAGAAGGTCTTCAGCCCGCTCTGGCCCTCTTCGGCGAGAAGGCCGACGATCACGCTCGAATCGACGCCGCCCGAGAGCAGCACGCCGACGGGCACGTCGGCGACCATGCGCCGGCGCACGGCGAGGCGAAGCGCCTCGAGCGTCATGTCGCGCCATTCCTCGAAGGGGCGCTCGGCGTCCTCGCGTGAGCGGTCATAGGACAGGGCCCAATAGCGGTGATCGCGCGACGCGCCGTCGGGCTCGATGACGCGCACCGTCGCCGGCGGCAGTTTCCGCACGCCCTTGATCATCGTCCAGGGCGCCGGAACGACCGCGTGGAAGCTCATATAGAATTGCAGCGCCACGGGATCGATCGTCGTATCGACCTCCCCCGTCGCGACGAGCGCGGGGAGCGAGGAGGCGAAGAGCAGGCGTCCCGGCGTCTCAGCGAGATAGATCGGCTTGATCCCGAAGCGGTCGCGCGCCAGCACGACGCGGCCCGTGTCGCGCTCGTGGATGGCGAAGGCGAACATGCCGTTGAAGCGCTTGACGCAGTCGATTCCCCAGAGGTGATACGCCTTGAGGATGACCTCGGTGTCGCCGGTCGAGAAGAAGCGGCAGCCCAGTCCCTCGAGCTCCTTGCGCAGCTCCGGATAATTATAGATGCAGCCGTTGAAGGCGATGGTCAGCCCGAGATCGGAATCGACCATCGGCTGCTCGGCCTTGTCGGTCAGATCGATGATCTTCAGGCGGCGATGCCCGAAAGTGACGCGCCCGCGTGAGACTATCCCGCCCCCGTCGGGACCGCGCGGGACCATGGCCTCCGTCATTTTCTGGGTGGCGGCCGTCTGGCCGGAGCGTCCGTCGAAGGCGATTTCGCCGCATATTCCGCACATGAGCCTGTGCATTCCTTTCAGTCGCGCCGAGCCCCGGCGCACGACAAAGCGCGCGCCGGGGCGCGATCAGATAATTTGAGATCAAATGTTTACAGAACCAATCATTTGATGTCAAATCAACTACGACGTTAATCTGGGAGTTTGCGTTGGTCAACATCGCAGGGGCGACGGAGGTTCCCATGACAGCGCGAAAGCGCGAAGAAATGAACGAGACGGCGCGAGAGCGCGAAGAAGCGAAAGTGCATGCGGACAAGGCCGTGCAGGACGACCTGCGCGCGCTGATGAAGGCGATCCGCGTGATCGCCCAGGCGATCGACACGCGCTCGAAAGCCATGGCGCGCGCCTCCGGGCTGACCATCCCGCAGATCGTGATTCTGGCCGGCGTGCGCGATCTCGGCGAGGTGACGACGAGCGGATTGTCGCGCCATGTCGATCTCTCGCCCGGCACCGTCGTCTCGATCCTCGACAAGCTGGAGGATCGCGGCTTCATCGTGCGCTACCGCAACGCGACCGACCGGCGCATCGTCCATACGCGGCTCACGCCGAGCGGCGCCGAGATCCTGTCGCACGCCCCCAACCTCCTGCCGGACGCCGTGACGAACGCGATCGAGGCGATGGCGCCCCAGCAGCGGCGGACGCTTGTGGGGGCGTTCAGGGACGTGGCGGGGATGCTCGGGAACGTTGGATAAGGGGCGCATGCCGCGATCAGAACCCGTATTGCCGATGCTGGGGCGGGTCACTCTGTCTGTAATCTATCCACTTGCATTGGCGCCGCGAAGGCGATCTCGCCCCCCGGAACGACTATTGATGCAATTTGGGATCGGCCCTATCACTTTCGAGCAGCCGCAACCAGACAGCACACGCAATCATGCGGACGAGACGGAATTCGAGAAATGCCCCGTGAAGAAATCATTCTCTTTCCAGAGCTATCTTCACGTAATTTCCAGATCAAATTTGTCTCACATGCGAAAGCAATACTTGGAATTGATTTTCCAGAGGCGGAGAAAGAACTCGAATCAGCTCTCCAGACGCTAAGCATACCGATCCATGAAGTCGTCGGATCGGGGGGAGGCGAGGCGAAAATCACCCAGCGTCTTCGCCGCTCTCTCGCAGAGCAGAACTGGAACAAAAAGAACTTTGAAATTGAAAAAATGATAAATGGAGTCAAGAAAGAGTCCATTTCCCACGAAATAGATCATGTGCGCGAATTCATCGACCGAGGGACGATCGCACTTGAAATTGAATGGAACAACAAAGATCCTTTTTTTGATCGTGATCTTGAAAATTTCAAACGTCTCCACGCAGAAGGCGCAATATCAGTCGGGATCATCATCACGCGCGGCGAGAGTATGCAGAACAGGATCCGCGAGATGGTTCGTCGCTTCGCCGCCGAGCAGCAGCTCGAAACGATCGATCAATTGATAGAAATCGGCCTGAATCCGACAAAGAGACAGCAAGATGACTACACTCGCAGAATGCGCCAAGGCGACACGAGCTTTGCGGAAGCGTGGTCCTCCAGCTTCGTCGCGGACAAATACGGGGCGGCAACGACTCATTGGAGAAAACTGGAGGATCGTGTCCGGCGAGGCGTCGGGAATCCATGCCCGCTCGTACTGATCGGATTGCCGGCCGAAGTCGTCACATTCGACTGAAGGATACGTTACTCAGCAGCTTCGTTCAGCTTATGCGCCTGTGAATGATTGGCGTAGGTTGCCCAGGTCGGAACGTATTCTTCCGACTGATTCCCCCAAACGCACCAACCCGGCCTTGGACCACGCGCAAAGAGCTCCAGATACGGGCCGCGCGAACAGCTTTCGATAAGCTCATACTGCTCGTCGGGCTTGCGACTATGCTCCCGTTTTCTGGACTCCATCATATTGACCTGACGACGGCCAGCCGCTTCGGTCCGGGCATTTGGCCCGCGAACGCCAAAAAGCAGTATTTCCGTGACATTTCGGAAGTAAAATCCAACACCCCTACCGTCACTACCGCCATCTTTTCTAATTTTATGCCAGATTATATTAGATTTATAACTGAAACCCCAGCTCTTCAAAACCTCCAACCCTTCAGGAAGAAGCGCATTCGGAACCCACATGTAAAGATGAGCTGTTTCAGCGGCGACATCGCTGACCGGCAATGACTTGATCTCTTCTAGGGTCATCGTGCCGTACCGATTAAGGCGTCTATGCTCAGGCGCCATTTTGCCGGTTCGATTCTGGAATTGCCAAGGGGGATCCGCCAGGATGGTCCGAAACTTCCGTCGTCTCGCCGTTGCGAGCAGATCGTCAGACGCAGACATGTTCGATCCCCATTCTGTCGGCGCAGTCACGGCGTCCCGCCCTTAGGGTATAGCGCCAGCCATGCGCCGAGCATACGCATCCGCGATGAACATACAAAGAACATTTCTCGCCCCACGTCATTTCCCGGCGATGCGGAAAGACGTGCGGGTGGGCTGCGCGCGCTCAGCCGGAAACCGGCTCCGGCCAGACCCACGGGCTCGCGGCGCGTCGCGCTTTCGCGAAATCGGCGATCTCCTGAGCATGCGAGCGCGTCAGGTCGATATCGTCCCAGCCGTTGATAAGTTTGAGCCGCCAGACCGGATCGAGCTCGAATGGAACGACGAGCCCGCCCATCCGCACGACGCTCGCGTCGAGATCGACGATGGCCTGTCCCGGCGCCGCCGCGAGCAGCGCCTCCGCGTCCTCCTCGCTCACCCGCGCCGGCAGGAGGCCGTTGTTGACGGCGTTGCTGGAGAAGATGTCGCCGAAGCTCGGCGCGACAACCGCGCGAAAGCCCCCGTCGACGAGGGCGTAGGCGGCCGCCTCGCGCGACGAGCCGCCGCCGAAATTGCGGCGCGTGATCATTACCGAGGCCCCAGCCGCTTCGGGACCGTTGAGCGGATGGTCGGGCTTGAGGCCCCCGTCCGCGTCGCGGCGCATGTCGTGCATGAGGAACTTGCCGTAGCCCTCCGAGCGCGGCGTCGACATGAAACGCGCCGGAATGAGCTGGTCGGTGTCGATGTTCTCTAAAGGGAGCGCGATAGCGAGCCCCTCGTGCATGGTCCATCCGGCCATCAGATCCTCCCCGCCAGCATCGGGCGCACGTCGGCGAGATGGCCCGTGACGGCGGCGGCGGCCACCATGGCGGGCGACATCAGATGCGTGCGCGCTCCCGGCCCCTGCCGGCCCCTGAAATTGCGGTTGGTGGTCGAGGCGCAACGCATCCCCGGCGCCACGATGTCGCCGTTCATGCCCACGCACATCGAGCAGCCCGAGGCCGCCCATTCGAGCCCGGCCTCGACAAAAATGCGGTCGAGGCCCTCCTGCTCGGCCTGCGCCTTGACGAGGCTGGAGCCCGGCGAGACGAGGCCCGGGACCTTCGCCTTGCGCCCAGCGAGGACGGAAGCGGCGGCGCGCAGATCCTCGATGCGCCCGTTGGTGCACGAGCCGATGAAGACCTGATCGACCGCGATGCGCTCCAGCGGGGCGCCGCCTTTGAGGCCCATATAGGAGAGCGCCGCGCGGATGCGCTGCGCGTCCGATTCCGTCGCAGCCGTCGCCGGATCGGGGACGCTCGCCGTGATCGGCAGCGCGTCCTCGGGGCTCGTGCCCCAGGTGACGATCGGCGCGATCTCGTCGGCGTGGAGGCTCACCTCGCGGTCGAATTCGGCCCCGTCGTCGGTCGCGAGCGCCGCCCAGTCGGCGATCGCCACGTCCCAGAGATGCGCCGGCGGCGCGTAGGGGCGGCCCTTGAGATAGGCGAAGGTCGTCTCGTCGGGCGCGACCATGCCGCAGCGCCCGCCGCCCTCGATCGAGAGGTTGCACAAGGTCATGCGGCCCTCCATCGAGAGCGCCCGCACCGCCTCGCCGGCATATTCGATGGCGCAGCCGCGCGCCCCGTCGGCGCCGAGTCTCGCGATCCAGTTGAGCGCGATATCCTTCGCCGACACTCCCGGAAGCAGCTTGCCGTCGACGCGGATCAGCATGCGCCTGGGCTTCTTCTGCCAGATCGTCTGCGTGGCGAGGACATGCGCCACCTCGGTCGCTCCGACGCCGAAGGCGTAGGCCCCGAAGGCGCCGTGCGTCGAGGTGTGGCTGTCGCCGCAATTGATCAAGAGGCCCGGCAGGGTGATGCCCTGTTCGGGGCCGACGACATGGACGATGCCCTGCCGGGGATCGTCGAGGCCGAACAGCTTGAAGCCGTGTTCGGCGGCGTTTTTTGAGAGCGTCTCGACCATGCGCGCGATGGCGGGATCGGCGATGCGCAGGCCCCGGCCGCGGGTCGGCACGTAATGGTCGGCGACCCCGAAAGTCAGGCGCGGCTCGGCGACGCCCTGCCCGCGCTCGGCGATCTTGCGGAAGGCGTGGTGCGAGCCTTCGTGGACGAAGTGGCGGTCGACCCAGAGCAGGGAGCCGCCGTCGTCGCGGCGGTGGATCTCGTGGGCGTCCCAGAGCTTGTCGAACAGCGCGCGGGGAGCCTTCATTGAGCGGAGAGCGTTCATCGCGCCTTTTTCTCCTTTGCGTGCGGGGTTGCGACGGGCGCCCAGCTTCGGGCATCGGCCTCGCCCACGCGATCGAGCGTCATTTCGAGCTTGAAGCGATCCGGCCGGTAGAGCGCCGTCAGATGCTCGACGCCCCGTCCCTTTTCGTCGAAGACGACGCGGGTGAGGAGCACGAGCGCCGCGCCCACCGCCATGTCGAGCGCTTCCGCCGTGTCGGGCGTCGCCAGCGTCGCGGAAATGGTCTGCGTCGCCCGCTCCACCTGCACGCCGCTGCGCTCCAGAAGCCGGAACAGGGGCGATGTGGCGAGATCGGCCTCGGAATAGCCCTGCGCGACCGCCTCCGGCACGTAGGTCGTGAGATGCGAGAACGGCTCGCCGTCGATGAGGCGCACGCGCACGGCGCGCTGGACCCGCTCGCCGGCCGCAAGCCCCATCGCCTGCGAGACGCCCGGAGGCGCGGGCGCATAAGAGAACGAGAGAAGCCGCGCCGTCGTCGCGAGCCCCATCTCGACGACCTGCGGCATCAGCGTCGCGAAATCCGCCATCACGGCCCCCTGCGACCCGCCGGGAGCGCGCACGGTCGTGCCGCTGCCGGCGCGGCGCTGGACGAGGCCGTCGCGCACGAGCCTGTCGAGGGCGCGGCGGATGGTGACGCGCGAGACGCCGAAGCGCTCGGCGAGGCGCAGTTCACCGGGCAGCGCCCCGCCGACGGCGTAGCCGCCGTTCACGATCTCGTCGCGCAGGAGAAGGTAGACCCTTTGGGCCTTGCCGCCGTCCGGCGCCTGAATGGTGACAGTCTGATCCATCTCTGGACCTCTTGGCTGCGCGCTTGGAACGCGGTCTCATATCAATCAATCCTAGCGACAGCGCCTCGGATTGCAAGCAAGCTGTCTGATGTAGGATGCGCAAATTGTCTATTTTCGCATCGACAATCTGTCTGATAAAAAATACAGATTACGCTACGGA
>REDO01000015.1 GCA_007693435.1 Salinarimonadaceae bacterium | reverse complement strand
GGACGTCGGGATGCGCGACGATCGGCGCCATTGCCCCGCCTTCCTTGCCCCCGCCCTGATGCCCGGCGGCCTTGCCCTGCCGGCGCTCGCGGGCGTATTCGAGCGCCTGCTGATAGGCGCGCTCGCAGACCGCGACGCCCTGCACGCCGACGGACAGGCGGGCGTTGTTCATCATGGTGAACATGCAGGCCAGCCCCCGGTTCTCCTCGCCCACAAGCCAGCCGATCGCGCCGTCGCTGTCGCCGAAGACCATCGTGCAGGTGGGCGACGCATGGATGCCGAGCTTGTGCTCGATCCCGCTGCAGAAGACGTCGTTGCGCGTTCCGTCGGGGAGGAGTTTCGGCACGAGGAAGAGCGAGATGCCGCGCGTGCCGGGAGGCGCGTCGGGCAGGCGCGCGAGCACGAGATGGACGATGTTGTCCGTCATGTCGTGCTCGCCGTAGGTGATGTAGATCTTCTGCCCGAAGATCCGGTAGGTTCCCTCGCCGGCCGGTTCGGCGCGCGCGCGCAGGGCCGAGAGGTCCGAGCCAGCCTGCGGCTCGGTGAGGTTCATCGTCGCCGTCCATTCGCCGGTGACGAGCTTCTCCAGATAGCGGTCCTTCAATTCCTGCGAGGCGTGAGTGTGAAGCGCCTCGATGCCCCCCATGGTCAGGAGCGGCGCGAGGCTGAAGGCGACGCAGGCCGAATTCCACATCTCGACGCAGGCGGAGTTGAGCAGGATCGGCAGGCCCTGCCCGCCATAATCGGTCGGGCCCGGCAACGCGTTCCAGCCGGCCTGCGCCCAGTCGCGGTAGGCCTGCGCCCAGCCCGGCGGCGTCGCCACCGCGCCGTCCTCGAGCTTCAGCCCGTGCGCGTCGCCGACCCGGTTGAGCGGGCTGATCACGTCGGCGGCGAAACGGCCCGCCTCTTCCAGGATCTGTTCGACGAGTTCGATCGAGAGGTCGGGATGCAGGCCCTGCGCGATCGCCTCGTCGAGGCCCGCGACCTTGCGCATGGTGAAAGCCATCTCGGCGACGGGCGCGCGATATTCCATATGTCCCTCCAGCCTCGGCGCCGGTTCATGCGCGCTGCTCTTGCTTCACTGTTAGGCGAGGGCGCCGCACGCGACAAGAACGGGAATTGGTCGCATGGAGCCATAGGCCTCAGCTGCGGCCGACATAGCGTCCGGGGCGGTGGTTGATCGCGAGGATGAGGTTGAGGACGCTCGCGCCCATAATCGAAAGCGCGAGTTTGTCGAGGGGCAGGAAGGCGGAAGCCGCTGCGAGAATCGCGAGATCGGCGGCGAGCAGCACCCATCCCGCGCGCAGGCCGAAACGCTCCTGTAGCCAAATCGCCACGAGATTGATCCCGCCGAGCCCCGTGCGGTGGCGGAAGAGGACGAGAAGCCCGATCCCGATGATCGCGCCTCCGAAGATCGCGGCGTAGACCGGATCGAGATAGGAAAGCCGCACCCATTCGGGCGTCAGCTTCGAAAACAGCGAGACCAGCGCGATCGCGATGATGGTGCGAAAGGCCGCCGCCATGCCGAGCCGGAGAAAGGCGATCGCGAAGAAGGGCAGGTTGAGCGCGAAGAAGATGGTCGCGAAGCCGTAGGGCGACGTGTAGTCGATCAGCAGCGCGAGCCCGGCGAGGCCGCTCGTGAGGATGCCGGCATGCGCGTAGAAATGCAGGCCCAGCGCGACGATGAGCGTGCCGAGCGCGAGCGCCGCAGCATCTTCGTAGAGGCCATGCCGCTCGATCTCCGCCGACTGCTCTTCCGCTTCCCGCATCGCTCCCCGCTTCACGTCGCTCTCCATTGTGCAATGCACAATTCTGGCGCGTCGGTGCGTTTCCGGCAAGTGCGCATGACGCGCGCCGAGCGCGCGCCGGCATGCGTGTGCGTCAGGCCTTCTCGACGACGAGCGACGTGCCCTCGACCCGGATCACCTTCACGCGGGCGCCGACCGGCAGGTCCGGCCCGACGACGCGCCAGGACGAATCGTCGACCCGAACCCGGCCCTGCCCCTTCACGATGGCGGATTCGAGCGTGAGAACGCGGCCGATCAGCGCCCGGTCGGCGCGGTTGAGATCGGCGTCCTGCTCGCCCGCCATCTGCCGTCCGTTGAGCCAGCGCGCGCCGATCACGGCGGCGAGCGCGAGGCCGCCATAGGCGATGAGCGCCGTCTGCCAGCCGAGCCCGAACAGGAAGACCAGCCCCCCCGTCGCCAGGGCGGCGAGGCCGAGCCAGATCATGAACACGCCGGGCACGACGAGTTCGAGCCCCACGAGGACGATGCCGAGGATGATCCAGGTCCATGCGCCGGCTTCGGATCCGAAATAGGTCAGCATGGCGCGTTCTCCGTCGCTTCGGGCCAGTTCGTCATGCGCCGCCCGGCGGCAGACCGCCGGGACGACGCGCCGGCGCGTCCGGACCGAAAACGCCGCGGGTGATCTCGGCGATGCCGCCCAAGGTTCCGGCGAGCGCGCCCATTTCGGTGGGCACGATGATGACCTTCTGGTTGGGCGAATTCGCGAATGCGGTCAGCGCGCCGACATATTTCTCCGCGACGAGGAAGTTGGCGCCGGCCAGATCGCCGCGCGCGATGGCTTCGCTTACCATGGTCGTCGCCTTCGCCTCGGCCTCGGCGGAGCGCTCGCGCGCCTCGGCGTCGCGGAAGGCGCTCTCCTTGCGGCCCTCGGCCTCGAGGATCGCCGCCTGCTTGCGGCCTTCCGCGCGCAGGATGTCGGCGTTGCGGTCGCCCTCGGCCTCGAGGATGGCGGCGCGGCGGTCGCGCTCGGCCTTCATCTGTCGCGCCATCGCAGTGGCGAGATCGGCCGGCGGCAAGATGTCCTTGATCTCGACGCGCGTGATCTTGGCGCCCCAGGGCGATGCGGCGGCGTCGAGAATGATGAGGAGCTTGTCGTTGATGCTGTCGCGGTTCGAGAGCAGTTCGTCGAGGTCCATCGAGCCGACGACGGTGCGGATGTTGGTCATCGTGAGCATCAGGAGCGCCTGTTTCACGTCGTCGACCTCGTAGGAGGAGCGCGCCGCGTCGAGCACCTGGAAAAACGCCACCGCGTCGATGCGAACGCCGGCATTGTCCTTGGTGAAGGCTTCCTGGCTGGGCACGTCGAGCACCTGCTCCATCACCATGACCCTGTGCCCGATCGTCTCGATATAGGGGATGATCAGCCCGAGACCCGGTCCGAGCGTGCGCGAATAGCGCCCGAAACGCTCCACCGTGTAGACATAACCCTGAGGCACCGTGCGCACGCCGAGGGCGATCGTGACGATGATGAGCAGCGCGAGAGCGATCGCGAATATGTCGAAACCGAATGTATAGGGCATGGGAGAATCCTCGACGGGCGCCGGAAACGGCTGCAAAGCGGAAAATCGCTCTTCTTCTAACTTCCAAAGGTTACTGTTGCGCTTATGACGGCGCCTTTCCCGCCTCCTGCATAAGGAGGCGCACGATCCGCACCCCTGGGTCGTCCGGATCGGAGCGCGACTCGAAGCCGAGGTCGCGGCACATTTCGAGCATCGTCGTGTTCTCGGAGAGCACCTGGCCCTCGATCGTCGAAAGCCCCTCCGCCTTCGCCCATTCGATCATCAGCTCCATGAGCTTCCAGCCAAGCCCTATGCCCTTGAGGTCGGAGCGCAGCAGGATGGCGTATTCGCCACGATCCATGTCGGCGTTCGCGTGCAGGCGCACGGCGCCCAGCATTTCGCCTGACTCGTCGTCCAGCGCCACGAAGGCGATGGCGCGGGCGTAATCGATCTGGACGAGGCGCGCGATGAAGGCGTGCGAGAAGTCGCGCACGGATGCGAAGAAGCGCAGGCGCAGATCTTCCGGCGTGACCTTCGCGAAGAAGGCCGAGAACAGCCCCTCGTCCTCGGGGCGAACGGGGCGGACCCTGACCTGGCGGCCGCCCCGGATTTCGATCATTCGCTCCCACTCGACGGGATAGGGCCGCACCGCGAAGCGCACGTGCCCCGATCCCCGGCGAAGGCCCTCGGGCAGGGGCGCGATCGCGACGCGCGCATCGACGGCGATGACGCCGTCCTTGTCGGCGAGGAGGGGGTTCAGGTCGAGCTCGCGCACCTCCGGCAGGTCCGCCGCCAGATGCGAGAGCTTGACGAGGGTCAGCTTGACCGCTTCGAGATCGGCCGCCGGCACGTCCCTGTAGGCCGCGAGAATGCGCGAGACGCGGGTGCGCGCGACGAGATCGGCGGCGAGGTTCATGTCGAGCGGCGGCAGGGCCAGCGCCTTGTCGTTGACGACTTCCACCGCCGTGCCGCCCCGCCCGAAGACCACGACGGGCCCGAAGGTCGGATCGTCCGCGAGGCCCGCGATCAGCTCGCGCGCCTTGGGCTTGCGCACCATCATCTGGACGATGACCCCGCGAATGACCGCGTCGGGGCGGCGCTCGCGCGCCCGGTCGAGAATGGCCTGCGCCGCCTCGCGCACGGCGGCCTCGCTCGTGAGGTCGAGGACGACCCCGCCGACGTCGGATTTGTGCACGATGTCGGGCGAGAGGATCTTCACCGCGACCGTCGCGCCCGTCGCGAGGATCGGAGCGGCAAGGCGCGCGGCTTCGCCGGGATCGCCAGCGAGGCGCACCGGCGCGTCGGGGATCTGGTAGGCCGCGAGCAGAGCCGAGGTTTCGAGAGGGTCGAGCCAGCGCCGCCCCTCCGCGAGGGCGCCCGCGACGATCGCCCGCGCCGTCTCCCGGTCGGGGGCGAAATCTTCCGGCAGACTCGCCGGCGTCTCCATCAGTATGTCCTGCGCCTCGCGCCAGCGCACGAGATGCATGAAGCCCCTGATCGCGTCGACATCGGTGGCGTAGCGCGGGATTCCGGCCGCCTCGAACCCGTCGCCGAGCGCCTCGTCCTCGCCGAGCCAGACGGCGAAGACGGGCTTGGGCCTGAACGATGTCGCCCGGTCGCGTTTGACGGTTTCGATCACCGCGCGCGCCGCCTGCGAGGGCGATGCCAGCGCCGTCGGCACGTTGACGACGAGCACGGCGTCGTTGGCCTCATCGGCCAGCAGCGCCTCAAGGGAGCGCGCGTAGCGCGTGGCGTCCGCGTCGCCTACGATATCCACGGGATTGGCGCGCGACCATGTCGGGGGCAGAGCCGCGTCGAGCGACGCGAACGTCTGCGGCGAGATCGCGGCGAGCGTCCCGCCGAGATCGGCGAGGCGATCCACCGCGAGGACGCCGATGCCGCCCCCGTTGGTGAGGATCGCGAGGCGTCCGCCCGGGAAGGGCTTCTGGCGGCCCAGCGTTTCGGCGGCCGCGAAAAGCTCGTCGAGATCGAGGACGCGCAGCAATCCGGCGCGCCGGAAGGCCGCGTCATAGACCGAATCCGAGCCCGCGAGCGCTCCCGTATGGGTCGCCGCCGCCCGGGCGCCGTCCGCGTGTCGGCCAGATTTGATGATCACGACAGGCTTCGCCCGGGAGGCGGCCCGCGCCGCGGACATGAACTTGCGCGCATGCGCGATCGATTCGACATAGAGCAGGATGGCGCGCGTCCGCCGGTCGGCGGCGAAATAGTCGAGGCAATCGCCGAAATCGACGTCCACCTTGTCGCCGAGCGACACCACGGCCGAGAAGCCGACATTGCGCGCCGCGCCCCATTCGAGCATGGCGGCGGCGATCGCGCCCGATTGCGAGATGAGCGCGAGGTCGCCGGGAAGCGGCGCGCGCGCGGCGAAGCTCGCATTCAGACCCGCATGCGGCGCCGCGACGCCGAGGCAATTGGGGCCGACGATGCGGATTCCGTGACGCCGCGCGATGACGCGCGTCTCCTCCGCGAGCGAGCCCTCCCCGTGGCCGAGCCCGGCAGTGATGACGATAGCGACGCAGATTCCGCGCGCGCCGGCGCGCTCGATGATCTCCGGAACCGCCTTCGGCGGGGCCGCGACGACGATCAGGTCGGGAACCGGATCGAGATCAGCGACGTCGCGAACGCATGCGAGCCCGTCGATCTTCGCGTGTTTCGGATTGACGAGCGCGATCGGCCCGGAAAAGCCGCCCTCGCGCAGGTTGCGCAGGACCGTGCGTCCGAGCGATCCCTCCCGCGGGCTCGCGCCGACGAGCGCGATCGAGCGCGGCGAGAAAAGCTTGTCGAGGCGGTAGGTGCTCATCGAATCCCTTTCCTGCTTCGTGCTTCGGCCGGACCGGCGGGCGCACTTTGCTCGGAACGATCGGGCGACGCCATCCGGGTATTCCCTGCCTCGCCCCTCGCAATGCCCGCTCCGCGTCGCCACTTCTCGCAGGGCGGCGGTATACGGAAAAGGAAAAGGCTCGATGCTCGTACAGGCGACTTACGCGGCGATCAGGCAGGCGGTCTCGCCCGCGATGCGCGCGATCCTCTGGAAATCGCTGGCGCTGACGATCGGCTTGCTGGTCGTCGTCTGGGCGGCCCTGACCCGGATCGTGGCATGGCTGATTCAGGACAACGCCTGGAGCGAGGGCTATCCCTTCATCGATCCGCTCGCGGCTTTCCTCGCAGGCGCCGGGCTGTTCTTCGGGCTCGTCTATTTCCTGCCGGCGGTGACGGCGGTGGTCGCGGGATTCTTCCTCGACGACGCGGCGGAGATCGTCGAGCGCACGGATTTCCCCGCCGATCCTCCCGGCCGGGGGGCGCCGATCGGGACGTCGATCTGGCAGGGAACGCGCTTCGCGGGCCTGGCGCTTCTCGTCAATCTCGGAGCGCTCGCCTTCTTCTTCGTGCCGGTCGTCAACGTCGCGGTCTTCTTCCTGGCGAATTCGTATCTGTTCGGCAGGGAGTATTTCGAGCTCGCGGCGACGCGCCACGGCTCGCCGGAAACGGCGGCCGATCTGCGCCAGCGTCACTCGACGGCGGCATGGGGCGCCGGCGGAATCGTCGCCGCGCTGATGCTGATCCCGTTCGTCAACCTGCTGACGCCGCTCTTTGCGATCGCGCTGATGGTGCATGTGCAAAAGCGCGTTGCGGCGAAATCCATGCGGGCGAGGACCGTCTGAGCGACCCGGCTCAGCCGGCGCGGCGGGTATCGAACTGGCCGTGCTTGCGGAAGCGCCTGAGGTAGCTCGGCACGATCGCCTCGACGGCCGCCGGCGCGACGCCGAGGCCTTCGAGGGTCAGGCTCGCCTCGATCGCGGATTGCGAGACGACGTTGTCGCGCTCCAGCATCAGGAGCTGGTCGCGGGTCAGCACGATCTCGTCCGGCATCAGGCCGAAAGTCAGCTTGTCGAGCGTCTCGGTGACGGCGGCCTGCATCCGGGCGAGCCTGTCCGGCAGGGCGACGATCAGGCGCTTGCGCTCCGTCACCGCGACCACGTAGTCGACGAGCTCGCGGAAGGTGTAGCGGGCGGGGCCGCCGAGCTCGTAGATCGCGCCGGGCTTGGCCTCGCCGTCGACCGCCCGCGCGATCGCCTCGGCGACGTCGCCGGCATAGACCGGCTGGAAGCGCGTGTCCGCCGCCGCGATCGGCAGGACGGGGAAGAGGCGCACCAGCGCGGCGAAGCGATTGAAGAAGGAATCGCCCGGGCCGAAGACGATGGACGGGCGCAGGATCACGGCGTCGGGGCACGCGGCGAGGACGGCCGCCTCGCCTTCGGCCTTGGTGCGCCCGTATTGGGAGGCGGAGTTCGCGTCCGCGCCGATCGCGGAGACATGCACCATACGCGCGCCGACTTCCGCCGCCGCCCGCGCCACCTCGGCCGCGCCTTCGGACTGCACGGAGGAGAAAGTCTGGCGGCCGGTCTCCTGCAGGATGCCGACGAGATTGATCACGGCCGATGCGCCCTGGACGGCGGCGCGCACCGAATCGGGAAAGCGCAGATTCGCCTGCACGGCGTGGATCTGCCCGACGCCGCCGAGCGGCTGGAGATGCTGGGCGAGATCGGGGCGGCGCACGGCGACGCGCGCCCGGTAGCCGCGCCGCGCCAGATTCTGCACCACGAAGCGGCCCAAAAACCCGGAGCCCCCGAAAACGGTGACGATCTCGTCCTTCTGGAGGCGTGGCGCGGTCATGGTGATCCCCGGATGAAGTGTCCGAGGGTTCAATAGTCAAAACATCCCGCCCTGTGAAGCGCGAGATGGCGCGATCGTTGCCGCGCCGCCGCGCTTCGCATAAAGGGAATGCCATGCCGCAGAGCCCGACCATGTCCCGCGCCGAACTCCTGATCACCGACGGCTGGGAAGATTACCGCCTCCTCGATACGGGGGAGGGCCGCAAGCTCGAACGTTTCGGGCGTGTCACCCTCGACAGGCCCGAGCCGCAGGCGATCTGGGCGAAGTCCGACCCGACCCTCTGGGGCCGGGCCAACGCGTCCTTCGAGGCGGTCGAGGATGCGGAGCAGGGCGCCTGGAAATTCCGCAAGGGGCCGCTCGGCGACTGGACGATGCAGGTGTCGGGCCTCGACATCCGCGCCCGCGCCACCTCGTTTCGCCATGTGGGGATCTTCCCCGAGCAGATCGTCCATTGGGACTGGATGGAGCGGCGCATAGCCGCCGATCCGCGCCCGCTCTCGGTGCTCAATCTCTTCGGCTATACCGGCGTCGCGAGCCTGATCTGCGCCCGCGCCGGCGCCAAGGTCACGCATGTCGACGCCTCGAAGAAGGCCATCGCCTGGACCAAGGAGAATCAGGCGGTCTCGGGGCTCGACGACAGGCCCATCCGCTGGATCTGCGACGACGCGGTGAAGTTCGTGCAGCGCGAAATCCGTCGCGGCAACACCTACGACGCGATCCTGCTCGATCCGCCGCGCTACGGGCGCGGCCCCAACAACGAGGTCTGGCATCTTTTCGAGATGCTGCCCGGCCTCGTCGCCGATTGCGCGCGGCTGCTTTCCGACAGGCCGAGCTTCATGATCCTGACCGCTTACGCCGTGCGCCTGTCGTTCCTGACGCTCCACGAGGTCATGCGCGACCACACCGCCGCGCGGGGCGGATCGATCGATTCAGGCGAGCTCGTCGTGCGCGACCAGGCGGGCGGGCGGCGGCTCTCGACCTCGCTCTACGCGCGCTGGGTTCCGGAGACGGCGCCATGACCGGGCGCGAGCGCGTCCGCGAGATCGCGAGCCTGACCAACCCGCTCGTCAAGCAGTTGCGCGCCCTGCACGGGCGTAAGGAGCGGCGCGAGAGCGGGCTGTTCCTCGCCGAGGGCGCGCGCACCATCGTAGAGGCGCTCGATAACGGGCAGGCGCCCGAAATCCTCGTATACCACCGCGAGGGCCGGGACCGTCCGGTCGTCGCGCGCCTGCGCGCCGCCTGCGTGAAGGCCGGCGGGACATGTCTCGAGACGAATGACGAGGTGCTGGCCAAGATCTCGCGCAAGGACAACCCGCAATCCGTCGTCGCCGCCTTCCGCTGGCGCGAGCGCGGTTTCGACGCGGTCGATCCGGCCTCCGCGCGCGTCTTCGTGGCTCTCGACCGGGTGCGCGATCCGGGCAATCTCGGCGCCGTGATCCGCACCGCGGACGCGGTGGGCGCGGGCGGGGTGCTGCTCGTCGGCGAGACCTGCGATCCGGCTTCCGTCGAATCCGTGCGCGCCTCGATGGGCTCGATCTTCGCGGTACCGGTCTTTGAGGGGTCGGAGACCGATTTCCTCGCGCTGTGCGCCCGTTGGCCGGGCTCCGTCGTCGGCACGGCGCTGACCGCGACGACACATTACCGGCGCGCGGCGCTCCGCGAACCTGTCCTCATCGTCATGGGCAACGAGCAGGCGGGGATCACAGAGGCGATCGCGGGCGCCTGCACCGATCTGGTGCGCATCCCGATGATCGGGCGCGCCGACAGCCTCAACCTCGCGATCTCGACGGCGGTGATGCTCTACGGCGTGGCCGAGCCCGAGAGCGACGCTTCGCTCGCCTGACTTCAGCCGCGCCAGAAGCGCGGCATGAAGAGGATCAGCACGGTGAACAGCTCGAGCCGCCCGAGCAGCATGGCGAAGGAGAGGATCCACTTCACCGGGTCCGGCAGCGACGCGAAATTGCCGGCCGGGCCGATGACCGGGCCGAGGCCGGGCCCGACATTCGAGAGCGCCGAGACCGCCGCAGAGGCGCTCGTCAGGAAGTCGAGATCGAAGGCCATCAGCGCGACGGTGATGATGCTGTAGCAGATGAAGAACAGCGAGAAAAAGACCACCACCGAGTGGATCACCTCGTCGGGCAGTTCGCGGCCGCCATAGGTGCGCGGGAACACGCCGCGCGGAAACAGCAGGTGGCGGAAATAGCTGCGCAGGAGCTTGGCCATCACCTCGTAGCGGAAGATCTTGACGCCGCCCGTCGTCGATCCGGTGCAGCCGCCCACGAACATCAGACCGAAGAAGACGCCCACCGCGAGATTGCCCCAGCTGCTGTAATCGGCGGAGGCGAAGCCCGAGGTCGTCACCACGGAAACGACGTTCAGCGCCGCGAAACGCAGGGCGTCGCCGATCTCGTAGCGCCCGCTCAGCGTCAGCCAGAAGGTCATGAACAGCACCGCGGCGGCGGTGAAGGCGAGCAGGACGCGCACCTGGCTGTTGCGCAAGGGGTCGGATTCGCCCTGGAACAGCCGAACATAGAGCACGAAGGGAATCGCCCCCGTGAGCATGAAGAACACCGCGACCCAGTGGATCGCAGGGTTCTGGAAATGTCCGAGCGAGTTGTCGTAGGTCGAGAAGCCCGCGGTCGAGATCGTGGAAAGCGCATGCGCCACGGCGTCGAACAGGCTCATCCCCGCGAGCCAGTAGGCGAGGATGCAGGCGAGTGTGAAGCCGCAATAGATGATCGTGATCGCCGCGGCGACCTCGCGCACGCGCGGCAGCACCTTCTCCGAGCGGTCCGAGGATTCCGTGCGGAACAGCTGCATGCCTCCGACGCCGAGCGCCGGCAGGATGGCGATGGCGGTGGCGATGATGCCGATGCCGCCGAGCCATTGCAGGATCGCGCGCCAGATCAGGATGCCCGGAGGCGCCTCCTGAAGGCCGACGATCACCGTCGCGCCGGTCGTCGTCAGACCCGAGACCGATTCGAAAATCGCGTTGGTGAAGCTGTCGCGCATCGGCCCGAAATCGGAGATATAGAGCGGCAGCGCGGCGAAGAGCGCGACCGCGCTCCAGGCGAGCGGGGTCAGGAGGAACGCCTGCCGCAGCGTCAGGCCGCCGTCGAGCTTGACGCGGGCGAAGTAGATCAGCCCACCGCCGCACGCGGTGGTGATCACCGCCGACGTTGCGAAGGCCTGCCAGTCGTCGTTGCCCACTGCGATATCGACAGCGGCCGGCGCCAGCATCGCGACGCCGAGCACGCACAGCATGCCGCCGATCAGGTAGAGGATCGGACGCAGATAGGGCGGCGACCAGGAATCGAACGCGAACCGGGTCGCGCGCCGTTCAGCTTCGGTCACTCTTGTCTCCGGCGAGAACGGCCTCCGCCTTGCGGAGGGCCTTGTAGGTGACCATGGCGATGATGCTGTCGCCCGGCCGGACGTGGGTTTCGCCCTTCGGGATCTCGACCTCGTTGCCGCGCACCACGGCGCCGATGAGGAAGCCGTCGGGCAGGCCGATCGTCCCGAGCGGCCCCGAGGTGAGTTTCGAGCCTTCCTGGGCCTGCGCCTCGATGACTTCGCCGAATTCCTCGCGAAGCGTATAGAGCGCCGTCACAGATCGGTGGCGGACATGGCGCAGGATCGTCGAGATGGTGATGGCGTTGGGGCTCACCACCGCATCGATGCCGAGCGAAGGCATGATCGGTTCGTAGCTCGACTTGTTGACGAGCGTGATGGCGCGCTTGCAGCCCATGCGTTTGGCCAGGACCGAAGAGAAGATGTTCGTCTCGTCGTCGTTCGTCACGGCGACGACCGTCTCGGCCGAGCCGATATTGGCCTCGTCGAGCACGTCCGTGTCGAGGGCGTCGCCGTGGAGCACGACCGCTTTCTCGCCGAGATCGCGGGAGATGAATTCGGCGCGCTCGCGCAGGTTTTCGATGATCTTGACGCGCACATAGGGCGCCTCGCGCGCCAGCATATTGGCGAGGTTGAGGCCCACATTGCCGCCTCCGATGATGACGACGCGCCGCGCGACGCGCTCCTCGTGGCCGAAGGCGGTCATCACCCGATCGACCCTTGACGGCTCCGTCACCACATAAACGTCGTCGCCCATCTGGATGCGGTCATCGGGTTTTGGCACGAAGGCCTCGCCGTCGCGGATGACGGCGACGACGATCATGTGCGGATCGGGCAGGATCCCCGGCACGTCGCGCAGCTGCCGGCCGATGAAGACGCAGGCCTTGTTGTCGCAATGGATGCCGATGAGCTGAACCTTGCCGTCGGCGAGCGGCATCGTGTCGAAGGCCCCCGGCGTGCGCAGGCGGCGCGCGATGCCGTTGGCGACCTCGACCTCGGGGGAGATCACCACGTCGATCGGCAACTGGTCGGCGCCGTAGAGCGTGCGCGA
>REDO01000010.1 GCA_007693435.1 Salinarimonadaceae bacterium | reverse complement strand
GGGAGAACCAGTTCCAGCAGGAGGAAGCATTGTGGCCGCGGGTTTGCGACGGGTAGGCGACCACGAGCCCTTTTTTCTGGGCGATCGCATTCATGTTGGTGCCGGTCGCGAAATCATTCGGATCCTGCGTGCAGCCATGCAGCATCACGATCAGTCCCTTCGGGCCGCCGAACCTTTTGGCCGGAATGAACAGTGTGAAGTCGCGCGTCCCGTCCGAACAGGTATGGTTCCGGTCCAGATATTGCGCGCCTTTCGGAATCACGGGCGGTTTTGATGGGCGGGGTTGCCTGGAGGGCCGGAACGAGCCGGACATCGACGTCTGCGCCGAATGTAGTCGTTTCAGCACGGCGCCGAGCCCCCGATCCCTGAGCGGGCTCGCCTCGCCAGGTGCCGTGCGTTGGCGAGGCTTCGTCGCGGACTTCGATTTGACGGAGGACGTTGCGCCAGAGACATACGAAATCGAGGCCGCGACAGTCTTGGCCATCGCTCCGCCGATCGCGCGTTGCATACTCTTGGTCGCGGCGCCGGACCTGCCTGAGCGCGTCAGTCGCGCCGCCTGGCGCATGGCCTTCGCGAAGCTGAATTTCATCGGATTATCCTTTGAAGATATCTCATGCATAGCGAAAAACATCGAAGTAAACGTCTGTCGTCGACTTTCTGCGCAAGAATATGACGGGCCGTCGTGGCCGTTTTACATGAACTCGCCGTATATCAGGTGGGCGGCGCGACCCGAGAAACAAGGCGGTCGCCGTCTCGGTCGCCGATCTTTGCTGCACTGCGGCATAACTGCCACGGGGCTATGGCGTCATGGACAGTTCGGCTGCGAGGGCCAGCCTGACCAGCTCCGGCAGAGAAGCCGCGCCGGTCTTGCGCATGACTGCGGCGCGGTGATTTTCGACCGTCCGCTGATTGATCCCCATATCCGCCGCTATGATCTTGTTCGGCGCGCCTTCGATAACCTTGACCAGAACGTCGCGCTCGCGCGGGGTCAGTTGGTCGAAGGCCTTCTGCGCCTCGCGCCTCGCGTTGTTGCGCGCGCGCTCGTCGGTGGATCGTTCTATCGCATGTGCGACGCTGGTCAGCAGCTCCACAGCGCTGGCCGGTTTTTCGATCAAATCCGCGGCGCCCGCCTTCATCGCGCTTACGGCCATGGCGACGTTGCCGTGGCCCGTCAGCATGATGGCGGGCAGGGTTGAGCGCTCCGCCCGCAACTCTTCGAGGAGCGCAACGCCGCTCATGCCGGGCAACAGGCCGTCCACGACAAGACAGGCCCCGCCGCCCGGGCGGGGCGCTGCGAGGAAGGCTTCGGCGGACGGATAGGCAACGACGGCCCA
This sequence comes from Salinarimonadaceae bacterium, assembly GCA_007693435.1. Lineage (GTDB taxonomy): Bacteria > Pseudomonadota > Alphaproteobacteria > Rhizobiales > Beijerinckiaceae > Saliniramus. Next base: position 11,121 of record REDO01000010.1, on the reverse strand, counting down.
GCCTTCGGATTCGAACAGCCGGCGCGTGGTTTCGCGGACCATCGGATCGTCATCCACGACATGCAGCGTCGTTTGCTCGGATTGCGCGGCGCCGTTCGGCGCCTGCGCCGCGCGGGCGCCCGGTAGGAGCGCGGATATGCGGGCCAGCAATATCTCGGGCAATACCGGTTTGGCGATCTGGTCGAACGGCGTCGCCGCGATGTCCTGCATCGTCGTCGTCGTGATGTCGCCGGTGAGGATGATGGTCGGGATATTGTAGCCCAACACATCGGGCAAATCCTGCGCCAGCGAAAGACCCGAGGCGTCGCGATGCAGTTCGAAATCCGTCAGCAGGAGGTCGGGCTGTTCCGTGGAGCCGGCGGCCCAGGCCAATGCCTCCTGTCCGCCGGCCACGGCGACGACTTTGTGACCTTCCGCTTCGAGCAGTTCGCTCAGCAGCTGGCGCAGATCATCTTCATCCTCGACGAGGAGAATCGTTCCTGTCCGCCGGACCACATCGACCATTGCAAGCGGAGTTTTGGGCGCGCGCGCGGGCTCCGGCGTGGCGATGGGCAGCGTGATCGCGAAGGACGATCCCCTGCCAAGCGTCGATCTGACGGTGACCGGATGACCCAACAATTTCGCAAGCCGCTGTACGATCGAAAGCCCGAGCCCCAGGCCTTGCTCCGAAAGGTAGGCGGGCTTCTCGCCCTGATGATAGGCCTCGAAAATCGCCTTGCGTTCGCTCTCCGCCACACCGATGCCGGTGTCGAGGACCTGGATCGTCAGATGCCCGCCCTGGATGCGGCAACCCATCACGATGCCGCCTCTCGGCGTATATTTCAGCGCGTTCGACAACAGGTTTCGCAGCATCTGCTGCAGAAGCTGCGGATCGGTTTGCACCCATGCCTTGCAGGGCACGATCCGTAGCCTCAGCCCCTTCAGCTCGCAGAGTGGGGCGAATTCGTCGCCGAGACGCTCCATCAGCGGGGCAATGGCGACTGCCCGGACATCGGGGCGCACGATGCCGGACTCGATGCGGTTCGCGTCCAGAAGCGAGTCCAGCATTTCGGTCATCGAATGCATCGTGCGGTCGAGCAGCGTCGAAAGCCGCAGCGCCTCGCCGGTGCGCTTGTCGCGGTTGATCAGTTTGTGCAGCAGCGCAAGCGACTGCAATGGCTGGCGAAGATCATGGCTGGCGGCCGCGAGAAATCGCGATTTGGCGACGGTCGCGCGGTCGGCTTCGCGCTTGGCGGCGACGAGCGCCGCGTGCGTGCGCTTGCGTTCGGTGATATCGACAAAGGTGATGACCACGCCTTCGACGCGCCCGCCATCCGTGCGATACGCTTGGATCCGGCGCAGGAACCAGACACCGTTCGGCCCCAGGATCTCGCGCTCGATCGGCTCAGAGGATTTAAGCACTGCGCTGGCGTCGGTAGCGAGATTCTCGTCCCTGGACAGGGCGGCCAGATCGGCGAGCGGACGACCGATATCGGTGGCGATCACGCGGAATACGGCGCGGGCCGCAGGCGTGAAGAAGCGGATGTTCAGATCGAGATCAAGGAACAGGGTCGCCACATCGGTGCTGTAGAGCACGTTCTGCAGGTCGTTGGCCGTCGTGCGATACCGTTCGAGGGTTTCCTGCAACTGGCCGTTCAGGGCGGTCAATTCCTCGTTCAGCGCCTGAAGTTCCTCTTTCGAGGCCAGAAGCTCCTCGTTGGTGGACTGGAATTCCTCGTTGACCGAAAGCGCCTCGGCGGTGTCGGCGACATGCCCCTCGACCTCCTGCTCGAGATTGCGCAGGGCGTCGCGCAGATCGCCGCGCGTCGCTTCGAGGTCGGCTTCCAGTTCGGCGATGCGCGAAGCGGCGTCCCCTGCATCGGCGATATCCGACCGAGTTGGCGACGAAACGCGCGGGGCAGGCACGAAGCAGGCGAGCAGGAGCTCGTCGGAGCCCGACTGCACGGCGCGAAGTTCAATGTTGAATCTGCCTTCGCTCGTCGAGCTTCCGCCGGGTACGACGACCAACGGGTTCTCGGCGCCGCATGCGGCCGCCGCCTCCCGAAACCTTGCGTGCAGCGTTCTGGGCAACATTCCCAGCACGCTGGGATCGGGATGGCCTTGTGTGACGCTCAGATGGCGCTCGGTCGGGCCGAGCAGATAGAGGCACTCGAGCCGCCTGTTGAGAAGCACTGCAGCGGGTGCGTAACTCTCAATGACGATCTGCCGGCACAGGTCCGCCAATGCGGTTCGCCTGTTCGTCTGTTGCGGCTGATCGCGGAACTTGCCGGTTCTCGTCGTGATTGCGCCGCGCAAATCTTCGGCGCGGCCTTGCCCGACACGCCGCCAAAGCCGGGACTCCTTGTGCTCAAGCTCGAACCGGCCGTCGGCTGTGCCGGGCGTTTCAGCTGCGCCCAGAAACAGCAGGCCGCCGTGCCGCAACGCGAAGCAGCACAGCCCGATCACGCGGCGCTGGGCCTCCGGTCCCAGATAGATCAGCAGATTTCGGCACGACACCAGGTCGATCCGGGAGAATGGGGGGTCGGAAAGCAGGTCCGCTACCGTGAACACGATCAGATCGCGCAGTTCCGAACGGACCCGCCAGCCGCCGGCCTCGGCCTTGAAGAACCGCGCAAGGCGTTCGGGTGAAACCGAGCTTTCGATTTCCGCGGGGTAAAATCCTTCTCTGGCGGTGGCGACCGCATCGGCGTCGATATCCGAGGCGAAAATCTGCAAGCCTGCTATCGAACCTGTAGCCTCCTGAGCCTCAACGCAAAGCATGGCCAGGCTGTAGACTTCTTCGCCAGTGCTGCATCCGGCCACCCAGACCCGCAATGGCCGGTCGGGCGGCTGGGTCGCGATCAGCGAGGGCAGGGCGGTCGTGGCGAGATGCTCAAAGGCGACCGGATCGCGAAAGAAGCTGGTGACATGAATCAGGAGGTCAGCCGAAAGCTGCGAGAGCTCCGCTTTATCGGCGCGCAGTATGTCGAGATAGCGGGCCGTTTCTTTCGGCCCGCACCCGGCGATCGCCATGCGACGACCGATGCGGCGCTGGATCGTGCCCGTCTTGTAGAGCGAAACATCCTGCGGGGCGTTTTCGGCTACGAGCGCGATGATGGCGTCGAATTCCGGACCGGCTACGGCAGCGGCGGAGTCCTGGCCCACGTCGTTCTCGCTTGCGATAGCGTCGGCGGCTGTAGCGTCAGAGCGCAGTGATCTCGGGCGTGATCTGGCTATCAGACGGCCGAGAACCACCGGCATATCCTTGATTTTGAGAACTTTATCGACGAAGCCGGTTGCAATGGCGCTGTCCGGCATGCCGGAATAACCTGCTTCATCCGGGTCCTGCGCAAGGACCAATCCGCCGGCGCTACGGAACGCGGCAAGGCCGCCGCTGCCATCCGTGCCGGTGCCGGAGAGGATGACGCAGACGAGTGGCGCGCGCCCGTCTTTGGCCAGCGACTGCAAGAGGACGTCGAAGGGCAGGCGCACCGCCTTGCCGGTTTCAGGCGCGGTGGTGTGCAGAACGCCATGCGCGACCGTCAGAAACACGCCCGGCGGGATCACATACAGATGGCCGGATTGCAGCGCCATTCCGTCTGCGGCCAGAACGACCTTCAATCTGGAGTCACGCGCCAGAAGATCGACCATCATGCTGTCATGTGAGGGATCGAGGTGCAGGACCAGCACCAGGGCGGCTCCGATGTCGCCCGGCATCACCTTCAGGAGGGCGCGGCAAGCCTCCAATCCACCCGCTGACGCTCCGATGGCGACGATCGGGACGGCGTTATCTGGTGTCTGATCTGAATTTGTCCGCATCGCCTGCTCCTGCCGGGTGTTTCGGCCAGGCTCTTATCGCGAACCTGATCGAGGCAGGCGCCAAGGATACCTTTGCGTGATCGGGTTCGCCGCGCGTCTCGACTGTAACAGTGTTCGCTCGGTGTCAGAACCCCTGCTTCGTTGAATAAGGTCCGCCGCCTGAAGATTCCGACAATCCGGATGCCGCCATCCGTTCGGAAACGTCGTCACGGGAAACGCATCTGAGTAGATTCCGGTGCTACCGACGTAACCGATGGAAAGGTATCCTTTGAACACACCAAGCTGTGGGTTTCAAAAAATATGAGCAAATAAATTTGGAGTTTCAGTCCAAACGATCGCACCAGAAATTTCGCACGTTCAATTTTTTGGAAAAAAAACGACTGTTTGTAAGAAGATCGCATCTTCTACCGCCGAATTGCTATCGGTGCGACGACAGCGATATTGGACGTTTCGCGTATTCTAATATGTCAGCGTCACGAACGAAATCGAAGGAAATGAAAATGCATCAGATAATTTACATAGTTGGAGCTGTCGTCATCGTCATCGCATTGCTCAGCTTTGTCGGACTCCGCTGAGCTCGGCTCTTTGTCAAGGAATATGTTCAATGATCAACGACCCGAATTCGCCCAATCAAGGGCCAATGTCAGATCGTGTCCTTGGTGTCGCATCGACGCACGAGATGAATACGGGTTCGTATATCGATTGGCCTGCAATTCTTGCAGGCGCCACTTTCGCCATGGCCATCGGTGTGCTTCTCATCAGCTTCGGCGGGACCCTCGGCTTGTCACTCACATCGCCATACCGTGGTGAAGGCGTCTCGGCTTCCTGGCTTGCGATCGCCGCAGCGATCTGGTTCGCCTGGGTCATGGTGACCAGCTTCGGCGCCGGCGGATATATTGCGGGTCGCATGCGCCGCCGCGCAGGGGACGCGACCGAATCTGAAGTCGAGGTTCGCGATGGCGCGCACGGGTTGACGGTCTGGGCCACGGCGGTCGTGATCAGCGCCGTCATGGCGGCCGCGGGAGTCGGCGGTCTGATCGGATTGGGCGCGTCTGCGGTTGGCTCGGCCTCCAATATTGCGGCCGAGGCCATAGAGACGGTCGATTCCGAATATTTCGCCAACATCATGTTGCGCAGCGCCGACGCGTCTGGCGAGGCGGTCGCGCCGGAGCCGGAGCCGGCGCCGGCTCCGGCTGTCGCGCCAACAACGTCCAGCCCGTCTCCCGCCGACGCCCCGACTGCGGCGCCGGCGCCGGTCGTGCGGCCTGCCCAGGCGCAGCAACAGCCCGCGACGCCTCGGGCCGTCGATCCCGCCATCCAGCAACAGATTGCATCGATCATCGTACGCAGCGTCGCCAGCGGCGAAATGGCTGAACGTGACCGCGGCTATCTCGCCCAGATCGTCGCGGCGAACACCGATCTCGATGCCACCGAAGCACGGGCGCGGGTCGATGAAGTCAACGAAGAAATGGACGCCGCCCGCTCCGAGGCTCTTGCCGCAGTCGAAAAGGCGCGAGTCGCGGGCGTGGTGTTCGGATTCATCGCCGCAGCGACGCTGCTGATCGGCGCCATCGCGGCGTTTTTCGCCGCCACTGCCGGAGGCCGTCACCGGGACGAAGGCCTCGGCTTCGACGTTGTCATGACGCGGCTCTGACGCGCCGCGACTCTCGCTGGATCAAGAAGGGATCGGAACATGCCTGCAATCATCGCCTGGCTTCTCGGAGCGCCTCTTCTCGTGGTCATCATCATCGCTCTGTTGCTCTGAACGACCTCCGTCGTGACAATTTCCGGCCGCCGAAGCTCTCAAAGCCAATGGAGGGCAAGCCGGGACAGATCCCACGACGCCAGCGTCATCACAACGGGCAGTGGCGAGAATGGCGTGCGATCGCACCCACCAACGCTCTCGAAACATAACCGAAGCCTAGAAGCCCGACGGAGGGTTGCCCCCATGACCATCTCAAAGCTCGACGAGCTGTTCCTCCACACCCTGAAAGACGTGCTCTACGCCGAACGGAAGATCCTGAAGGCCTTCCCGAAGATGGAGCGCCAGGCCACCGATCCCAAGCTCAAGGCGGCTTTTCTGAGCCACCGCGAGGAGACCGAAGAGCATGTCGTGCGGTTGGAAGAAGTATTCGAACTGATCGGCAAGCCTGCGCGCGGCGCCAAATGCGACGCCATGGTCGGGCTGGTGGAAGAGACCGAAAGCATGATGGCCGAAATCGAAGATTCAGAAACGATGGATGCGGCGCTGATATCGCTCGCCCAAGCCGTCGAGCATTACGAGATCGCCCGATACGGGACCCTGGTCGCCTGGGCGAAGCAATTGGGCAATCAGAAAGCGGCGGATCTGCTGAAAACTACGTTGGACGAAGAATATGCGGCCGACAAAGGGTTCACGAAGATGGCTGAAGGACGCCTGAACGCAGTCGCGGCCGCCTGAAGACCCCCGGAATATCGGGCTGCGCGTTATGTCGCTACGCGCCGCAGGGTTTCCGGGACCAGTTCCACAGTTCGCGTTTCGAGCCGTCACGCAGGTTGTGACAGGCGGAGCCTGTTCACGACCAGATGACAGGTCTCATGGCGGTCTGTGGCGAAATTTATCTCCAGAGTAGCGGGGAGGGCATCATGCAAGTTCATCATCATCCATTTCAAATCTTGCTTCCGCCTCATCATGTGGCCCTGCGTCGCTATGCGCTGAAGCTGACCGCAAACGAACACCGGGCCGAAGATCTGGTGCAGGAGACGTTCCTCAAAGCCTGGGCCAACCGTGAGATGTTCAGTCTCGGCACGGACCTGCGTGCCTGGCTGTTCACCATCCTGCGCAACACATTCTATTCGGAGTTTCGAAAGTACAAGAATGAGATTGAAGATATTGACGGCAAATTTGCAGAAACGTTGTTCGAGAAGCCAGCTCAGGAATACGCCGTCGAACTGAAAGAGCTCGTCGCCGCCATCGCCACGTTGTCCGATATCCACCGACGGCCGCTCGTGCTGATGGAGGCGTACGGATTTTCGCAGCTGGAAGCGGCCGACGCCTGCGGCTGCTCCGTCGGGACGATCAAGAGTCGGGTCTTTCGGGCGAGGGCGAAGCTCTCACAGGCGTTTGGCCGCGAAAGCGTTGCGCAGTATGCAGACGGCGGCGCTGACCTCACTCGACGCGGCTCACACTGACCGCGACCTGCAGCCCGAGCAGCATTCCGCCCTGATTTGCGAAAGTTCCGCTGAGGGGTAGCGCCTGCGACGGCGTTCGGGTCGTCGCCACGCGAACGAGGTTGCGAGAGGCGATGATCCGGTTGGTGGGGTCGAACTCCACCCAGCCCGCGCCGGGCACGAAGACGTCCGCCCATGCATGGGTCGCGCCGCCGCCAGTCATGTCCTCGCCGGAATCGTTTCCGGAGGCTTCGTCATGGAGATATCCGGTTACGAACCGCGCCGCGAAGCCGAGGCGACGCGCGGCCTCCATGAAGAGCAGGGCGAAATCGCGGCAGGTTCCGCTGCCGAGCCGAATCGTCTCGGCCGGCGTCTGAACGCCCTTCGCCTCGCGTCGGGCGTACCGAAACGCCTCGTGCACGGCCGAACCCAATGTTCGCAAAACCTGCAGACTGCCGCCTTCCGGCCGAGGCAGCATCGTCGCGAGCCATGCGTCCACCACGTCGAGGTCCTGAGGGTGCTCAAGGTCCAGATAGGGACCAAGGTCGATGCGCTCGTCCGGTTCGTACTGCGCAGGAAAAGCGCCCGCATAGCGTTCCAGCCGGGGCAGCGGTTCGTCCAAGCCATAGCGACGCAACAGCAATTCGCTTTCGATCAACAGTTCATCCGCCTCGTCATGGAACGATAGCAGCGCGACGGAGTTGCCAAACGTGTCGAACGCCCAGTGCACATCGGCGCGAGGCGACACGGTGAGGACCGAGTCGAGGATCCTCATATCGTGCCCGTCGCGCGGACGGATCAGCAGACGATGTTCGCCAAACGCGACCGGCGCATCGTATGTGTATAGTGTGCGGTGAACGATGCGCAGGGTTCGGATTTCGAGTTCCTTTGATCATTTTTTGCGGGGCGTCGCATTGCGGCGCCGACGAGTCACGCGAGTCCCGATACCCGGGATCCGCGCGAAACTACGTCAGGCCAGAAAGGGCGGCAATGTTCATTCGCATCGGCTACGAAATCACCATCGCTAGCGAAGCGAATCCAGTGCTCATTCTGGCTTTGTCGCCGCATTCGAGCTTCAGCGGCCGGATTGTCGGTTCAAGCGACGTGCGCGCGGACCCAAGCGCGCCGCTCGAGACGTTTCTCGATCCCTTTGGGAATCGGCTGACGCGCCTGCGCGCGCCGGCTGGACGCCTGACGTTTTGGTCTGATTGCATCGTTGAGGTCGATGGCGAACCGGATGTCTTTGATTGGACGGCGCAGCAGCATGATGTGGGCGACCTGCCGCCCGAGACGCTGCAATTCCTGACGCCCAGCCGCTATTGCGATTCCGACGTCCTGGCGCCCGAGGCGCTGCGACTGTTCGGAGAGAGCGAACCGGGCTGGGCGCGGGTTCAGGCGATCTGCAACCATGTGCACAACCATGTGACCTTCGGCTACGGCTTTGGCCGGCCGACAAAGACCGCCAGCGACGTGCAGCGCGAAAAGACCGGCGTCTGCCGGGATTTCGCCCATCTGGCGGTCGCCTTCTGCCGCGCTATGAACATTCCCGCCCGATACGCCAGCGGCTACCTTGGAGATATCGGCGTGCCCCCCTCTGGTCCGGGCGATTTCTGCGCCTGGTTCGAGGCGTTTCTCGGCGGGCGCTGGTACACGTTCGACGCACGCTACAACAAGCCCCGCATCGGCCGTGTGCTGATGGTCCGCGGGCGCGATGCGGCCGACGCGGCGATGATCACGTCTTTTGGCGCCTACCACCTGAAGGCGTTCCGGGTCTGGACCGACGAGGCGCCCGGCGGCTGCGACGATGAGGCGCTTGAGGGCCTGCTGCAGGTTCGCCCCGAGAGCGAGGCGCTCACACTGGCGCCGACCGATTGAGACCGGGTCGAGCGCCAGCGACATTCGGCCTCGATCGCTTTCGGGCAGGCCGGCCTGCCCAAGCGTCATAGCCAATACTTCCAGTCAGCGTTTCTCCAGAACGCCAGGCGCCTCCCAGCCTCGCCACGACGCGGCCCGTAATCCCGTCCTCCGTCGGGATCGCCGCCGTTTGAAAGCGGGCTGACCCCGCGGCCATCGTCGTGAAATCCGTTCAGCGGGACGAAACCTGGACATCTGATTCGCGCTTGCGCCGGATAGAGGCGGCGGCGATTTCACGAAAGCGCGGCATCGCGCGCGATTCCGAAAAAGCCTTTGGATCAATGCGCAAACGAGCGGCATGAGCGCTTGAACGAGCCTCCGGCGCAGGAGATACAGGGGAGACGCTCAACAACTCTTTTGGCGATCTCGGACTGCGCCAGATCGGGCGCTGTGAGCGTGGCCGGTCGGCTAACGAGGTGCGATCGGCCGATTCGCAGTGGCGGCTGCGACAGGGCGTCGCCAGCCAGCAGCAAGAGGTCGGTCAGGTGAACAGGCTTTTCGAGCGTTCCGCCCTCATCCAGGTCGTTTTTCTTTCAGCCGTTTTCTATGCCGCCATTCCCGTCATGGTGTCGCTGGGCTCACCAGCGTTGAAGAGCACGTTGCCGACGCTGCTGCCGCTATTGGCGGGACTTTTGTCACTGCCGGTTCTGTTGTTCGCGCCGTTGCGGCGGGCGGTCGTCCTCGCAATGTCCTCGGTCGTCCCACTGGCGTACTTTCTCGGGAATGCGATCACTTTCGTAGCGAGCCTGGTGTTCCTTGCGTTGGCGATCGAGTTCAGCAACGCGCCGACGGCGATCCTGATCGTGGAAAGCTGGCCGCTGTTCACAGCGCTGATGCTGGCGCCGCTGCTCGGCGGGCAGGTCCGCAGACTGAATGCGGGCGAGTTCTTCTGGGGAGCCGTAGCCCTGGCTGGCGTGGTTCTGGCGCTGAAGCCCGAAGGCACGATCACCGAACTCGTGCGTGAGAACTGGCTGGGCGTTCTGATGGCGCTGATCGCTGCGGCGCTGATGGGCATGGCGGTGGCTGCAAAGGCCTGGTGCACCCGCTATCTGATGCGCGAGCACGGCATAAGCCCGGTGCGCGGCTACTTCGTCATGCAGTTCTTCTTTCTGCCGGTCACGCTTCTGACTCTCCCTCTGCTGCTGATAAACCGGCCCGAGTTTGACCCGGGGGACATCGCGGCGATCCTGACTGGTCGCGACGCCGGGCTGATCGGGCTTGTGGTGCTCCTCAACTTCGCCTCTTCGGTGCTGTTCTCCTATGCGACGCTGCGCATGCGTAACGCCTCGGACACCTATCTTTGGTTTTTCGCGCCGGCGATAGCGTTCGGTCTGTACGCGCTGGTCGGTCCGACAAACCTGCGCGCCGAAGAACTGCTGGGATTGACCTTCGTGGTCAGCGCCAACCTGATCAGCGCCATTCGCAAGGACACCAGCCTCTCGTTCCGGGCGCTTATCGTCAGCCTGCTTGCGATAGGGACCTGGTGTTATCTTGCGCCTTCCAACGCCGGCTTTCGGCACTACTTCGACACGCTCGCAGTCTTGAGCATCTTCTTTGTCATCTTGCTGTCTTTCGCGCTGGACTGGCTTCAGCGCCAGCGCATCATGCTGCAACAGCATATGATCGACCTGCGGGCGATGATCGCTGCGCTGCACCAGCCTGCTCGCAAAAAAAGCGAGGCGTATCTGGCGAACATGGATCATGCCGAACACGCCAGCCTGTACCGGCGCGCCTATCAACTGTTGGCGCGCGTGCTCGCCCGGGAGGGAGCGCCCGAAATCTCCGCGAAGCTCAGCAGCGCCGTGGCCATACGCAGACACGATTTGCGTATCGGCTATTTTGTGGCGCTGGGCGCAATTCTGATGGCTTCGCTGGTGATCGGGGTGGGTGCGCGCGGCGACGGTTGGGAATATGACTTCTTCGCCACGATCTACCTGTCGGCGATGGTGTTCGTATTCTGCTTTTTGATTGAAAACATGACCACGCGCAACGCGCCGGTCTATCGCAAATTTCCGACTGTTCCCGGCGTTCCAGAGATATTTCTGCCTCTGGGACGACGCCTCGATATTTCCAGTTTCTGGACGCTGGTTCTGTCTTTGTTCCTTGTGTCGGTCTTCGCGCTGCTGTTCATTTATTACTGAACTGATCCTGCGCATTCGGCGGGAACTCCTTTCCGGCGACCCCGCTGATCCACCCCCTTTGAACTGGTCCATCTTGAAGTATGTCTTTTGACAATCAGGAGGACCCAATGCCGAAGAA
>REDO01000097.1 GCA_007693435.1 Salinarimonadaceae bacterium | reverse complement strand
CTAGATTGCTCATAGCTCCTTACCGCGCCAATGAAATGTGGCGTTTTCAAGATTTAAATTATTCATATCGCCAAAAATAACGTCTTTATCATCAACTCAGTAATGAAATATATTCAATGTAGTTGATCCATGTTTATATTTGAAATATTGAAAGTAAATTAAATATATAAATCGCAATATTGATTACTTCAAAGAAAATAAAATATTACAGAATATATATTTTTGAAAAATCTAATGCTGAGCTTATGATTTTCAATCACATTTTGTTTGTAATATTTAAGATTAGCTGATTAGCGGCGGGCGTGATACGATGTAATTTACTCGTTCTCGCGACTGATATTTCTATGAATTATTGGCTCTTTCAGCGCGTTTTCGGCCATGGAGCCCGTTGTCATGCCCCAGTACCCGTCTGTACATTTCGAAGCGGCGAGCACGCTTGCGGTGGTCGTTTCGTCGAACGAACCTCTGCTGTTCCTGACGGATGATCAGAGGATCATCGCGGCAAGCGCGTCCTTCTGCCGGACCTTCGAAATTGATCCTGCGGCGGTTCCTGGAAGATTTTTCAGCGAACTTGGCGAAGGCGAGTGGGCTTTGCCGAAACTCGTTTCGCTTCTTGAGGCGATCGCTTCGGGCGGCGGGCATGTCGAGGCGTATGAGTTCGATCTCGCGCGCCCGGGCAGGGATACGCGCAAGCTGGTGGCGCATGCGCGAATGCTCGATGACGGCGACAGGGATCACATCCGACTGCTGCTGGCCGTCTCAGATGTGACGGACGCGCGCGCCGAGGCTCGCCTGAAGGACGATCTGGTCCGTGACAAGGCCATCCTGTTGCAGGAAGTCCAGCATCGCGTGGCGAACAGCCTCCAGATCATCGCCAGCGTTCTGATGCAGAGCGCGCGAAAGGTGCAGTCGGAAGAGGCGCGCGGGCATCTCCACAACGCGCATCACCGGGTGATGTCGATCGCGTCGCTGCAGCGGCAGCTCTCCACCGCAAGCGGTGGCAAAGTCGAGCTGCGTCCTTACCTGACCCAACTTTGCCGCAGCCTCGGCGGGTCGATGATCGCCGATCCCGAGCGGCTCTCGATCCGGGTCACGGTCGATGACAGCGCCGTTGCGGACAACGTGTCCGTGAGCCTCGGGCTCATCGTGACCGAACTGGTGATCAACGCCCTGAAGCACGCCTTTCCCGATGATCGCGCCGGCATGATCGCGATCGACTACCGATCGTCGGGAAACGACTGGGTCCTGTCCGTCATCGATGACGGCATAGGGATCGCGACGGGAAGCGAAGCGCCCAGGGCGGGACTGGGCAGCGGCATTGTGGAGGCGCTCGTCAAGAACCTCGGCGGCGACGTTCAGATAAGCGATGCTGACCCAGGCGCTTCCATCACGATCAGCCGCCACGGCGGCGCCGATCCAGCATCCGGACTTTCTTACGCCGTCTAGGGAACTCGATTCGTCCCAAAGCGCTGTCTCCATGGCGGCCCGTGACGCCGCCCGCCACCGGAACCCGAGGGAACCATGAAAAACGGCAAAGCCGTCGTACTCGTCGTCGAAGACGACATGCTCATTCGCATGGGAGCCGTCGATCTGGTGCTCTCCGCAGGATACGAGGCGCTGGAAGCGCGAGACGCGGACGATGCGATCCGCATCCTCGAGTCGCGCAGCGACATCGATCTGGTCTTCACCGATGTGCAGATGCCGGGGACGATGGACGGCGTCAAGCTCACCCACTTCATCCGGGATCGCTGGCCGCCGGTGAAGCTGATCGTCGCATCCGGAGCCGCAATTCTCGAAGAGAGCCAACTCCCGGGCGGGAGCAGGTTCTTCTCGAAACCCTACGACGAGAACACGATCATCGAAACGATGGCTCTTCTGCTTTCGGTCGAGACCCGGGACGGCCCAGCCCCCGCTTAGCTCTCCTGGCCCGGACCGCCCGCCTTGCTCGCGCCGAGGGCTCTCACCCTCACTGCACCACCAGATCCGCCTGCAGCGCCCCCGCCGTCTTGATCGCCTGCAGAATGGCGATGATGCCCATGGGCTTGAGTCCGATCTGGTTGAGGCCGCGCAACAGGGTCTCGAGGTCGGCGCCCCCGAGGATGGCGAGCTGGCCGCCCGTCTCCTCCGTCTCAACCGTGGTGTCGGGCAGGATGACGGTGTCGCCGAAGGAGAAGGGCTCGGGCTGGGAGGCGATGGGGCGCTCGGTGATCCGCACGGAGATGTTGCCGTGGGTCACGGCGACGGTTGAGATCTGCACGTTCTGGCCGATCACCACGGTGCCCGTGCGTTCGTCGACGACGACGCGCGCGGGCGAATCCGGGGCGACGACGAGGTCGCCGATCTCCGCAAGGTAGCGCATCGGCGTCACCCCTTGCGGCGGGCGCAGGAAGACGGAGCGGAAATCGCGCTCGACGGCCGTGCGGGCGCCGTAGCGGGCCTGCGAATGCCGGTTGATCGCGTCGGCGATGCGCACGGCGGTGCGGAAATCCGGGTTGCGCAGGTCGAGCACGAGGTTCTGCATGTCGCGGAACTGGTCGGGCAATTCGCGCTCGATCAGGGCGCCGTTGGGCACGCGGCCCGCCGTCGGCACGCCTTGCGAGACGAGCTCGGCGTCGCCGCGCGCCTCGAAGCCGCTCACCGCGACCGGCCCCTGCGCCACGGCGTAGATGAGCCCGTCAGCGCCCATCAGCGGCGTGACGACGAGGGTTCCGCCCATCAGCGAACGCGCGTCGCCGAGCGAGGACACGCCGACATCGATGCGCGAGCCGCGCCCGATGAAGGGCGGCAATTCCGCCGTCACGACGACCGCCGCGACGTTGCGGGCGCGCAAAGTATTGCCCTGGACGTTGACGCCCATGCGGTCGAGCATCGAGCGCAGCGACTGCTCGGTGAAGGGCGAATTGCGCATCGTGTCGCCGGAGCCCGGCAGGCCGATGACGAGGCCGTAGCCCACGAGCTGGTTGTCGCGCATGCCTTTCAGGCTCGTGACGTCCTTGATGCGCACGCCCTGCGAGGGCGCGCCGTCGGCTTTCGCGCCGTCGCCGTTCATGAGCGGCGCGAGAGCGAGCGCGAGGCCGAGCGCGAGAAGCCGCGTGAAGGCGCCGATCTTCATTCTCCGACCCTGATCGTTCCGTCCGCCTGCACCCGGCCGACGATGGTGACGCCGCTGTCGAGGTTGCGGGCGCGGACCATGTCGCCGAGCCCGCCCGATTGCAGCGGCGAGGCGATGGCGACGATGGTGAGACCGTCCTCGTTGAAGACCACCTGCGCCGGCGAGCCGCGCTCGACGAGCCGCGCCTCCTCCACAGCGTTGCGGGGGATGAGCTGGCCCGGGAGCAGCGTGCGCCGCGCGACCTTGCCGATCAGCGCGCTCGCGGCTTCGACGACGGGCAGGTCGCCGATCGCGACGGCTGCGAATTCGCGCTGCGTGATCACGCCTTCCTTGATCGTCTCGCCGGGATAGATCGTGATCGCCGGCGTCGGCATCAGCCGCGTCTGGGCCGTCGCCGGGGCCGTGGCGAGCGCCACGGCGAGCGCCCCCGCCGCAAGCGCGGCGAATTTTCGCATCAAGTTCATGATCGCGCTCCGCTTTTCCCGCCTCAGCGGATGCCCTTCGACACCGTGCCGGCCATATCGTCGGCGGCCTGGATGACCTTGGAGTTCATCTCGTAGGCGCGCTGGGCCGAAATCAGCTCGGTGATCTCTTTCACCGGATCGACGTTCGAGCTCTCGAGATAGCCCTGATGCAGCTTGCCGTAGCCGGGATCGCCGGGAACCCCGATCACCGCCTCGCCCGAGGCCAGGGTCTCGCGGTAGAGGTTGCCGCCGAGCGGTTCGAGGCCGGATTCGTTGGCGAAATTGGCGAGCGTCAGCTGGCCGAGCTCCTGCAACGCGATCTCGCCGTCGATCTGGGCGAAGACCTGTCCGGATTCGTTGACGACGATATCGACCGTGTTCTGCGGCACGACGATCGCCGGATCGACGAGATAGCCCTCGATGGTGACGAGCTGGCCTTCGGCGTTGGTGTTGAAGGCCCCGGCGCGGCTGTAGAGAATTTCGTTCTCCGGACCGTTCACCTGAAACCAGCCCCGCCCGTTGATGGCGAGGTCGAGGCGGTTGGCGGTGTTCGTCAGCGCGCCCTGCATATGCAGGTTGCGGATCGCCGCCGCCCGCACGCCCAGACCAACCTGCGCCCCTTCCGGGATCGCCGCCTGCCCGCCGCGCATCGGCACGCCCTGAAGCCGTTCGGCCTGATAGAGCAGGTCCGTGAACTCGGCGCGGGCGCGCTTGAAGGCGGTGGTGTTGATGTTGGCGATGTTGTTGGCGATGACTTCGACGTTGAGCTGCTGGGCGGTCATGCCCGTGGCGGCGATGGCGAGAGCGCGCATCGTTTTTCTCCTCAGATCGCCATACGGCTGATTTCCTGATAGGCGGCGACGACCTTGTCGCGCACGGCGATGGCCGTCTGGAGCGACTGCTCGGCGCTCATCACGGCCTCGACCACCTGCTGCACGGAGGCCTGACCCTGGAGGCCCATGATCGAGGCGGCTTCCGCGCGCTGCATGGACTCGATCCCGTTCGTGGCGACCTGCGAGAGGATCTCCGAGAAATCGACCCTCGGCGCGCCCTGCGGGAAGCTGGTTATCGCGGCGGAGGCCGCACGTTCGACGCCGCCTGCGGCGCCGAGGGCGCCGGCGGAGGGAAGGGCGGTGATGTTCTGGAGGCTGGCGACGGCGTTCATCATCAGTTCCTCAATAGGTCGATGGTGGCGGAGACCATCGAGCGGGCTTGCTTGACGATCTGGAGATTGGCTTCGTAGGAGCGGTTGGCCTCGCGCAGATCCGCCATCTCGACCAGCATGTTGACGTTGGGCGTCTTCACGTCGCCGTTCACGTCGGCGGCGGGATGCGAGGGATCGTGCACGACGCGGAAGGGCGAGCGGTCGGCGCCGACGCCCTTCACGCGCACCAGCTCCGCCCCGATCAGCCGGTCCATCTCGCCGGCGAAGGAGATCGTCTTGCGGCGATAGGGATCGGAGCCGGCCGTCGGGCCGGTCGATTGCGCGTTGGCGAGGTTTTCGGAGACGATCTGGAGGCGCTTCGACTGGGCCTGCAGGCCCGCGCCGGCGATGCGCATGGTGGCTGAGAGAGGATCGAACATCGGCTTATCCCTTCACGCTCATCAGGATCATGCGGTGGAAGGACTTCACGACGCTCGTCGCGAGCGAATGGTCGCGCGCGACCTCGCCGGCCTTGATCAGCTCCTGCTCGACGCTGACCGAATTGCCCGAATGCGTGACCGCCCAGGAATCGGCGCGGCCGACATCGGTGCGGCGCGGCTTGCCGTCGAGCTCCAGATGCGCGGCGTGGGTCGCGCGCATCGAGAGCCGCGTGCGGTCGAGCACGTCCGCGAAGGGCTGCACGTCCTTGGCGCGAAAGCCCGGCGTGTCGACATGCGACACGTTCTGGGCGATCGTCGCCTGCCGGATGGAGAGCCATTCCGACTTGCGCGAGGCGAGGCTGAAGAGATGGATCGCGTCCAAGGTCCGCTCCCGGTTGATCGACGGGAGAGACCCTAGGCGGCGCGGCTTGCGTCAGGCTTGCGGGGTCACAGATTGTGATGTAACGCTTAGTGTGATATTTAATTTATTGCAGGAAGTTTGATGCGGGTATTTGCGAACGCGTGGTTCGAGCGGTTCGCGCGTAAGGAGCGGATTGGCGCTTCCGTGCTGCTCGATGCGGTCAAGAGAGCGGAGAACGGCCTCGTCGACGCCGATCTCGGCGGTGGAGTGATCAAGCAGAGGCTGGCGCGTCCCGGAGAGGGCAAGTCGGGCGGCTACCGGACGATCATCATCTTCCGCGCGCGAGGGCTGGCCGTGTTCGTTTACGGCTATCCCAAGAGCAAACGAGACAACATCGATCGAGACGAGCTCCGCGCATTTCGGAATGCTGCCCAATACGTGCTCGGATTGTCCTTTGAAGAGATGGCCGCGTTGGCGGCTTCCGGACATTTTTTCGAGCTGCGCGATGGCGAGGAGAAGGAAGAATGAAGAAGTACAAGAGCGAGGCCTTCGCCGCCGTGCACGAGATGATGGAGGGGCTCCACGACGTCGGGGCGATCGACCGGCGCACGATGCGGGAGTTCGACGAGGCCTGTCTGACGCCGACGCGGCCGATGGAGCCGCAGGAGATCCGCGCGCTTCGCGAGCGCGAGCATATGTCCCAGCCGGTCTTCGCCCGCTACCTGAACGTCAGCAAGAATCTCGTCTCGGACTGGGAGCGGGGCGTGAAGCGGCCGGGCGG
This sequence comes from Salinarimonadaceae bacterium, assembly GCA_007693435.1. Lineage (GTDB taxonomy): Bacteria > Pseudomonadota > Alphaproteobacteria > Rhizobiales > Beijerinckiaceae > Saliniramus. The sequence continues at coordinate 6,174 of REDO01000097.1, read as the reverse complement.
ACCCGCGCTGCGGCTCCTGTCGATTCTGGAGCGCAAGGGGCTCGAAGCGATCGAGTGACCGCCCCCCCCCTCAATTCCGCCGCGTCGGCGCCTGTTCGCTTGCGTCGGCCTGGCGGATCGCGTTCCAGGAATTCTGCTGGCTCACCATGGCGCGGATCGAATCCATCGAGGAGGCGACCTCGGTCGGGGTGAGGTCGCGGGCGAGGGTGGTCTCGGCTTCCTTGAACTTGCCCTGCAGGCCGTAGACGAGGGCGAGGTTCTGGCGCACGCGCTGGTCCGCGCGCGGATCGGCCGCGGCCTTGGCGAGGGTCGCCTCGGCCTCGGTCAGGCGGTTCGTGAGCGCCAGCGACAGGCCGAGATTGGACATGACGCTCGGTTCGTCCGGCTGGATGCGAAGCGCCGCCTCGTAGAACCCTTGCGCGCGGGCGTGGTCGCCGCGCTGGTCGGCGACGGTGCCCTGCGCGGAGAGAATGCGCCAGTCGGGACGTTCGGGCAGATGGGCGCGCGCCAGCACGGCCTCCGCTTCCTCGAGCCTGCCGACATCCGAGAGCGCGCGCCCGTAGGCGCCCATCAATTCCATGTCGTTCCCGTTGCGGATCGCGGCGGTCTGGAGCACGGCGACGGCCTGGGCGCGCTGGTCCAGCCGGCGCAGGACCGAGGCGTAGGCGACGGCGACGCGCGCGTCGTTGGGATCGCGGGCGTTGCGCTCGGCGAGGCTCTGGGCGTGCGCGCGCAACGCGTCTTCGCTCATCGTGGCGGAGGCGCGCGGGTCGATCGAACCCGTCGTCTGAGGGGAGCGCCCCAGGCAGCCCGCGAGCCCGAAAGCCATCAGCGCGACCGCGCAGACAGCGAGCGCGCGGCCGCGCGGAGAGCGGGTCCGTCCCGTGGCGAGCTTCGTCATGATCGCTCCCTCCATTCTACGCGCGGAAAATCCGGCCGATTGAATGGGAGTAATTCATTAACCCTAATTGTGGGTTAACGCTGGCCTCGCAGCCACGGCGCGAAGACCGGCCGCGCTCTGGCGGACGCTTCCGTGCATATACATTTGCGTACATTTGGCAACATATGCAACCTATAGACGTATTCGACGCCGGCGTTTATATTCGCAGGAGCCTGGCGGCTCCCGAGCCGCGCTTCACGAAATCGACGGAGAAATCCGTCGTCTGGAGGGCTCGCGATGATCGTCAGACAGTATTCGTCCGCCCCGCGGGCCGATATCTTCGCGTCGCATCGCTCCCGACGCCTCGTATCCCCCGAGGATCGGATGGGCCATCTTCTCTTCGACACCACGATCGAGGCGGGCGAGCGGGATAACGCCGCCGCGCCCGCCGGAATGACGGCGCAGGCGCATTACTGCGTCGCGGGGCGCGCCGTCGCCACGATCGCGGGGCGTCGCGTCGTCCTGTTCCCCGGGAAGCTGATCGCGGCCGGCGACGCGCGCGCTTGCACGATCGCGGCCCGAGAACGCCTGAAGATCTGCTCCGTATACGGCGTCGCCGACGAACAAGGCGTTTTCGTCGAACGCTCGCTCGCCGAGATCGAAGGCACGGAGCGGGACGTCTATTGGGGGGCCGGGTATTCCAAACGCCTGCTCGTCAGGCGCGATGGTCTGGGTTTCGCGTTCTGCGTCACGATCGGCCACGCGGACAGGGATTCGTCGCTGCAATACCGCAATCACCTGGAGACCTGTTACTACATTCAAGGCGCTGGCGAGTATGTGTGGCGCGGCGGAAGTCACCGGATCCGCACCGGGAACGGGGAGGGCACGGCCTTCGTCATGAACAGGCACGACGCTCACCGCATGGTCATCAGGGAAGAATCCGTCTGCCTGAGCATCTTCACGCCCGCGATCGAGGGCAGTGAGGCGCACGACTTCACGAAGGAAGCGGCGTCCTCGTATTGAGACGATCGAGAGTCGCGAATTGATGGATTTTTGGAGGCCTCGCCCGGAATCGAACCGGGGTGCAAGGATTTGCAGTCCTCTGCGTAACCACTCCGCCACGAGGCCTCACGCGCGCCGCGCGTCGGTGGTGAGTAGTGCGGGGCCGGGGGTTAGTCAAGCGCACCCGGGCCGGACTTCCGGCGAAAATCCGGGGGGCGTCGCCTTCCGCGCGCGTCTCCGCTAAAGGGAACGCGCGGCGCATTCTTCAGGCCGTGCGCGAGGCCCCGTCATGACAAACCGCAAGAACCGCAGATCCGGACCCGGCGGCCGGCCGCGCGCGGCCTCCGATCCGACGCCTCCCGCCGAAGGGCTCGGCCCCCGTCGTCTCGCGTTGCGCGTCCTCGACGAGATCGGCCGCACGCGCCGGCCTCTCGACGACGCCTTCGACGACGGCGCCGGCGAGGGCGGCCTGTCGGCGCGCGACGTCGGTCTCGCCCGCGCCATCTGCCTCGCCGCCTTGCGCCGGCGGGGCACGATCCGCGCGGCGATTTCCGCGCGACTCGCCAAGCCCATGCATGACGAGCGGCTGTTCACGCTGCTGCTCGTGGGGGCGGCGCAGGTGCTCTTCCTCGACATTCCCGACCATGCGGCGGTGGCCACGAGCGTCGATCTCGCCCGCGAGGAGCGCGCGACGCAGCGCTACGCCGGGCTCGTCAACGCCGTCCTGCGCCGCATCGTCCGCGAGCGCGAGGCGGTTCTCGCGGAATCCGACCCGCTCGCGGACGTCCCCGATTGGTTGGCGACGGGCTGGATCGAGGCCTATGGGCGCGAGGCCGTAATCGCCATGGCGCAAATTCATCGCCGCGAAGCCCCGCTCGATCTGAGCGTGCGCGGCGACGCCGCGGCCTGGGCGGAGCGCCTTGGCGCGCGCCTCTTGCCGACGGGGAGCCTGCGTCTGGCCGATCGCACCGAGGTCGTTGCGCTTCCCGGCTACGACGAGGGCGCGTGGTGGGTGCAGGACGCGGCCGCCGCGATCCCCGCCCGCCTGCTCGCCGTGCGTCCCGGCGAGCGCGTCGCCGATCTGTGCGCGGCGCCGGGCGGCAAGACGGCCCAGCTGGCCGCAGCCGGCGCGAACGTCGTCGCCGTCGACCGCACGGCGAAGCGCCTCGCGCGAGTCGTCGAGAATATCGAACGGCTCGGCCTCTCCGCCGAGATCCGGGCCATGGACGTGCTGGCGATGGAGGATGAGGAGAGCTTCGACGCCATCCTGCTCGACGCGCCCTGTTCGGCCACCGGCACGCTGCGCCGGCGCCCGGATGTCGCCTGGACGAAGACGCGCGAAGACGTCGGGAAACTCGCGGCGCTTCAGACGAAGCTCCTCGACAAGGCCGCCGACATGCTCGCGCCCGGCGGGCGGCTCGTCTTCTGCACCTGCTCGCTGGAACAGGCCGAAGGAGAGCGGCAGGCGCGGGCGTTTCTCGCGCGTCGCCCCGAGATGGAGCGCCTTCCCGTCACGGACGTGGAAATCGGCGGGCTGACCGCATGCGTCACGCCGGAGGGCGACTTCCGCAGCCTGCCGCATCTCGGCGGCGAGGCGATGGTGGAAGGGCTTGACGGGTTCTTCGCCGCGCGTTTCCGAAAACGGAAAGCATAAAATCGCAGACGAGGGCTCAACTCTCCGTTAAGCATAGAAAGGTTCTTGGTTATTCTAAAGAGATAACCCGCTGGGGGATCGAGTTGAGTTCGGGGTCCGATCGACGGCGCGTCTATGCGCTCGCTGCGCGCGAGGCGGGAGCGCTAGCGCGCGTCCTGACGCGGCGCCTGTGGGCGTTGCGACCGGGCGCTATGCGGGTTCCCGAGCGACTTCTCATCGTTCCCCCGGACATGCGGACCTCCGAGGCGACCATCGCCAGCGACATCTATGCCGGATATTTCGTTTTCGGCGGACGTGCGGTCGCGACCGGCGGGCGCTCTCCTTTCGCGGTCAATCCGCCGTCGGACGTCTGGGCCGAGATACTCTACGGCTTCGGGTGGCTGCGGCACCTGCGCGCCGCCGATACGGCGCTCGCGCGCGCCAACGCCCGCGCCCTCGTCGGCGAATTCCTGCGGATGCAGTCCCCTCCGGCCGCGCGCCGCGCCGTGGTCTGCGCAAGGCGCGCCATGTCGTTTCTCTCCCAGTCGCCGCTGATCCTGGAGCGGGCGGATCATGTCTTTTATCACAAGGTCATGCGGGCGCTCGGGCGCGACATCCGGGTCCTGTCGCTGGCGATGAACGACCACCCCAAGCCGCAGACGCGCCTCTTCGCTGCTGTCGCGGCGACCTATGCCGGCCTCAGCATAGAAGGCTTCGAGGGATTGGCGCGGCGCGCGACGCGCGCACTGGCGCGCGAGCTTGATCTGCAGATTCTGCCCGACGGCGGCCATGTGGGGCGCAACCCGAAGCTCGTCCTCGAACTGCTGCTCGACCTCCTGCCGCTCAAGCAGGTCTATCTCGCCCGCGGCGTCGAACCGCCCAAGGCGCTGTTGCAGGCCATCGACCGCATCCCGCCGATGCTCCGGCTCCTGCGCCACGGCGACGGCACCCTCGCCCTGTTCAACGGCATGGGCTCGACGCCCGTCGACCATCTGACGACGCTTCTGTTCTATGACGAGGCGCGCGCGAGCCCGCTGCAACGGGGACTCGTGTCCGGCTACGAGCGGCTCGAAGCGAAGGGCGCGCTTGCGATCGTCGATGTCGGCGCGACGCCGGCTCCGCGCTTTTCAGCCGAGGCCGGCGCCGGAGCGCTCTCCTTTGAATTCACCATTCGCGGCCAGCGCCTCGTGGTCAATTGCGGCGCGCCCCGCAGTCCCGCCGATCCCGTCGCGCAACTGGTGCGCGCCACCGCCGCCCATTCGGCGCTCGTCATCGAAGACGCCTCCAGCGCCGAGTTCCTGGTCGAAGGAGGGTGGGGCGCATTGCGCCTGGCCGCACGCTGGCTTCGCCGCCGCCTCGGGCCTATCGTCCTGCGCGGCGTGGAGCGCACGCGCGTCGAGCGGCCCGAGCCGCTGCGGCTCGTCGCCGAGCATGACGGTTACGCGGCGCGTTTCGGGCTCCTGCACGAGCGCCGCCTCACATTATCCGCCAACGGCGACGCGCTCGACGGTGAGGACAGGCTGGCGGCGGAGAGCGACAGGGGCGACGAGGCGACGCGCGGTGAACTGCGCTTTCACCTGCATCCGGGCGTGCGCGCGAGTCTTGCTCAAGGAGGACGCGTCGCGATGCTCGTCCTGCCCGACGGCGAGACCTGGCAGTTCTCCGCACAGGCGCGCGCTCTGGAGATCGAGGAGAGCATCTTCCTCGCCGCCACGGACGGCGCCCGCAAGACCGTGCAGATCGTGCTCACCTTCGATCCGGGCAAGGAAAGCGCGATCGCCTGGCGCTTCGAGCGCATCACCGGGCCGCGCTGAGGCGAACGCCTTCCACCCGCGTTGACAAATCCACCGCTTGCGCGTAGCAACCACCACGTGGCGCGGGTCGGAGACGGCCCGCGTCGCGTTTTCACGCACCCGCGGATCGGCGCAAGCCGGCCTGTCGTTCCCGAGAGGGAAAGAGGAGGGCGCGTTCCTCACCACGCGTCTACCAAGAGGATACGCGAAACATGTCGAAGCGCATTCAGGCGAAGTACAAGATCGATCGCCGCATGGGCGAGAACATCTGGGGCCGCCCCAAAAGCCCCGTCAATCGCCGCGAATACGGCCCCGGCCAGCATGGCCAGCGCCGCAAGGGCAAGCCTTCCGACTTCGGCACGCAGCTGCGCGCCAAGCAGAAGCTCAAGGGCTACTACGCCAACATCACCGAGAAGCAGTTCCGCCGCTACTACGCCGAGGCGATCCGCCTGCGCGGCGATTCCGGCGAGAACCTTGTCGGCCTGCTCGAGCGCCGTCTCGACGCCGTGGTCTACCGCGCCAAGTTCGCGCCGACCCCGTTCGCCGCGCGTCAGTTCGTCAATCACGGCCACGTCACGGTCAACGGCCGCCGCGTCAACATCCCGAGCTACCTCGTGAAGCCCGGCGACGTGATCGAGGTCCGTGAATCCTCCAAGCAGCTCGTGATCGTGCTCGAAGCCGTTCAGCTCGCGGAGCGCGACGTTCCCGAATATGTCGAGGCCGACCATACCAAGATGGTCGCCAAGTTCGTGCGCGTCCCGACCCTGTCGGAAGTGCCCTACGCGGTCCAGATGGAGCCGAACCTCGTCATCGAGTTCTACTCGCGCTGACGGGCTGGACGACGCTTCCCGCGTCGTCGTATTTTC
>REDO01000001.1 GCA_007693435.1 Salinarimonadaceae bacterium | reverse complement strand
CCCGCTCGACGAGATGCAGGGCCTCATCGAGCGCGAGGGTCAGGCGGCCTACGGCACGCCCGAATACAAGCGCCGCACCGCGCTGCTCGGCCCCATGATCGCGCACCACCACGCGCACAACGCGCACCATCCCGAGCACTACTCCGACGGCGTCGCCGGAATGGACCTGCACGACCTTGTCGAGATGTTTTTCGACTGGAAAGCAGCGTCCGAGCGCGGCGAGGAGCAGGCCATGAGCCTCACCGCCGCCTGCGAGCGCTACGGAGTGTCGACTCAGCTTGCGTCCATTCTGCACAACACCGCATATCGTCTCGGGTTTGCTTTCAACTAGGGATATTGACATGCAGTTTTTCGCCACCGCCGCCCTCTACGTGTTTTTCGGCCTCGCCGCCGCCGCCCTCTGGACCGGATGGCCCCTCGATTTCGGCGACTGGACGGTCTGGGCGCTCATCCTGCTCTGGCCCCTCCCGCTCGCCGCCGCCGTCTCGGCCGTGGTCATCGCGCTCCTCGTCGTCCTCGACCGATTCGACAGCCGGGGAGGGCCGCGCGATGGCTGAGGCAATTCACTGGCTCCTGTGGCTGATGTTCGACCCGATCGGGCTGTGCGTCTTCTTTGTCGGGAACACGCTGTTTTTCGTCACGCTGATCATCCTCGTCGAGGCGACGCCAGACATCGCGCGCCGCCTCCGCGCAGCTATCGCAAGGCGGCCCCGATGACGCGCCCCGTCCGCATCCAGCTGAGCCGCCGGCGCGGCTTCGAACTGCAAGCCGCGTCGCGCGCGCTCAACGGCCTCCCGGCCGTCGTCGTCGCGAGGCCGACGCGCTGGGGCAACCCGTGGCGCGTCGGGGAGGCGCATGCGCCCTCGGCGGCGGCAGCCGCGAGCAGGTTCCGCTCGGCTGTACTCGGACGCGTTTTGCACGGGACATTGCTCAGCCCGAACGCCCACCCCGAGAGCTATATAGGCCGCATCATCGCCGACGCCCCGCGCGATCTGCGCGGCAAAATCCTCGCCTGCTGGTGCGCGCCCGGCGCGCCATGCCATGCCGACGCGCTGCTCGAACTCGCCAACGGCCCAATCTGCGAGGAGGTCGCCGATGAGTGACATCGCGCGCATTTTGCTGACAATGCACGAGGCGGCCAGCATGATCGGCGTTTGTGAGCGCACTCTACGCGACCACGTCCGCGACGGCGCCCTGCGCTACATTCTCGTCGGGCGCGGCGTCAAGCGGCAGCGGCGGATGTTCGACCCCGCCGACATCGACGCTTTCGTGGAAGCGCAGAGGAGGACGGAATGTCGACTTACAGACCAGCGGGCCGGCCGTTCTACCTCTACGATTTCCAGCTGCGAGGTCATCGATTTCACGGGTCGACGGGCTGCGCGAACAAACGCGACGCCGACCTCTTCGAAAAGGACCGCAGGGAAGAAGCCCTCGCAAAAATCAAGGCGGCGACGCGGCTAGGCCGTGAGCCTATGACCTTCGGCGTCGCCTCGAGCCGCTACTGGCAGGAGGTGGGCCAGCACGCCAAGAGCGTCGCCGACATCGAATGGTCCCTCGCCTGGCTACAACGCGAGATCGGGATGACCACCAAGCTCGTCGATATCGACAATCTCCTCGTGTCCCGGCTCGTCGCATCGCGCCGCGGCGAAAAGGTACGCGGTAAGGAACTCGTCAAGCCTTCCACCGTGAACCGCACCGTCACCGAGCCGCTCCGCAGGATCATGCGTAGAGCGCGCGACGTCTGGCAGGAGCCGGTCGGACAGGTGGACTGGAAGCGCCATCTTCTCAAGGAGCCGCAGGAGCGGGTGCGCGAGCTGCGCCCTGACGAAGAGGCGAAGATGTTCGAGGTGCTGCGCGAGGACTATCACCCCATCGTGCGCTTCGCGGTCATGACGGGGTGCCGCCTCAACGAATGCGTGACCCTGCGGTGGCGCGACGTCGATTGGGGATCTCGGCAGGTCTGGATCCTCGGCAAGGGCGACAAGCACGCCCCGATCCCGATGCCGCCGGCGCTGCGCGAACTCCTGTGGCCGCTCCAGGGCCATGATCCGGAATTCGTGTTCACCTACGTCGCCGAACGGGCCCGGGACAGCCGCCTCAAGGGGCAGCGCTATCCGATCACCTATGAGGGCCTGAAAAGCGCATTCCGGCGCGACGTGAAGGGCGCGATCGACGGTTACCGATTCCACGACAACCGCCACACTGCGGCGACGCGCGTGCTGCGCAAATCGGGGAACCTGAAGATCGTCCAGAAGATGCTTCGCCACGCCGATATCTCGACGACGACGAAATACGCCCACGTGCTCGACGACGACATCAGGGACGCGATGGAAGCGGCGGCCGTCGCGGCGCCGGCGACCAAAAGTCCCGACCAAATCCCCGACCAAGCAAAAACGAAAACGCGCAAACGGTTGAAGGCTAAGGGATAACGCCACATGAGGCCGCATGCTCCCAAAGCAGATGCGCTACCAGGCTGCGCTACGCCCCGATGGCCAGACCGA
>REDO01000043.1 GCA_007693435.1 Salinarimonadaceae bacterium | reverse complement strand
GCGGCGTGTCGCCGATATCGGCGGCGCGCCTTGCTGCGAGGGACCCCGGGCGCGCGCTCCTTTCTTGACGGCGGCGCAGCGCTGACGGATGGTCACGCGGTCCCTTGCCGAGGAAGGAAGTCGCGATGCGACGCCGAATGCTCGTCCTCGCCGTCGCTGCGGCATGCGCGGCGCCGCTCGCCGCTTCGGCGCAAAGTCGCCTCGCCCCGCCTGCGGAACAGCGCGAGATCGGCTGGCGCGGCGCCGTTCCGGCCTGCGACGATGCGCGGGTGCTCGCCGAGATCGCAGCGCGCTTCACGCGTCGCGAGGGCGGTTTCTGGAAGTCTCCGTTGCACATTTCGGGCTACGAGAAGATCCGCGAGGTCGCCTTGCGGCCCTGGGGCGCGTCTTATATTCCGCGCCGCTTCTGCACGGCGTCGGCCCATCTGGACGGCCACGGCCGAACCCAGCGCAGGCGCGTCGATTACGTGATCCTCGACGGGATGGGCCCGATCGGGCTCGGCTGGGGCGTCCAATATTGCGTCTCGGGCGTCGAGCGACACCTGCACGCCGCGCCCGATTGCCGGATGAAGCGGCCCTGAGCGAGGCAAGATGAATTACCGCCACGCCTTCCACGCCGGCAACTTCGCCGACGTGATGAAGCATCTCGTGTTGACGCGCATCGTCGCGCATCTTCTGCGCAAGGAGACGCCGTTTCGCGCGATCGACACCCATGCCGGGATCGGCCTTTACGATCTTTGCGCAAGCGAGGCCGCCCGCACGGGCGAGTGGCGCGACGGGATCGCGCGGCTCGACGCGCCCTTCGCGCCGGAAGCCGAGGCCGTGCTGGCGGCCTATCGCGCGGTGCTGGCGGAGGTTCGGGAACGCCACGGGGATATGGCCTATCCCGGCTCTCCCGCGATCCTTCGCGAGATGCTGCGCCCGATCGACCGGGGCGTTTTCGTGGAGCTGCATCCGGACGACTACGCCGTTCTCGCCGAGCGCTACAACGAGGTCGCCAATCTGAAGGCGCTGCGGCTCGACGCATGGCAGGCCTTGCGCGCGATGATCCCGCCGAGGGAGAAGCGCGGGCTCGTCCTGATCGATCCGCCCTATGAGGTTCCCGACGAACTCGAACGGGTCGTGGCCGAACTCAGGGCCGCCGTCGCCAAATGGCCGACGGGGATTTACGCAACCTGGTATCCGATCAAGGACGCGCGCGCGATCGAGCGCGCCTTCGCGCCGCTCGGCGACCTGCCGCGCCCGGCCTTGCGCATAGAGACGACGATCGCGCGGCCCGACGGCTCCGGACGCCTCGTCGGCTCGGGACTGATCGTCGTCAACCCGCCCTGGACCTTGCGCGAGGAGATGGAGGCCGTGCTGCCGGCTCTCGCGGAGCGTCTGGCGCAGGGCGATTACGCCGGCTATCGCTGCGATGCGATCGGCGCGCCAGCCTGATCGCTCAGCGCAGGATCCGCCCGCCGCGCAGATCGGCCTCGATGGCGAGGTTCGCGCCCGCGCCCAGCCTGTGGCGGTAGACGACGAGATTCTCCATCACCCGCTGCACGTAGGAGCGCGTCTCGGGGAACGGGATTTTCTCGACCCAGTCGATCATGTCGACCTCGTCCGAGCGCGGATCGCCGAACCGCTCGATCCAGCGCCTCACGTGACCTGGGCCGGCGTTGTAGGCGGCGAAGGCGAGCGCGGCGGAACCGCCCCAATCGTCCATGAGATCGCCCAGATGCGCCGCCCCGAGCTTCGCGGAATAGAGCGGATCGCCGAGCAACCGGCTTTCCGCATAGGGCACCCCGTGCCGTTCCGCCGTGCGCCGGGCGGTGGCCGGCATGAACTGCATCAGGCCCCGCGCGCCGGCGGGCGAGACGGCGTTGGGGTCGAAGGCGCTCTCCTGCCGGGCGATGGCGTAGACGAGCGCTCGCTCCACCCCCGACCCGAGGGCGGGATAATCGGGCACTGCGCCGAGTGGATAGGCCTGGGCGTCAAGCGGCAGGCCGCGCAACAGCGCCGAGCGTGCGAGCGCGAGCGCGCCGCGCGCATCGCCGAGCTCCTCCGCGAGATCGCCATAGGCGCGGATGAGGGCCGCATCGTCGTTCGTGCGCCCGAGATCGCCCAGGAGCGCGATCGCGAGATCGCCCGCGCCTGCATGGTGCAGGAGCCTGATCGCACGGCCGAGCGGGGCGGCGTCGCGACGGGCGATCAAATCAGGGCCGGCTTCGGGGAGCGGGCGCAGGGCGATCTCGCGGCCGAGCCGCTGCAGCGCGAGTTGGCCGTAATAGGTCGTCGCGTGGGCGCCGGCCTCCTCGAAGGCCGCGAGCGCCTCCGCCTCGCGCCCGGCGGCTTCGTGCGCCCGCGCGCGCCAGAAGGCCGCGCGCGAGAGCGAGATCGGCGTCGTCGCCGGCGCGCCGGCGCGCTCGAAATGGGCGAGCGCCTTCTCCGGATCGCCGAGATCGCGCAGGGCGATCCAGCCGGCGTGGAATTCCGCGTCGATGACCTCCGCCGGCGATTGCGCCGCATGGCCGGAAACGAGCTCGTAGGCGAGTTCCGCGTCGCCGAGTTCGAGAACATTGCGCGCGACGATGCGGCGCTCCGTCCACCACGCGTCACCGTCGGCGATGATCGAGAGCGCGCGGGGGGCGCGCCGGATGATCGCGGCCGCCTCCAGTGTTTCATTCGCAAGGCGCGCGCGGCGCGCCAGCGTGTAGAGATAAGAGGAATCGGAACGCAACCGCTCCGGCACGGCGTCGAGCGCCCGTTGCAGCCCGGCCGGAGGTCCGCCGAGCGCGCGGCGGGCGGCGACGAGCGTCTCGTAGCCCTCGCCCGCCAGCTGCGCCGCACGGCGCGCGCCCGCCCAGTCCTGTTCGAACGCGAGACGCTCCATGCGCCGGCGATGGTCGGCGCTGCTTAGAAGGCCCGGATAGGCGGCGAGAACGCGCGCCTCAAGCGTTTCGGAAAGCGAGCCGTTAAGCCATAGGTCGCGCGTGAGATCGCGCGCAGCCGCCTCATTGCCCTCGCGCGCAAGGGCGCCGGCGAGCGCAAGCGCGCCGGCGCCCTTGCGCGGCTTCTCGGCGGCGAAGAATGCGAGGATGGTGGCGTCGGGAATGCCGGCCTCGCGGACGAGCGCCTGCTCGGCGCGCAGCCGCAGGAGCGATCGTCCCGGCCAGTCGGGGTAGTCGCGCATGAACGACGCAACGCGGCCGAAGGCGGCCGCCCCGCCGGCGCGAAGTCCGGTCCATTCGAGCAGAATGCGCGCAGCTTCGTCGTTCACGCCTTCGCGCGCCGCGTCGCCTTCGGCCATCGCGCCGGCGCGATAGCGGGCCAACGCCTCGGTGAACGCCGCGCGGTCGACGCCGGGATGGACGTCCTCGAAGCTGGGCGGCCCGTAGATCACTTCACCGCGCGCAATGGGCGCGGCCACGACAAGCGCGAGCGCGAGCGCGCCGACGAAAGCGACGACGTGCTCGCGTCTTCCATGCGCGATTCCGCCGCGCAGCGCGCCTTTGCCCTCCATCATCTTCGCGTCGTCTTCTCCGGTGGCGGCTCCCGACCGGCGAGAGCGTCCCATTGCGCAGAGCTAGTGCGGTCCGACGGTCGAAATATGGCGAATCGGTCTTCCGCGACGCCGCACCGCGTCGCGATGATGGGGTTTGCGCCGGACCGCGCCAAGGGCTATGTGAGGGAACGAACGCGTCCGCCGCCAAGAGCCGCTGGCCGCGCAACGAAGATTAGCCGTGACCGGTCCAGGAGGCCGCAGATGACCACCGCTCCCCGTTTTTCGGGCTCGATCCCTGCGCTCGTCACGCCGTTCCGCGACGGCGCGCTCGACGAGGACGCGTTGCGCGCGCTGGTGGACTGGCAGATCGAGAACGGCTCCAGCGGTCTCGTCCCGGTCGGCACGACCGGCGAGAGCCCGACGCTCAGCCATGACGAGCACAAGAGCGTCGTCGAGATCGTGGTCGCCGAGGCGAAGGGACGCGTCCCCGTGATCGCGGGGGCCGGCTCGAATTCGACGAGCGAGGCGATCGACTTCGCCCGCCACGCCGAGAAGGTCGGCGCGGACGCGGTGCTCGTCGTCACGCCCTATTACAACAAGCCGACCCAGGACGGCCTCTACGCGCATTTCAAGGCGATCAACGAAGCGATCGGCGTGCCGATCATCATCTACAACATCCCCGGCCGCTCGGTGATCGACATGTCGGTCGAGACGATGGCGCGTCTCTACGAGTTGAAGAACATCGCCGGCGTCAAGGACGCGACCGCCAACATGGCGCGCGCGAGCCAGCAGCGCCAGGCGATGGGGCCGGACTTCATCCAGCTTTCCGGCGAGGACGCCACCGCGCTCGGCTTCATGGCGCATGGCGGGCACGGCTGCATCTCGGTGACGGCGAACGCCGCGCCGCGCATTTGCGCCGACTTCCAGAGGGCGTGTCTGGCGGGCGATTTCGCGACGGCGCTCGCCCTCCAGGACCGGCTTATGCCGCTGCACACGGCGCTCTTCGTCGAGACCAACCCGTCGCCGGTGAAGTATGCGCTGGCGGCGCAGGGCCGGATGAGCGACGAGGTCCGCCTGCCGATGGTGCCAGTGTCCGAGGCGACGAAACAGGCGGTGCGCGCCGCGCTGGCGCATGCCGGGATCAATCTCGGCTGAGGATCATGGCAAAGGGAAGCACCAACGCCCATCGGGTCGTGGCGGACAACCGCAAGGCCCGGTTCCATTACGAGATCGTGGACACCTACGAGGCCGGCATCGCGCTGACCGGCACGGAGGTGAAGAGCCTACGCACGGGCAAGGCAACGATCGGCGAATCCTACGCCGGCCCGTCGGGCGAGGAGCTCTTTCTCTTCAATTCCTATATCCCGGAATACCTTCAGGCGAACCGCTTCAACCACGAGCCCAAGCGGCCGCGCAAGCTGATCATGCATCGCCGCGAGATCGACAAGCTGATCGGCGCGACGCAGCGCGAGGGGTTCACCGTCGTGCCGCTCAAGATCTATTTCAACGAGCGGGGCCGCGCGAAGGTCGAGCTCGGACTCGGACGGGGCAAGAAACTGCACGACAAGCGCGAGGCCGACAAACAGCGCACCTGGAACCGCGACAAGGCGCGGATCATGCGCGAAAAGGGCTGAGGGCGGGCGGCCTCGCCTATCTCACTCGTCGATTTCGTCTTCGCCCGCCGCGCCCTGCCGGATGCCGTAGCGGCGCTCAAGCGCCGGCCCGGGACGCGGGCTTCGATCACCGTCGAATTGCGGGCGCGAGGCGCGATCCGACGGATCACGTCCGATGCGCTTTTCCAGCGAGGCGATGTCGATGAATTCATCCGCCTGGCGGCGCAATTCGTCTGCGACCATCGGCGGCTGCGTCGAAATGGTCGATACGACAGTCACGCGAACGCCACGACGCTGCAACGCCTCGACGAGCGACCTGAAGTCTCCGTCGCCGGAAAAAAGTATGATGTGGTCGACATACGGGGCGAGCTCGAACGCGTCGATCGTCAGCTCGATATCCATGTTGCCCTTCACCTTGCGGCGACCGGAGGAGTCAACGAATTCCTTCGTGGGCTTGGTCACGACACGGTAACCGTTATAGTCCAGCCAGTCGATCAAGGGGCGGATGGACGAATATTCCTGATCTTCGACGAGGGCCGTATAATAGAATGCTCGCAACAAATTTCCGCGCCCTTGAAATTCCTTGAGAAGTACTTTGTAATCGATATCGAACCCAAGCGCCCTGGTCGTCGCATACAGATTGGCCCCATCGATAAAGAGAGCCATCTTTTCCCGATTTTGCATAATTCACTCGCTTCTTTAAATTATTCTTGGCGTCGGCAGTGACGATCGACCTAAACCGATGCATTCAGCTACGTCATGCTCAAAAAGGTTGACCGCATACCCCGCATGGATTCTTAGCATGTCGAAAATTCGACACCTCATTCCCCGAATGGAACCATCGAGTCAAGACACCCTTCCCCAATTGTTGTCAAGCAAGGTTCCGACGACCCGGCGCGTGAAACAGCGGTTGAACAAGCGTGAATTCCCACGCATTCCGAGATCGACACGCACTCCCTCGAGGAATTAGTCAAGCCAAATTCACAGAGCGCCCTCGCGCTCCGCGACGGCCGCGCCGTCGATGATCGCGTCTCCCGGATGCAAAACGATGCGCTCGCCCGCGGACAGTCCGCCGACGACCCGCACGTATCGATTGTTCCTTTCGCCGATCCGGATGGGCCGCAGCGCCGCCCGACCCTCCTCCACGACGAAAACAGCCCATTCGTCCCCCTGTCGAAAAAGGGCTCCGACCGGCGCGGCCACGACATCGTCGGCGCGCCAGGCCACGATCCGCACGACCACCCTGAAATTGTGTCCGAGCCTCCCGCCATCCGCGAGGTCGCCCTCGAAGGCCAGCACCGCCCGCACACGCTGCTCCTCGATGCCAAGCGCCGAAACGCGGGTGATCGCCGTCGGCTCCACGCGCGCGACGCGGGCCGCCAGCGCCGTCTCGCCGCCCCACCCCTCGATGCGCGCTTCGGCTCCGGGCGTGATTCGCACCGCGTCACGCGACAGGAGATCGACGACGACCTCGAGATCGCGCGGATCGCCCACCTCGATGAGCGACGTCCCGGCCTGCACCACCTGCTCGCTATCGACATGGACGCGCAGGACACGACCATCGACGGGAGAAAGCACGTTGATGCAGCAGCTCGCCCCCGTCTGCGCCACAGCGCCCGGCTGGATGAGCGTCGCTTCGGCGCTGGCGAGCTCCCTGCGGCGCACCTCCAGCGTAGCCTCTGCGCTCGCCACGGAGGTCGCCGCCGTCTGCGCCGCGAGGCGCGCCTGATCGAGCGCGCGGCTGGAGATCGCCTCACGACGCGAAAGCTCGAAGGCGCGCGCCAGATCCGCTTCGGCGAACGCCCGCTCGGCCTCCGCCTGCCGAAGCTGGGCTTCCGCGAGCCTCACGCCGGCGCGCGCAGCCTCCAGCGCCGCCTCGCTGACGCGCTCGGTGCGCAGGTCGAGGAAACCCGGCGCGCTGGGTTCGATCACGGCGAGGATCGTTTCGTTGGCGCGCACCTCGTCCCCGACACGGCGCGGAGGGCGTTGCAACGCCCCGGCGACGGGCGCCGAGACCGTGTAGACGTCGCGGATGCGGGTCACCCCGTCCTCCTCGACAAGCACCTCGAAAGGACCCGCCGCGACCGTGGCGACGTCGACATCGATAGGCTGGGGCCGCAGAGCCCACCAGATTGCGCCGGCCCCGCCGAGCACGAGAAGCGCGAGAAGCGCGCGGTTCACATTCTGACGCCGCATCCGTTCACTCCCGGGTCTTGAGGACGGCGATCAGGTCGAGCCTGTCGATGCGCCGCCTCACCACCAGAGCCGAGACGAGCGTCGCGCCGATCGCGACGAGACTCGCCCAGGCGTAGACTTCGGGCCCCACGATCAGGGGCACACGATACAATTCGCTCTCGAAACCCTGCGCCAGCATCGCCGCGAAGCCGTAGCCGAGCGCCCAGCCGAGCGGCTGCGCCAGCGCGGTGACGACGCCGATCTCGACGAACAGGATTCCCGACGTCTCCGCCGGCGTGAAGCCAAGCACGCGCAGGCTGGCCAATTCGCGCCCCTGCTCCGACAGCGAGATGCGGGCGAAGTTGTAGATCACCCCGAAGGCGATGATCACCGCGAGCGCCACGTAGACGCTGATCATGATGATGATGTTCGAAGCGAGCGTGTCGCGGAATTTCTGGAGCGCGACGCGCTGGAGCGCGACGAACCGCGCGGCGGGTATGTCCTTCACCGCCGCGAAGAAAGCCTCATCATGCGCGGGATCGAGAAGGATATGCGCCCCGCTGACGAGAGCGCCCTCCCCCATCAGCGCGTTCGCCGCCTCCAGCCGCATGTTGGCCGTGAGGCCGAGATAACCCTCGATGACTTCCGACACCGGCATGACCTGCGTGTGGCGACGACCTCCGAGTAGTTCGACCTCGACCATCTCCCCGCGCCTCAGGTCCAGCGCGCGCGCCAGCGCCGCCGATACGGCCAGCCCGTTCTCCGGCGGATCGATCGGCGCCAGGCGCTCGTCGAGGACGCGGCTGAGTTCGGCGCCCTCGACCACGCCCATGATCGCCACGCGGCGCTCGCGCGTTCCGTTGCGCAGCTTGACGGGGATCGCGCGATACGGCTCGAAGGCGATGACGCCGGGCAGCCGCCCGATCTCGCGCGCCGCCGCCACAGGCCGCTCGCGCACGAAGGTGACGGTCGCGTCCTGCCGCTCGGCGCGGTTGAAGGTGACGTCGATCATGAATTCGACGGATCCGAAGGTCCAGAGCGAGCCGACGAGGATTGCGACCGAGAGCGCCGCCCCGACAACGGCGCCGGCGGTGCGCAACGGCCGCCGCACGAGGCTGCGCGCAGCCATGACCGCCGTCGTCGAGAGCTGCGCAAGGGCGACGGCGCGATCGAACAGTCCGGTCTTGTATCGCGCCGGCGCCGGCGGGACCATGGCGACGGCGGGAGCGAGCGCTGCCACCTGCGCGGCCGCGCGCGCCGCGCCGACGCCGGCTGCGACGAGCGTGACCGCCGCAGCAGCGAGATAAGTCTGCGGATCCTTCTGGAAAAGTAGGAACGGAAAGCGGAAGAAATCGCCGTAGAGCGTCGTCAGCCCGATTCCGAGCCACGTCCCGGCGAGCGCTCCGATGGCGACGCCTACGAGGGCGATCAGGCCCGCAAACTCGACATAGTGGCTCCCGATGGCGAAACCGGAATAGCCCAGCGCCTTCAACAGTCCGATCTGCTCGCGCTCCAGCGTGACGAGCCTCGCCAGCGTCATGTTCACGAGGAGCGCCGAAACGAGCAGAAAGATCGGCGGCAGGATGCGGCTCATCGCCCGCAATTGCATCAGTTCGGCGTCGAGGAAGGCGTGGGAGGCTTGGTCGTCCCGCCCGTAAGCCCCCTCGCCGCCAAAGGGTTCGAGCAGGGCGTCGAGCCGGTCGATCACGGCTGGCTCGGAGGCGCCGCGCCTCAGCCTCACGGAGACCTCCGAGAAGGCGCCGCGCAGGTCGAAGGCGCCCGCGAGCGCCCGACGCGACATCCAGACGATTCCGAAGCGGCGATCGTCGGGCATCAGGTCGCCCGGGCCGACCGTGTAGACGAATTCCGGCGAGAGGGCGATTCCGACGATGGCGAGTTCGCGCTTGCGACCGTCGAGAATGGCCTCGAAGGTCGAGCCAAGACCGTACCCGTGGGCGGCGGCGAAGGGTTCGCTCACCATGGCCTCGCGATCGCTGCCGGGCGTCGGCGCGCGCCCCTGCCGCAGGACCGGGACGTTGAGAAGCGCCTCGCCGTGATCGGGCAGCGAAAGCATCATCGCCGACGCCGGCTCGATCATGTCCGGCAGATCGAGCAGCGCGAGCGCAGCGATCCGTGTCTCGACCGCCGCGACGCCGGGGATGGCGGCGATCTCGGGCCCCAGCGAATCGGGCGCGCGCACAACGCGGGCGAAGACGTCGGCGAAGCGCTGGCGTTCGTAATAAGCCGAGCGGGTCTGCTCCAGCGAGGCGTGCGCGCCGACTGCGAGCACGAAGGTCGCCACACCAGCCGCCATGACGAGGGCGATCGCCAGAGCCTGTGGCCAGAGACGCAGGAGGTCTCTCAGGAGTTTGCGGCGCATCGGACTCACCAGGAGACCTCCTGCGGCTGCTTGCGGACGGCGTTGCGCCGGTCGGCCACGATGCGGCCGTCGCCGAACGTGACCACACGGTCGGCGATGTCGCCGATGGCGACGTTGTGGGTGATGACCAGCGTCGTCGCGCCGAAGTCGCGGTTCACCTGCGCAAGCGCCTCCAGCACGAGGATTCCCGTGCGCGAATCGAGCGCGCCAGTGGGCTCATCGCAGAGCAGAACCTCGGGGCGCTTGGCGATGGCGCGGGCGATCGCGACCCGCTGTTGTTCGCCGCCGGAGAGCTGCGCCGGAAAATGATTCATACGCGGACCAAGTCCGACGATCTCGAGCGCCTCTTCCGGGCGCATCGGATCGTGGGCGATCTCGGTCACGAGGGCGACGTTCTCCCGCGCCGTCAGGCTGGGGGCGAGATTGTAGAACTGGAAGACGAAGCCGACATGATCGCGCCGGTAGAGCGTCAACTCCCTGTCGCTCATCGTCGCGATGTCGCGCCCGGCGAAGATCGTCTCGCCCGAAGTCGCCCGGTCGAGACCGCCCACGATATTCAGGAACGTCGACTTGCCCGAACCCGACGGCCCGAGCATGACCACGAACTCGCCGGCGCGCGCCTCGAAATCGACGCCGCGCAGCGCGTGCACGGCGAGGTCGCCGGAATTGTACACCTTCGTCAGCCCGCTCGTCCGGATCAGGGGCCGCGTCTCTTCGGCGCGCTCTTCCATGTCAGGCTGCGTAACGCGTGAGAGCGAACGGCGACATGATTTTTCTCAAGCCGCCTGTCCGGCGGCGACGGCCGGACGCGCATGCGACCGAGAGGCCCTGCCCGGACATCCCTTTTTGATTGTCAAACCCATCAAAAAGGCGCTAAGCAACCGCCGCGACGCGGCTCCCTCAGAGTCGCGACAAGAATCACAACATGACGTCCGCGTGCGAGCGGACCGGAGCTGCGGCATGGACTCTTTCGAGCTCAACAAGATCATGGGCGCCGTGCTTGGCGCGTTGCTGTTCGTCGTCGGATTGAGCATCTTCGCCGGGATGATGTTCACGCCGCGCCCCGCGACCCATGGCTCCCTGGTTCTGCCGGAAGTCGAGGCCGGCGCGACGATCGTCGCCGACGTCCCGCAAGTCGAGCCGCTTCCGATTCGCCTCGCAAGCGCCAGCCTCGACCGCGGCGAGAGCGCAGCGCGCGCCTGCGCCTCCTGCCACAGCTTCAACGAGGGCGGCGACAACCGCGTCGGCCCGAACCTCTGGGACGTCGTCGAGCAGGGCAAGGCGAACAACCCGGGCTTCGGCTATTCCGCAGCCCTGAGCGCCCGCGCCGCTGATGGCGAGGTCTGGGGCTTCGAAGAGCTCGACGCTTTCTTCGAGAACCCGCGCGCCTACCTCCCGGGCACCACGATGGCCTATGCCGGCCTGCGCAACCCCCAGACCCGCGCAGACATCATCCTCTACATGCGCTCGCTCTCCGACAACCCGGCCCCGCTGCCCGAAGCCGCTGCGGTCGTGCGCGACGATGAGGAGGCCGAAGCAGAGGTTGAGGTCGAGACCCCCGCCGCGCAGTAACCGCGCTGCGATAGACGCTGGAATCAAAACGGCCGCCTCGGGAACGGGGCGGCCGTTTTCATTCGTCTGATCGCGCGAAGCGCGCCGCCCCAGCCCTACCCTGAAGGGGGCAGTGCGGCGTGTTTCGGGCGCTCAGCCCGCCTTGGGCGAGATCAGCCGGCGGTTGATCAGCACTTCGGCGATCTGCACGGCGTTGAGCGCCGCGCCCTTGCGCAGGTTGTCCGACACGCACCAGAAGGCGATGCCGTTCTCCACCGTCGCGTCCTCGCGGATGCGGGAGATGTAGGTCGCGTCCTCGCCGGTCGCGTCGTGCGGCGTGGCGTAGCCGCCGGGCTCATGCTTGTCGATCACCAGCACGCCCGGCGCGGAGCGCAGGATCGCGCGCGCCTCATCGGCCGTGATCGGCTTTTCGAACTCGATGTTGACCGACTCCGAATGGGAGACGAAGACCGGCACGCGCACGCAGGTCGCGGTCAGCTTGATCGACGGATCGAGGATCTTCTTCGTCTCGACCATCATCTTCCATTCCTCCTTGGTGTAGCCGTCCTCCATGAAGACGTCGATCTGGGGAATGAGATTGAAGGCGATGCGCTTGGGGAACTTCTTCGTCTCGGCGTCCTTCATGGAATAGATCGCGCGGGTCTGCCGGTCGAGCTCGTCCTCGCCTTCCTTGCCGGCGCCGGAGACCGACTGATAGGTCGAGACGACGACGCGCTTGATCCTGGCGCGATCGTGCAGCGGCTTGAGCGCCACGACGAGCTGCGCCGTGGAGCAGTTCGGATTGGCGATGATGTTCTTCTTCGAAAAGCCTTCGACGGCGGCGGCGTTGACCTCCGGCACGATCAGCGGAACGTCCTGATCGTAGCGCCAGGCGCTCGAATTATCGATGACGACGGCGCCCTGCGCGGCGATGCGCGGAGCCCATTCACGCGAGACGTCGCCGCCCGCCGACATCAGGCAGATGTCGATGTCGGAGAAATCGTAATTGTCGAGAGCCTTCGTCTTGAGGGTCTTGTCGCCGAAGGAAATCTCCCTGCCCTGGCTGCGGCGGGAGGCGAGCGCGACGACCTCGTCGGCCGGAAAGGCGCGCTCGGAAAGGATGTCCAGCAACACGCGCCCGACATTGCCCGTGGCGCCGACGACGGCGACCTTGTAACCCATGATGATGATCTCCTGAAAAGCGCTCTCCCGCTACTCTCACCCGGCGACGGCGCATCGCGCCAGCGTCGCTGCGGGCCGCTCTCCCGCCCGGCGGGAGAGATCTCCGGGACGAGAGCGCTCAGCGCGTCGTTTTCACGCGCGCCGTAGTCATCGCTTTTGATTTGAACGCGGTCGCGCGGACCATGTCGTCAATCCTTCAAGCCACGTCGCCGCGCCGGGAGAACAGCGCGAGCGCACGAAGCGGATGCGCGAAAACAGCCGCGCTGTCAAGGCTCCTGACAGGCGGGCGGCCTATGGCGGGGGCCGTCCGTCGGGAGTATTCCCGGGCCAGGCGGGCGGCGGCGAGCGGATCGCGCTTAAACCGAAGGAGTGATTGGTCGGAGTGGCGTGAATCAAACCGGCGCCCCCCCTCTCATGCCGAACAAGTATCCGAAGGCTTCCGCCGCTCGGAATCGTTGCTGCAACCGGGATCGCCGCGTACTGCGCCCGCCAGCGAGTCCATTGCAGTATACCTTTAATTTCTCCTGTGAATTGGCGCATCCGCGCCCGTCGGGTTGGGCCGGATCGTCTCACCGGCCTTCGCGGCGGGCGACGGCTCGGCGCTTTCCATGAGCGGCGGCGCGGAATGGGACTGGAGGTTCTCGTCGCCGCGCAACAGAGTACGCTCGGCGTCCGCGCGCGTGGCGTCGTCGATGTCGCTGTGCGGCGTGCCGGAAAACTCCATCGCGGCGATCGCCTCCGCAGCCTCCGAAAGGGTCGTCTGCGAAGACTTCAGCAGCGCGGGATCGGCGAATACATCTTCGGAATCCTCGAAAAGGACCGAGCAAAGCACATGGTCGAGGTCGCTCGCGCACTTGGTGACGACGGCGCGGACTTGCTGGCAGGTCTCGACCGTGGGCGCCGAGACGCAGGCGTCGACAAGCGGCACGAACACGGCGTCTTTTTCGTCTCGGGGCTGCGCCGACGGAGCGCCCACCATCACGGGGGCGATGGCGAGGCATAGCCCGAGTGCGGACATCGCAAACAAATTCGTTCTGAACATACCAGTCTCCTGTCGTTGCGTGCCAACGGACGCCGGGCAAAAGCGGACCTTGCGCAGTCAATCGGCGGCTGTCGAAGCCCCCGGGTCTCGCCCTGATCAAACCGCTTCGCAGCCAAGCCTCTCCGTGGGTCAAACGCGCCACATCGGGCCTTCGTTGCATCCAGCCGGCATTTCTTCGACATTATCGGTCCGGCAAGAGCAGCCCGCCCGCATGAACCCGGATGTTTGATCTCACCTGGGTGTTTGATCCCATCGGTCTGATGACGCGATCCTTCGCGGGAACGGAAGGCGGCGCTATGGGACGAGTTCGTCACGCGCGCCGCGCTGATCTGGGCGGCGTGGCGGATGCGGCAGAACTACAGGGGGAACCGACGGGGCGCGTGATCACGCAGCACCTCCCCGATCACCAGGAGCGCGCGCGCCACGGAATCGCGAAACGCCGCGACATCTGTCGGGCTATCTGTCGGGGTGGGGGAAAAGCGGGCCGGCGCGGGAGGCCTAAACGATTGGAGCGTAATGGTCGGAGTGGCAGGATTCGAACCTGCGACCCCCTCGTCCCGAACGAGGTGCGCTACCAGGCTGCGCTACACTCCGATTGCGCTGGCGCGGTTCGTATAGCGGTCGCGGCGCCGCGCCGCAAGCGGCAAAATCGGGTTTCAGCCAATCGAAACGCCATTGCCAAGCCCCCGAACCCCCACTATGTTCCCGGCCCGCGCGATGGGGCGTAGCCAAGTGGTAAGGCAGCGGTTTTTGGTACCGCCATTCCCAGGTTCGAATCCTGGCGCCCCAGCCAACCAGTCTCTGTACAGCCGGCCGTGTCCCTTGTGATGGTGCAGGAGGCCGCTCGCGGAGCCTTTGGCGTAGCGCAGCGCGCGGCCGAGGCAAAAATGCTATCTTGGACCGGTCACCATCACTGCGCCACGAGGGCTTGACGAAGTAGTAGTCAGGCCGGGCGTGAAGCATTCGAAGCGGCCTGGATTGATCATAGGTCGACGGGCTTCTCCCCCAGCGCGTGTTCCACGGCGGAAACCGCATAATCCGCCGCGTCAGCGAACGGGGTGAGCATGATGTCGGCTCCCTGGCCTTCTAGGATCTCCGCGTCCGTCGGCGTGTGCATGGCGACCGCGATCGGACCGGAAAAGCCCTGACTGCGCAGACCATGAATGAGCGCCATGCGGGGATCGGCCTCGGTGAGCATGCCGGAACCCTGCGGCACGGCCGAGATCACGGCCCGCACCCTCTGAAGCGGCAGATGGCTTGGAAATTCGGGATCGGTCGCATCTCCGAAACACCCATCAAAGCCGGCCTGCCGCCAGTCCTTCAGCGCTTGTGGATCAAAATCCACCCCGAACACTGAGTAGCCGTGCTCGGCCAGGCGCCCCCCGATCGCCCGTCCGTAGCGGCCCAGCCCGAACAGGATCACGTCGTATCGGTGTCCGCCTGCCTCAGGCGCAGGACCTGCGTCCTCGCGGAACGCCACCCGCCGTTCGAAGGGATGCATCCAAGGCTCCAGCAGACGGTAGAGCTGGTGAGAATAGGTGATCATGTAGGTCGACGACGCAATGGTCACCAATCCCACCAGGGTGACGAGCCCCATGGCCTGGTCCGTCACATGGCCGATGGTCACCCCCATCGCCATGAAGATCAGGGAGAACTCACTGATCTGGGCGACCGTCAGGCCGGCCAGGAAGGAGGTGCGCTTGCGGTAGCCCATATAGCCCATGATGACGAGCACGATCAGCGGGTTGCCGATCAATACGAAGAGCGACAGCACGATGGCCGGACCGACCTGATCGCCCAACGTCCCCAGATCGATCGAAACGCCCAGCGCGATGAAGAAGAACAGCAGGAGGAAATCGCGCAGGCTGCTCAGCCGCGAGCCGATGGTGTCGCGAAACGGGGTCGATGCGAGCGACACGCCGGCGAGAAGTCCTCCAAGCTCCTTGCCGAAGCCCAGCCAGTCGCCGACGGCGGCCAATCCCGCGGCCCAGCCCACGGCGAAGATCACCATCAGCTCGGGCGACTGCGAGATCACCCGCATCAGGGGGGTAGCGGCCCAGCGGATGAACACCGCCACGGCAGCCAGGACGACCAGCCCGCTTGCCAGCACGCTCAACACGTCCCCGGCGCCGGAGCCCTCCGCCACGCCCACGCCAAGGGCCGACAAGGTCACCATCGCCAGCACCACCACGATGTCCTGCACGATCAGGAACCCCAGCGCGATCTTGCCATGCAGCGACTCGATCTCCCGCTTGTCGGACAGGAGCTTCACGATAATGATCGTGCTCGAGAACGTCAGCGCCACGCCGACATAGATCGCCGTCATCCAGTCGATGCCGAGCGCCAGACAGATCAGGAAGCCGAACACCGCGGTAAAGGCGACCTGGCCAAGGCCGGTGGCCAGCGCGACCGGGCCAAGCGTACGGACAAGGCTGACATCGAGCTTCAGCCCCACGAGGAACAGGAGCACGGCGATGCTGATCTCCGACAGGAGCGCGATGTATTCAGTCGACCGGGCGATGCCGAGCACTTCCGGCCCGGCGAGGATGCCGACAGCGATGAAGGCGACAATGAGAGGCTGACGCAGAAAAAGGCCGACCAGCCCAACGGCTGACGCGATCAGGATCAGCGCCGCGATCTCGTAGAATGTATTGTCAATGACCACTTCGTCGGCTCCCCATCTTCGACGCGGATGCCGAGCACCCGACGCGGAGCTTGTAGCATGCCGAATGCGGCTCGGAACTTGCGCCAAGTCAAACGGAATGAATGGCGGCCCCGCGCGACCGGCCATGGTCAAGGCGCTCGCCCGGGCCACCGCTGGAAGCGCCTCATGGAGAGCGGTCGACTCGCCTCGGTGACCGAGTTGGCCGAAGCCGAGACGATCAACTAATCCTATCTGTGCCGGGTCCTGCGTTTGACTCTGCTCGCCCCGGACGTGGTCGAGAACCGCAATCAATCCCGGGCGCGAAATGTCCTCCTTGTTTTCATGAGCATAATCCCCTCCTCCTCCGAGGCTTTCGCGTCGAACCGATTTCAAATTATGTGTTATGAATTCATTTTGCGATAGCCTTGAGATCGGGCTCGGTCAATACTGCCCTGCAAGCCGATGGCCTCATGTTTTGGCTCGTGGGGGAATTCAGAACGGCGCTCCAGAAAGGGAGGCGGAGACGATGCTGACGAGGAATCCGATCAAGCGACTGATCGCGGAAGGGCGTTTCGCCGCGACTACGGGGCTGAGCTTTTACTCGCCCGACCTCGTGGAGATTCTTGCGCAGACCGGTGTCGACGGAATCTCGGTCGACGCCGAACACGGGGCCCTGAGCGAAGGCGAAATCGTCGATATGACTCGCGTGGCCGAACTCTACGGGCTGCCGATGACGTGTCGCGTTCCCTCGCTGCGAAGCGATTTCATACTGCGCGTCCTCGATGGCGGCGTCACCAACATCGTCGTTCCGCACGTAACCGACGCGGCGATGGCGGCGCGGGCCGTCCAAGCCGTCCGCTTTCCTCCGGTCGGTCGGCGGGGGCTTGGAAATTTCACGCGCGCGACGGGGAACGGCCGCCTCAAGGCCGCCGAGTATGTGACCCTCGCCAATGCCGAGATCATGCTCATCGTTCAGATCGAAGATCGCGCGGGCCTCGACAATGTCGAGGCGATCGCCGCGACGGACGGCGTCGATGCGATCTTCATCGGGGCGAACGATCTGGCGCTGGATCTCGGCTACCCCGGGGGCGCGGATCAGCCGGAAGTTCAAGCCGCGATCGATCGGATCATAACCGTTTCGAAGGCCGCCGGGCGCGCGATCCAAGTCGTGTCGTCGACCGGCGACGCCGAAGGCTGGATCGCGCGCGGCGCGCAAATTCTTGCCCTTGGCTGGCAATCTGCAGTAACCGGGGGATTCGCGCGCGATATCAAACGGATAAAGAACGCATGATGCGTTTTTTGAATTTATAATACAAAATTCGTTGACAGTTTCATGCGCCGTCCCTAGCCTTTACCTTACAGAAAGCGAATAAGGCGGGCCGCTCTACAGACGGCTGGTCGGATGATGCAACCAGGCCGTCCGGCGATTTTGGACAATCTCTTGACGAGAGGTTTGTTGAGATGACCAGCGCCGTCACGGGCGATGCCGAAGGTCCGAGCGGGGGCGGCGCCATCCGCACTGTCATCCCTCTCGCCGAGGCCGAATGCGGCGTAATGCCCGACAAGGGCTTCTACCGGCACGTCATCAACGCCCGCATCTGCGGCGCGCGCCACTTCGCCATGGGCGTGAACATCCTTCATGCCGGCGTGAAAACCGCCGACATCCACCGCGATCGCGAGCAGGGCTGGTACGTCCTCGCCGGCACGGGGGAGTTCGTGCTCGACGGCGAACGGCGCCGGATCGGTCCGGGAATGGCGATCTATGCGCCCGCCGGCGGCAACCCGCATCGTTTTGAGGTCCATCCCGAGAGCGATCTCACCTACGTGATCGTCTTCGCGCCCGGCGCGGACCAGGAGCATCGATAGCGAGAAAGGGAAGTATCTTGAAAATCACCGTCGCAGGGGGCGGCAACAGCGCCCAGACCATGGCGGCCGATCTTGCCCTACTGGGGCACGACGTGACGCTCTTCGATCTTCCGGAATACGCGTCATCAATAGCGGCTGCGATGTCGTCGTTCACGCTTGAGAAGTACGGCTCGATCGATACGCGCGGCCCCACCGGCCTCGCCAGGCTCGCCAATGTCACGACCGATCTGGGCGAGGCCATCGACGGCGCCGAGGCGATCTTCATCGCGGTCCCCGCCTATGCCCACCCGACCTTCTTCGAGGCGATCGGGCCCCATCTGCGCCCTGGACAGATCGTCGCGATCATGCCCGGAAACTGGGGCGCGTACCGTTTGCGCCGGCATCTGCTCTCGCGCGGGCTCGGCGAGGGCGTCTACGTCGCCGAAACCGATCTTTGCATGCACATCTGTCGAGCGGCGGAGCCTTTTCTCGGGCCGGGAAAAGTCAGGGTCGTCCTCGAACGCGGCGCCGTGCGTCTGGCGGCGGTTCCGCGCGCCGACACCGCCCACGTCATGGAGCGGCTGTCCCCGGTCTATCCGGTGCTCCAAGCGGCCGGCAGCGTTCTCGAAACGAGCATCAACAACAGCAACATCATCGCGCACGGGCCGCTGGTTCTGATGAACGCAGGCTGGCTCGAGCATACGGGGGGCGACTTCATGATCTATCGCGACGGGGTGACGCCCAGCGTCGGTCGCGTCACGGACGCCATCGCGAAGGAGCGCGACGCAGTGGCGCACCTGTTCGGCTTCCCCATCCTGAGCACGCGAAACACCTATGAGGATACGCGCAACGCCCGTTGGGTCCTCGATCCCTGCGAGATCGGACCTCCCGACCTGAAGCACCGCTATATTTCGGAGGATATCCCGTTCGGCCTCGTTCCACTGTCGAGCATCGCCTCGACGCTGGGCCTCCAACTGCCCGTGACCAACGCGATGATCGAGATATCGAATGTCTCGAACGAGGTTGATTATTGGGCGGACGGGCTGACAATCGAGACGCTCGGCCTGCCGCGCGGAGGCAGCGCGGAAATCCTCGAGGCGGTTGCTGATCTTGGAGGAGCGCCGAAATGATCACGCGTAACGCACTCAAGCGGAAGTTCGCCGCCGGCTCGCCCTGCGTCGCGGCGATGCTCACCGCTCCGTCGACCGCGCTCGCCGAGCTCCTCGCGAGCGGCGGCGCCGACGCGGTCGTGATCGAAGCGGAGCACTCGACGATCAACGAGGCGCAGATCGAGGATTTGTGCCGCGCCATCGAAGTCGGCGGCGCGACGCCCCTCTGCCGGGTCGCCAGCGCCGATCCGCACCTGATCCTTCGCGTCCTCGACGCGGGCGTCATGGGCGTGATCGTTCCCCATGTCCGCAACGCCGCCACCGCGGCGGCCGTTGTCGATGCGGCGCGTTACCCGCCGATCGGCTCGCGCGGCAGCGGAACATGTCGCGCCAACGGATATGGCGCGATGGCGCGCGGCGATTACGTCGCCCTCGCCAATGAAGAGGTCCTCGTCATCGCGATGATCGAGGATCCGGAGGCCGTCGACGATATCGAGGCGATCCTCGACGTCGCCGGGATCGACGCGATCTTCATCGGCGCCGGAGATCTTTCATTGTCGATGGGGACGACGGCGAAGGACCCGCAGGTCGAAGCAAGCGTCGCGCGAGTCGCCTCCGCCGCGAGCGCGAGGCGCATCCCCTACATCGTTGCGGCGACTGAGGCCGAGGCGCCGGCCTGGCTCAAGCGCGGCGCGGCGATGGTGACGATACAAATCCTGCAGTCGCTGCGGCGATCCTGGACGGCCAGCGTGGCCTCTCTGCGGGAGATTGACGCCAATAAGGAAAACTAAAATCTGAGGAGAACACCAAAAAGGGAAATAAGGGAACGAAGCGAATTCCTTCCAGTTTCGTGAAGGCGACTATTCTTGCCGGCGTATCGCCTGTCGCGTCGATTCCCGTTGCCCAAGCTGAGAACGTCATCCGCTTCGGGATCTCGGGAAATCCGAGACGGCCCTGTCCATTCTGGACGTTGCGCCGAAGCCGCCAGGATGCATCCTCGGCGGCGCGATCCGGCCCGGCGAACTAAACCTTTTCGCACCCGCAGCGATGCGGGCGATCCGGGGCGTCGGATCGCGATGATCTTGCAGGAGCCGCGATCGGCGATGAACCCCGCCTTCCCAATCGGCAGACTGCTGGGCTCCGTCCACTCGCTCGATCCGTGCGCGACTCGCGGCGGCGACATCGAGGGCGAATTGCCCGACGCTCTCACCCCAATCACCGGCTGTCGGTTCGAACCGCGTTGTCTACGTCGTATCCCGGATTGCAGGGAAAGCCCTCCTGGAACGCGACAATTGCCGAATCGACCGGTAAGATGCATTCATTATTAAAACCAGCGCGGGATTGGCCCGCATTTGGGAATTGCTCCCTGCCGGGCAGCCGAATGTCGAGATGAAGCGATTATGAGGAACGCGAACAAATATTTGAGGCGGATCACGCCCGTGGCTACCGAATTGCTGCACGAAAAGGTGGCGGCGCGGCTGCGATCGATGATCATCGACGAGGTATTGCCGCCCCTGATGCGAGTTCCCGAAAAGGAACTGTGCCAGCAACTGGGCATTTCGCGCACGCCCCTTCGCGAGGCCCTGAAAATTCTGGCGTCTGAGGGGCTTGTCGAACTCACGCCCAATCGGGGCGCGACGATCACCGATCCAACTCCGGAATTGCTTGCGGAAAAATTCGAAGCCGTTTCGGCACTTGAAGGGCTGGCGGCGCGGCTTGTCTGCAAGCGCGCCAAGAAATCACAAATTGATAAATTGAAAAGCAAGAATGACGAAATGATAAAGTTTTTCAATGAAAATGACGTTCCAAGATACTTTAGGTGCAATATAGAATTTCATCAACTATTGGTTAGTTTTTGCGGAAATCCAACTGTCATCGAAATGCATGGCAAGACATTGATGCATTTGGTGAGGGCGCGCTTCCGCAGCAAGCTGGCCGCTCAACTTAAGCGCAATTATATTGATGAGCATATTGAATTGATGGAGGCGATTCTCTCGCGAGACCCCGATGAGGCCGAACGGCTCGCGCGCGAGCACAACGAACACATCGCCGATCGCGTCCTTAGCTTGGCGGCTCGCGAT
Organism: Salinarimonadaceae bacterium; assembly: GCA_007693435.1. Classification (GTDB taxonomy): domain Bacteria; phylum Pseudomonadota; class Alphaproteobacteria; order Rhizobiales; family Beijerinckiaceae; genus Saliniramus. Next base: position 22,494 of record REDO01000043.1, on the reverse strand, counting down.
TCCGTTAATCAGCCGGACGCAGCGGTGTCGTGATGTCGAATATGGCCGCGACGTCGCCTTCGGAGCCCCCGGGCCCCTCGCGCCATCGCATAAGTGGAAATTGAACATGCAGACTGTTTCTGATCCGAAGTCTCTTTGGCTCCCTGAAATCAAGGCGGACCTCGCAGCGAATTCGTTCAACGGCTGCGTCGGCAGCGTGCTCGTTTCAGAAACCGAACGCGTCCGAATCTGGCATCTACATCTCCCGGCTGGAAAGCGATGCGCGTTCCATAGACACGTCCTGGATTATTTCTGGACATGTCACTCTCATGGCGTAGCGCGCGGCTATTTCGAGGATGGCCGAATCGTCGACGTTGACCATTTTCCCGGCGATACCCGGCATATGTCCTTTGGCGAAGGCGAATACATGGTCCACAGCGTCGAGAACATTGGGGACGCTGACCTTCTGTTTACAACCGTCGAATTCCTCGATAGCGCCAATGATCCGCTGCCGGTCCCGGAGGAAGTCAGGCTGAAACGCGATTGACGCCACGATTTCGAATCAGCCCGTCGGAAGCGAATATGGAGCGACTGATGCATTCCCAACCCGGCGTGACCACGCATACGAGATCGCCTGCGCCTGGCGTCATGAGGGCGTCGGCGCTCGGCGATCGCGTGCCCGTGGAGATCCATGACGGATGAGGGGGCGACGTTCGTCGTCACGGGCCCGGGGCCGATCGGCCTGCTCGCAGTTGCGGTGGCGAACGCGTCGATGACGCTACAAAGGTTGTCGTGAAAAGGGCTTGACGCATGAAATGAGCTGGGACCGGATCGCCAGCAACCTGCCTCCGGCTTCCTGGTCCGGCCTTGCCGGAAAAATCCAGTCCAAAAGGACGCCGATCTAGATCAAAAAATTACTGGAGAAGTCTCGCCATGCAAAAGCAGTGTCTCCGCGGCGTCATCGCCGCAATCCCAACGCCTTTGGACGCGTCCGGCAATGCCGACATCCCGGCCTATCTGAAACTGGCCGCCGACCTGCTCGACAATGGTTGCGACGCACTCAACGTGCTCGGCACGACAGGAGAGGCCACCTCGTTCTCGGTTGAGGAACGCGCCGCCGTGATGACGGCGGTCGCCGCCAAGCTGCCACGGACGCGGCTGATGGTTGGAACCGGCGCTTCTGCAGTGACCGATGCGATCGCGCTGACCCGCACGGCCGCCAGCCTCGGCTTCGCCGGCGCGCTGCTATTGCCGCCGTTCTACTACAAGGATGTGCCGGCCGAGGGCGTGCTGGCCTATCTGCAGCAAATCGCCGAGGCGACGTCGGATTCGGGTATCGCGCTGTATCTTTACAATTTTCCGGCGCTTTCGGGCGTGGCGTATACGCCCGAGATTATCGCAGAAGCTCTGAAACGCATCGGGCCGCGCATCGCCGGCATCAAGGATTCCTCCGGAGACCTGCCCTATTGCCGCAAGGTGGCGACGATTTCGTCCGACCTTTCGGTGTTCCCGGCCACCGAGGCGGCGCTGCTCGAAGCGCGCAGCGGCATTTTCGCCGGCTGTATTTCGGCTAGCGCGAACACCAATGCCGATCTCTGCGCGCGCGCCTTCCACAAGGGCGACGCCACGGCGTCAGAGCAGGCTGTGGCTATTCGTGGCCTGTTCGCAGGCCTGAATATGGTGAGTGCGGTGAAAGCCATGCTGTCGTCCAGCCGCAGCGAGCCAAGCCTGGCCCGAACCCGTCCGCCACTTGTAGCGCTTGCCGCCAGTCAGGCGGACGAGCTCGCCCGCAAAGCCGCAGCAATTCGCGCAGGGGCGTGACGAGCGCCTGCGGCGACCTGCGTGAATAGGGTTCACCTCAAGCTAGGCAGGCGCTGAGCGCCTCCCGCCTGCGGGCCCGGCCGATCTCGCTGAAGGCCGCGCGGAAGGCGCATTTCCGCGCCGCTTGCCTCAAACGTCGCCGGTATATTCGCCGCGTGCGGGATAGTTCTTCTCGATGGCGAAATCGATCGCGCCGAGCAGCTCGCGGAAACCGGGGCGCACGAAGGGCATCGACTGCACTGACAGGTAGTAGAGGCTGCGGTCGGCGTTGACCACGAACAGGCCCGGCTCGGAGAAGAGCTTGGGCTCCTCGATCCCGATCGAGGTTGTTCCGCGCGAGGTCGAGATATAGAGACCCCAGTCGCGCGCCACCGACAACGGTAGATCATGGCCGAAACGCAGCGCTTTCGCCCCAACCTTGTCGGCCATGGCGCGGGCGCGCTCCGCTCCGTCGGCGCTGATGGCGATGGTTTCGTAGCCGCGCTCGGCGAAGGCCGGGGTCTGCTTTTCCAGCTCCGTCAGATAGGTCGCGCAGATCGGGCAGTGCAGACCGCGATAGAAGCACAAGATGGAGCCGCGCTTCGGCGTGGCTGTCGTGAGATCGAAGGCGCCGTGATCGAGCGTGGGGACGGTCAGCGCCGGGGCTGTCTGACGGGGAACGAGCATGATTCTCTCCATTGCGAAAGGCGAACCAAGCAAGCATTATGGGATTTATGAACGCAGATGTGCCCGTTCTTGCGCCTGAGAGTCCCATCATTCGCCGCGACAGGCTGTCAGCGCTGATCGCGGCGCTGCGGCCTGCCGCCACGATCTGCGCTGTGGACGATCCGCAGGCGACGCTGGTGATGACGCCGAGCACGCTGGTTCTGCGGCTTCGTCCCAGGACGGCGCCCGAACCCGACGCTTTGCTCGCCGCCCGGTTCGATTGCGCCCTGCCCCTGGCGCAGGCCCTACACGGCGCGCCGGATCGGCTCGAGATCGCGCATGACGAGTGCCCAGGCCTCGGAGCGCTCGCCCACGTTCTGACCGCCGAGGCCAAGGCGGGACGCTGCGGGTCGCCGCATGCGATCGCGCGGCTTTTCGAGGCTGTACTGGTGCTGGCGCTGCGTCGCGCGATCGACGCCGGCCCGCCCGAGCCCGGCCTTCTGGCGGGCCTCTCTCACCCGCGTCTGCACCGCGCCCTCGTCGCGATCCATGACCGCCCCGCCGTCCCATGGACGACCGAGGCGCTGGCGGCCGAAGCCGGCATGTCCAGATCACGCTTTATGGCAGGCTTCGCCGAGGTCATCGGGACGAGCCCGCTGGCCTACGTGACGCGCTGGCGCATGGGGATTGCGCGCGTCGCGCTGGTTGAAGGCGCCACGGTCAAGGACGCCGCGCGTCGCATCGGCTATAGCTCGCCCGCCGGCTTCCGCCGCGCATGGCGGCGCCATTTCGAGGACTCGCCGATGCCCGGAGCGTCGCGCCCGCGCCTCACACATCCTCCGGCCGCCGTCCCGGCCTCGGCCGGTATCGCGGCAGGGACCAGCCGAGGCTGATGGCGGCGCCGCGCACCGCGAAGCCGAGCGCCAGCGCGCCGGCGAGCGCGGCGTCTCGGGGAAGGTCGAGGGCGGCGAGGACGACGAAGGCGAGCGCGCCGGCAAGCGCCGCCGTGGCGTAGATCTCGCGGCTGAGGATCACCGGGCTCTCGCCGCCCAGCACGTCGCGGATGACGCCGCCAAAGGTCGCCGTGATGACGCCCATCGCCACGGCGATGACCGGCCCCGCCCCCGCGATCAGCGCCTTCTCCGCGCCGACCACCGCAAAGAGCGCGAGCCCCGCCGCGTCGAGCCAGAGGATCAGGCGGTAGCGCGAATAGGGCAGATGCGCCGTGAAGAAGATGACTGCCGAGACGACGACGCAGATCACGAGATAGGCCGGCGCCGCGATCCAGAAGACGGGGAGCCCCAGCAGCAGGTCACGCAAGGTGCCGCCGCCGATGCCCGTGACCGCGCCGAGCAGCGCGAATCCGACGATGTCCATCTCCTTGCGTGAGGCCACGAGCGCGCCCGTCGCGGCGAAGGCGGCGACGCCGACGAAATCGATGATCGCCGTCAGCGCGCCGAACGGCTCGATGGCGGAGAGAAAGCCGAGATCGGGCGAAAGGGACAAGACTTTCTCCGGCGGAAAATGGCGGGCGGGGCTTCAGTCGGCGCAAACGAGCGCGACCACGGACCCGCGATAGGTCTGCGAAAGGCGCCCCGCCGTCCAGCGTTCGCCTGCATCGGCGGAGGGAGCGCCCGCCAGAGCGTCGGCGAAGGAGCCCGCAGGAACCAGCGTCACCGATGAGGGCGGCGCGACGCCCGCGATCCGCACGGGCTCGCGCGCAACGTCGAGCACGAGGCCGACGAGCGCGCCTTCACGGTCGAATACCGGCGCTCCGGCGGCGCCGGGCTGGAGCGCGGCGAAGAAGCGCCCGTCCTCCAGCGATCCCGGAACGACGGCGAGATAGCCCTGCCCCGAAGACGCGAGCGCGACCGCCTCGCCGGACGGGGGCGCATTCGCAACCGGGGGCGCGATGAAGTCGCGCCCGTGGGCGACAGTGAGAATGAGCGCGTCGGCGCCCGCCGGGCGCCTTTCGCGCACTTCCGAATCCCCGATGCGCAGCCGCGCGCAGGCGTCGATGGAGGCGCTGGTGAGCACGGCGTCGGGTCCGACGACGAGGCCCGTCGCATAAGGCGCGGATGTCGGTGGCGATGCGAGGCGCGCGACCGGCGCTGCGGCTCCCGTCGGAAACGCGTCGAAACTGTTGGCGATCGCCAGCACCAGCGGATCAACGCTCGGCGCGAGCGTTTTGGCGTAGCCGATCGAGAAGCCCCTGATCCCGGCGCCGGAATCGGGGGCGAAATCATAACGCACGTAGAATTTGCCCTCCGCCGTCTCGCCGGTGACGACGAGAAAGTTCTCCCGCAGCACGCTGTAGGTCACTGTCCGCCCGGCGATGCGGGCCTCCGTCAGGCGCTCGTAGAGCCCGGCGAGATCGGCCTCGCCCGGCGCGAAGACGCGGGTGTCGAGGGTCACGCCCTCGTCCGGCGTCTGCCAGCGCGTCGCGCCGTTCGGGGGCGGTGAGTCCGAGCGCTTCGAGAACAGGGTCTGCGGCACGCCGATGCGCGCGCCAGATCGCGGATCGTCGACGAGGGCGAAACCGACCTCGTTACGCGCGGCCTGCGCCTGCGCGGCGAGTTCCGCGCGGTCGGCGGCAGAGAGGACGCCGGATTGCGGCAGGCGCATGCTGCGCTGCCAGGAGACGATGGCCTCGAAAGTGCGCGGGCCGAACACGCCGTCGACGGTTCCCACGTAATCCCCGGTCCAGACCAGATCGTCCTGGATCGCGCGCCTCTCGGCGGCCTCGAGCGCCTCGAAAGCGGCGCGGTTCTCAGCCGTGATCCCCGGCCGCACGGTGCGGGGCGACTGCGCGAAAGCCTCGCCCGCAAGAGCGAAGGCGGCGAGAAGCGCGAGCGCCCGCACTCCCCCCGTCCCTCGCCCGCCGCGCCGAACGCGTCGCATAAGCGCCTCCCCGAAATGGACCGACGAGAATGTCTCAGATCGCGCCGCCCGGGTCGAGTCGGCGCGGCTAGGCGGGCGCGCGGGGCGGTGATAGCCTCGCCAGAGCATTGGCTGCGGGCGCAGAGCCGTCCGCATCGCAGAGGACGCCGCCATGTTCGTATCCCGCCTCCGCGCGCTCGCATCCACTCTCGCATTGGTCATCGTATTCGCGACGGCGCCCGCCTTGGCGCAACAGCCCTTTTTCGATCAGGCGCTCGAAGCGGACGCGGTGCGGATCGAGGCGCAGATCGCGGCCGAGGTCACCGCTGAAATCGGCCGCCCGGCGGGTCCCGCGCAGCGCTTTATCGACGAGGGCGAGGCGGCTCTCAGGGGCGGTAACGCGCGCGAAGCTCTTGCGTCCTTCGCCACGGCGACTTTGGCCGATCGCAGATCCTACGACGCATGGCTCGGCTACGCCCGGGCGAGCCGCCGGATCGCGCCGACCGACTGGAGCGAGCGTTACCAGTTGCAGGAGCGCGCGGCGGCGGCCGCCTATCGCGCCTATCTCCTGGCGCCGGACGGCGGGCGCGAGGCGCGCGCGCTGGCCGAACTCGGCGAGGCGCAGGCATGGCGCCAGAGCTGGCGCCCCGCCATCGACGCCTACAGGGCGAGCATCGATCGCGTAGCGGAGCCGAGGATAACGGCGCGATACGAAGAGCTGCGCGCGGCCTGGGGCTTTCGCATCCTCGGCTATGACGTCGATTCCGATTCCGCCTCTCCCCGTGCGTGCTTCAACTTCTCCGAACCTTTGCGCGCGCGCTTCGACTACGCGCCCTTCGTGGTCACGGCGGGCGCGGCCGATGTCGCGGTCACGGCGGAGGACCGCCAGCTCTGCGTCGACGGCCTGCGCTTCGGCGAGCGCTATTCCATCGTGCTGCGCCGGGGGCTGCCCTCCGCGATCGGCGAGGATCTCCTCGCGGCGGGCGATTACGAGATCTATGTGCGCGACCGCACTCCGCAGGTGCGCTTCACGGGGCGCAACTACGTGCTGCCGCGTCTCGGGCAGGAGGGCATTCCCGTCGTTTCGGTGAACACGCAGACGGCGCTGATCGACATCGAGCGCATCGGCGATCGCGGCCTTCTCGGCGCCACCGCCGCGCGCGATTTTCTCGGCCAGCTCCGCGGCTGGCGGGCGCAGCAGATCCGCGACGAGCGCGGCGTGCGCGTCTGGAGCGGCGAGCTCGACATCACGCCGGAGACGAACCGCGAGGTCGTCACCGCCTTCCCCGTGCTCGACGCTGTCGGCGCGCTGGAGCCGGGCGTCTACGTCATGACGGCGCGGGTGAAGGGGCTCGAATCCGAGGACGAGACCTGGCGCACGCGCGCCACGCAATGGTTCGTCGTCTCCGATCTCGGCCTCACCGCCATGAGCGCCCCGGACGGCGTGCATGTGCTCGTGCGCTCGCTGGCGGACGCCAGCCCGCTCGCCGGGGTCACCGTCGAACTGATCGCGCTCAACAACGAGGTGCTCGGCAGCGTCGAGGCCGACGAGAACGGCTGGGCGCGTTTTGGCGCGGGGCTGTCGCGCGGCTCGGACGGGCTCGCGCCGGCGCTGGTGACGGCGCGGCTCGACGACGATTACGGTTTCGTCGATCTCCTGCAATCGGCCTTCGATCTCTCGGATCGTGGCGTCACGGGACGCCCGGCGCCCGGCCCGCTCGAAGCCTACGTCTTCCCCGAACGCGGCGTTTATCGCTCCGGCGAGACGGTCCACCTGACGGCTCTCCTGCGGGACTCAAAGGGCGAGGCGGCGGCGAACCTGCCGCTCACGCTGGTGCTGCGCCGGCCCGACGGCGTCGAGGACAGGCGCGTCGCCGTCACCGATCAGGGGCTTGGCGGACGCGCGCATTCCTTTTCGCTGCTGGGCGACGCCATGCGCGGCACCTGGCGCGTCTCGGCCCATGTCGATCCGGCCGGACCGGCGGTGGGCGAATCCTCCTTCATCGTCGAGGATTACGTTCCCGAACGCCTCGCCCTGACGCTGACGCCGCAGACTGAGCGGCTCGCGCCGGGCGAAGAGGCGGCGATCGCGGTTCAGGCGGATTACCTCTTCGGCGCGCCCGGAGCCGGGCTCGCGGTGACCGGAGAGGTCTCCGTGACGGCGGCGCCCCAGAGCGGCGTGCCGGGGCTCGAGGGCTATGCGGTCGGCCTCGCCGACGAATATGTCGAGACCTTCACGGCGGAAATCGAGGGCGAAGCGACGACGGACGCGCAGGGCGCAGCGACCTTCGTCGCGCCCGTCCCGGCGACGAGCGCGGCGCGGCCGTTGCAGGCGCGCGTCGCCGTGCGTGTATCCGAGCCCGGCGGACGCGGCGTCGAGCGGTCTCTCACCCTGCCGATCCTGCCGGACGGCCCGGTGCTGGCCATCCGCAAGACCTTCGGCGAACTTGCGGAAGGGGCGCAGGCGAGTTTCGACATCGTGGCGGCGCGGCCCTCAGGCGAGCGCATCGGCGACGCAAGGGCGAATTGGACGCTCTACCGCGTCGAGCGGCGCTACCAGTGGTTCCGCAGCGAGGGAAGCTGGCGCTTCGAGCCGGTGACGACGACAAGCCGCGTGGCGACGGGGGCGATCGACCTCGCCGCCGGCGAACCCGCGCGCGTTTCAGCGCCCGTCTCATGGGGCAGCTACCGCCTCGATGTGACGGCGCAGGCGAACGAGGCGGCGCCGGCGAGCGTGTCCTTCCAGGTCGGCTGGTCCGGGGACGCGACGGCGGAGACGCCCGATCTCCTCGACCTCGCCCTCGACCGGCAGGCCTATGCGGCGGGCGAGACCATGCGCGTCGCGCTTAATCCGCGCTTCTCCGGCGAGGCGACGCTGCTCGTCGTCTCCGACACGGTGCGCCTTGCGCGGATGATCGACGTGGAGGCGGGCGAGAACGTCGTCGAGATCCCCGTCGAGGCGGATTGGGGCGCCGGCGCCTATCTCGTGGCGCTGGCCCATCGACCGCTCGACGCGAGCGCGCGCCGACAGCCCGGCCGCGCGCTCGGCCTCGCCTGGTTCTCGATCGACCGGGAGGAGCGCACGATCGCGATGGAGGTCGAGACGCCGGCGCTGGCTCGTCCCGGCGGACCGCTGGAATTACCGATCACGCTTTCCGGCCTCGCGCCGGGCGAGGAAGCTTATGTGACGCTCGCCGCCGTCGATGTCGGCATTCTGAATCTGACGCGGCATCAGAGCCCCGATCCGACGGCCTACTTCCTTGGCCAGAAATGGATCGCCGCCGCGTTCCGCGACGTCTACGGCTATCTCATCGACGGCATGCAGGGCGTGGTGGGCGCGGTGCGCTCGGGCGGCGATTTCGCGCCGCCGGCCTTCGACGCGCCGCCGCCCGATCAGGAGCCGCTGGCGCGTTATTCGGGCGTGGTGCGCGTCGATGAACAGGGCCGCGCGACCGTCACCTTCGACCTGCCGCCCTTCAACGGGACCGTGCGCGTCATGGGCGTGGCGTGGTCGCGCGACCGGGTCGGCCAGGTCTCGGCGGATGTGGTGGTGCGCGATCCGGTGGTGATCGCGGGCACGACGCCGCGCTTCCTGAATGTCGGCGACCGCTCGCGGCTGCACCTGCAATTCGACAACCCGGAAGCGCCGGCGGGCGAATACGCGCTGGATATCGACATCGAAGGCCCGCTCCTCGCCGACGCGGCGGCGCTGACGCAGACCGTCACGCTGACGCAAGGTGGGCGCGCCAGCGTCGTCGTGCCGATCACGGCCGCGGGCCCCGGCCGCGCGCTCGTCACCGCGCGCCTGACGGGAGGAGAACTCGACATTTCGCGCACCTTCGGCCTGCCGGTTCAAGCGGGGACGGGGGCGCTCGTGCGGCGTGACTTTCGCCGGCTGGAGGCGGGCGGCTCGCTCGTCGTGACGCGCGACCTTCTCGCCGACATTCTTCCCGGCACGGGGCGCGTTTCCGTGAGCGTGTCGCCGCTCGCCTCGCTCGACGTTCCGGGGCTGCTGCAGGCGCTCGACCGCTACGCTTACGGCTGCTCCGAGCAGATCGTCTCGCAGGCGCTGCCGCTCCTCTATCTGAGCGACCTCGAAGCCGGCGACTCGCTCGCGCCCGACGCCGACGCGACGGGCCGCATCGAGCGCGCGATCGCGCAGGTTCTGGCGCGCCAGAACTCGCAAGGGGCGTTCGGACTGTGGAACGTCGGCTTCGATCAGGACGTCTGGCTCGACGCCTATGTGGCCGATTTCCTCACCCGCGCTAGCGAACGCGGGTTCACCGTGCCGCGCCGCGCGCTTGATCAGGCGCTCGACGCGCTTCGCAACTTCGTCGCCAACACCACGGAGGTCGAGGGCGAAGACGGCGCCGCCCTCGCCTATGCGGCCTATGTGCTGGCGCGCAACGGCCGGCCGGTGATGGGCGACCTGCGCTATCTCGCCGACACCCGCATCGGCGATTTCGAGACGCCGCTGGCGCGCGCCCAGATCGCGGCGGGCCTCGCCCTGCTCGGGGATCGCGGCCGCGCCGAACGCGCCTTCGATTCCGCCGTTACGGCGCTTCGCGAGACGAGCGACGCGCGCGAATGGCGCGCGGATTACGGCTCGCGCCTGCGCGACGGCGCGGGGATGCTGGTGCTCGTGTCCGAGGCGGGCCTCTCGCGCGCCTCGATCTCCCCGATCGCCGCCGTGATCGAGCGCGAGCGCGCGGCGCAGCCCTTCACCAGCACGCAGGAGCAGGCGTGGATGGTGCTCGCGGCGCAGGCCGTCCAGGCCGACGCGCAGGCGATCATGCTCGAAGTCGGCGGCGTCGCCAGATCGGGCGCCTATTACGGCGGCTTCGACCGCGAGGGGCTGGGGACGGAGGGCGTGCGCATCGTCAATCGCGGCGAAGCGGAATTGCAGGTCGCGCTCACCGTCACCGGCGATCCCGTCGCGCCGGAACCGGCGCAGTCGCGCGGCTACGAGGTCCAGCGCAGCTATTACCGGCTCGACGGAACGCAGGTCGATCCCTCCCGCGTCGCGCAGAACGACCGGCTCGTCGCGGTGCTGCGGATCACGGAGCCCGAATCCACCTTCGCCCGGCTTCTCGTGGTCGACCGGCTGCCCGCCGGTTTCGAGATCGACAACCCCGCGCTCGTCGACGGGACGCAACTCGCCGCTCTGCCCTGGCTGAGGGCGGAGGACGAGATCGCGCATGTGGAATATCGCGACGACCGTTTCGTCGCGGCCTTCAACAGGCGCCCCGGCCAGTCGCCCTTCATCACGCTGGCCTATGTCGTGCGGGCCGTTGCGCCGGGAACCTACGTGCATCCGGCGGCGCTCGCCGAGGACATGTATCGCCCCGAGCGCTTCGGGCGCACAGCCTTCGGCTCCGTCGAGGTGACGGGGCGGGCGGAGTAGGGAGTATCATGGCGGCGGAGGTTCGCGACAGGCGTTTCGTGCGGCGCGCCCGGGCGTTCGGCGCCGGCGCGCTGGCGCTCGTCGCGATCCTCCTGGCGGGTTCGCTCGGCGCGAGCTTTTCGCGCTTCGTGCGCGATATGGGGCCGCTCGATCTTTCCGTCGCGCAGGAGCGCTCGACGATCGTCCTCGACCGCAGCGGCCAGTTGCTTCGCCCGTTCACCACCCCCGAGGGCCGCTGGCGCCTGCCCGTGACGCGCGATGACGTCGATCCGCAATTCCTGCGCATGCTGATCCACTACGAGGACAGGCGCTTCCACGAACACGCCGGGATCGACCCGCTCGCCATGCTGCGCGCGGCTGGCCAAGCCATCGCGGCAGGGCGGATCGTCTCGGGCGGCTCGACGCTGACCATGCAGGTCGCCCGCCTTCTGGAGCCGCGCGGCGAGCGAGACATGGCGGCCAAGCTCCGGCAGGTGGTGCGGGCGGTGCAGCTGGAGCGCGCGCTGTCGAAGGACGAAATTCTCGACCTCTACCTGCTGCTCGCCCCCTATGGCGGCAATCTCGAAGGCGTGCGCGCGGCGAGCATCGCCTATTTCGGGCGCGAGCCGAAGCGGCTCTCCCACGCGGAAGCCGCGCTCCTCGTCGCCCTTCCCCAGAGCCCCGAGACGCGCCGGCCCGACCGGTTTCCGCAAGTCGCCGAAACAGCGCGCGCGAAGGTGCTGGCGCGGGCGCTGGAGGGCGGCGTGATCGACGTTCGGGACGCGGACCGCGCAGCCCGCGAAACGGTCCCGGACGGGCGACGGCCCTTCCCCATGCTCGCAGCGCACGTGGCCGAGCAGGCGTTGGCGGCGGCGCCGGACGAGCGCGTCCACCGCCTGACCATCGACGCGCGGCTGCAAACCGATCTCGAAGCGCTCGTCGCGGAGCGCGCCATGCGGCTCGGGCCGGGGCTCTCCGGCGCCCTCGTCGTCCTCGACAACGCCAGCGGCGAGACGCGCGCGCTGGTCGGCTCCGTCGGCTATCTGCGCCACGAGCGGCGCGGCGCCATCGACATGACGCGGGCCTTGCGCTCGCCGGGCTCTGCGCTGAAACCCTTCATCTACGCGCTCGCCTTCGAGAGCGGCGTCGCGCATCCCGAGACCATTCTGGAGGACCGCCCGACGCGGTTCGGCGCCTATGCGCCGGAGAATTTTGACCTCGGCCATCTGGGCGCGGTGACGGCGCGGCGCGCGCTGCAAAGCTCGCTCAACATCCCGACCGTCGATCTCCTGAGCCGCGTCGGCCCGGCCCGCTTCGTCGCGCGCCTGCGGCAGGCCGGCGCACGGGTCGTTGTGCCGCGCGAGACGGCTCTCGGCCTCGCGGTGGGCCTCGGCGGGGTCGGCGTGAGCCTGCGCGACGTGGCGATGCTGTATTCCGGGCTCGCCCGCGCGCCCTCTGACGCAGACTTTGGCGCTTCCGTCGCAGAGCCCGTCGCCGCCTGGTACGTGTTCGACATCCTGCGCGGCGCGCCGCCGCCCGAGGGCGCGCTCGGCGGGCTCCTCGCCTACAAGACGGGCACCTCATACGGGTTCCGCGACGCATGGGCCGTCGGATACGACCGGGATACGACGATCGCGGTCTGGGTCGGGCGCGCGGATGGCGGCTCGGCGCCGGGACTGACCGGGCGCAACGCCGCCGGGCCGATCCTGTTCGACGCCTTCTCGCGGCTTTCGCGCAAGGTCGAGCCCATCGCCGCGCCGGAACATGCGCTCATCGCGACCACGGCGACGCTGCCCCCTCCCCTGCGCCATATCCGGCAGGACCGGCCCAAGACCATCGCGGCGACGGCGAGCGCGCCCTTGCGCATCGCCTTTCCGCCTGACGGGGCGCTGGTCGATCTCGGGCTGAACTACGGGGAGCGCGGGCAGGCCCTGGCGCTCAAGGCGCAGGGCGGCGCGGCGCCCTTCACCTGGCTCGTCAACGGCGCGCCGGTGGCGACGCTGGAGCTGCGGCGCGAGGCCGCGTGGCCGCCCGACGGCGCCGGCTTCGCGCGCATCTCGGTCGTCGACGCCAACGGCGAGACGCAGAGCGTGTCGGTGCGGCTCGAATGAAGGCTCCGCGTCAGCCAGCGATCGAGTAGGAGGCGCGGCGGGGATCGGCGGCGCCGAAGACGAGGCCGTTCGCCTTGTCGCTCGCCACGATGCAGACGGAGCCCGCCTGCCACTCGTAGGCCGTCCAGACGCTCGCCGCATGACCCATCGCCTTCAGCGCCGCGATCGTCTCGGGCCCGACGCCCTCCTCGACGTTCACGGCCCCCGGATTGTAGACGAAGGGCGAGAACGAGCCGGGGAAGTTGAAGGTAGCGAAGCGCGGCGCGTCGAGCGCCTGCTGCAGCGACATGCCGAAATGCACGTGGTTGAGCAGCGTCTGGAGCACCGCCTGATTCTGCACGTCGCCGCCGGGCGTGCCGAGGCACATCACGTCCTCGCCGCTCACGAGCATCGCCGCGTTCGGCGTGAGCCGCGGGCGCCTGCCCGCGCGCGCGCCGGCCGGGTGGTCGGGATCGGGCCGCGACTGGCTGCCGCGCGAAGACGCTGCGAAGCCGAGCCCGGGCGCGATCGGCATGTCGTATGTGCCGTCGCTCGGCGTCGCCGAGAAGGCGTTGCCGAAGCGGTCGATGACGCAGACATAGGAGGTGTCGAGCGCCGGTTGATGATCCTCGCGCGGGAGGGCGGAGAGATCGGCGCCGTCGGGGCCGATGATCGGTCCCGGCATCTCGCCGCGCGCCCGGTCCGGATCGATCTGGGCGAGGCGGGCGCGGGCGTGCTCGCGCGAAAGCAGCCGCTCCAGCGGCACGTCGACGAAACGCGGATCGCCGAAATGGTGCTCGCGGTCGGCGAAGGCGTTGTTGAGGATCTCGACGATCACATGCACGTAGTCGAGGCTGTTATGGGCGAGGTCCGAAAGCCCCCTCTCCTCGACCTGCCGCAGCGCCATGGCGAGCATCGGCCCCTGGCACCACGGCCCGCAGACGTAAAGGCGCCGCCCCATCCAGTCGATCGCGACCGGCGGCTCGACCCGGCAGCGGAAATTCGCGAGATCGTCCTCGGAGAGGAAGCCGCCCTCGGCCCTAACGAAGGCGACGAGTTCACGCGCGATGTCGCCCTGATAGAAGGCGCGGCGCACGGAGGCGAGCCCGGCGAGACGATCGCCGTCTGCCTTGCGCTCGGCGGCGCAGAGCCGGTCGAGCGTGTTCGCCAGATCGGTCTGGACGAAGCGCTCGCCGACGCGCGGAGGCCGTCCGTCGCGCAGGAAGATCGCGACGTTAGACGGCCAGCGTTCGTATCCGGCGCGCTTCGTTTCGATGGTCTCGATCATCGGCGCATGCGCGGGATAGCCTTCGCGGGCGTATCGGGCCGCGGCGGCCGCGACGTCCGAAAAGCTCATGGAGCCGTGCATTTCGAGCGCGGTCAGCCATGCGTCGATCGCGGCCGGGACCACGATGCGCTCGACGCCCGCCGGAATGACGCCGCCGCGCACGTCCATGAAATGGCGCTCTGGGAGCGCGGCGGGCCATACGCCCAGCCCGTCGATGGTGACGACCTCGCCGTTGGCGGGCCGGATCATGATCGGCGCGACGCCAGCGACGCTCACCAGATCGGGCTGGAGGACGCCGAGCGCGATCCCGGCCGCGCAGCCGGCGTCGACGGCGTTGCCGCCCGCCTCGAGAATGGCGAAGGCGGCGGCGGCTGCGAGCGGATGGCCGGCGGAAACGACGTGGCGAGAGCCGCCGATCAGCGGTCGCGTTGTGAACGGCATGGCGGAAGCTCCTCTACACAGAGAGGATAGGGCCCACCAACGCGCCCGGAAACGGCGTTCGCGTCCAATGCCGTATGCGTCAGGATCGCCCTCGCGCGATCACCATTCGGGGAGCGACCTCGGCGCCCGACTTCAAGACGTCTGCGCTGCGGCCCTGCTCTTCCCGGATCTGATCGGACCAGTTACGCACGAGCCAGGGGATCCGCGATCCGGCGAGCGGCTTGGCGTAGAGATATCCCTGCGCGTGGTCGCAGCCCATACGACGCAGAATCTCCTCCTGGCGGCGCGTCTCCACGCCCTCCGCAGTCACGGTCATGCCGAGATTGCGCCCGAGACCGATGACCGCGGCGACAATGGCGGCGTCGCCCTCATCCGTCGCGAGATCACGCACAAAGCTACGGTCGATCTTGATGTGATCGACAGGGAACTGCTTGAGATGCGACAGCGAAGCGTAGCCGGTTCCGAAATCGTCGAGGGCGATCTTGACGCCCGCCTCGTGAAACTGACGCAGGGTGGCGGACACGTTGTGGGCGCTCGGACCGAGGAAGACGGTCTCGGTCACCTCGACTTCCAGACGGGATGGCGAGACGCCGCGCGCTCCGAAGATCGCGAGCACGCGATCGGCCAGCAACTCGTCCGCGAATTCGGCGGAGGCGAGGTTGATGGCGACCCTGCCGAAATCAAGACCCGCGTCCAGCCATTCCCCAACGTCCGAGGCGATACAACGGCGCATCGCCGCAGCGATCTCGGTCGTCAACTCCGGATCGTCGAAGGCGGCGCCGAAATAGGCGGGCGTCAGGACGCCTCGCGTCGGGTGTAGCCAGCGCGCCAACGCCTCGAGCCCGACGATGCGCCCGGTGTCGAGCGACGTTTTCGGCTGGTAGAAGGGCGCGAATTCGTCGCTGGTGAGAGCGTCGCGAACCTCATCGCGCAATCTGATGCGCTGCTCGGTCGCCGCGCGCGCTTCCGGGCTGAACAGACGAACCTCATTGCGCCCGCACTTCTTCACAAGGTCGAGCGCGATATTGGCGTCCTTGATCAGTTCCGCGACGTCGCGATGGTGCTCGGGATAGGCGGCGACCCCGATGCTCGCGCGGGTCGACACGGCGCGCCCGGCGAATTCGCAGACGGCGCGCAGGCGCGCGCTCACCTCTTCGGCGAAGGCGTGCGCGTCGGAAAGGCTTGGGGCGGCGCGAACGATGACGGCGAATTCGTCGCCGCCGATCCGGGCCACCTGGCCGCGTTCACCGACGATCGCAAGGAGCCGCGCCGCCGTATCGACGAGAAGCGCGTCGCCGGCGGCGTTCCCGATCGAAGCGTTGACGTCCTTGAAGCCGTCGAGATCGATGACCAGCAGCGCAACCCGGCCTTCCTTGGCCTCGGCCTCGGCCAGCGCGGATTCGAGCTGCTTCTGGAACAGCGCCCGGTTTGGCAGTCCCGTCAACGGATCGTGATAGGCCGCGCGCCAGACCTCCTCTTCCGCGGCCTTGCGATCGCTGATGTCGAAGGTCATGCCGATGATGCGGTCGGGTCCCGCCTTTTCAGACCGGACGGCCAGCCACATGGGGCGCCCGCACGGCGT
Source organism: Salinarimonadaceae bacterium (assembly GCA_007693435.1). Lineage (GTDB taxonomy): Bacteria > Pseudomonadota > Alphaproteobacteria > Rhizobiales > Beijerinckiaceae > Saliniramus. The sequence continues at coordinate 6,385 of REDO01000043.1, read as the reverse complement.
CGTGTAGCGTGCTTCGATCGTCGTCGAAACGCCCGCGTTGGCGTCCGCGACCAGACGCTCGACCTTGTGTATGTCTTCGGGATGAATGCGCCTCGTGAAAGCCGCCACTTCGTCGTCGGGATCAAGACCGAGTAGATCGACGGAGTTTTCGGAGCGCTTGATGATCCCCGTCGCCGTATTGCGTTCCCAGGCGACCATCCGGCCCGCGACGAGAGCGAGTTTCAGCCTGTCCTCGCTCGTGCGGAGCGCGGCCACGGATCGCTGGCGCTCGCTGAGATCCTGCATCGCGCCGACGAGGCGTGTCGCAACGCCGTTTTCGTCCCTGAGGACGAAAGCGCGGTCGAGGATTTCGGCGTAGCTGCCGTCCGCGCGACGGAACCGGTATTCGCAGGTCCAGCGATCGTCGTCACCCAGAAACAGGGATTCGAGGCTCGCCTGGGTCCGCGCAAGATCTTCGGGATGCAGACGCTCCAGCCACCAATCGCGACGGTTGTCGACCGTCATGCGGCCATAGCCGAAGTGGCGCTCCATGGCGCCGCCCCAGACGACCTCGCCCGACTTCAGGTCCGCGTCCCAGACGAGATCGGTGGTCGCCTCGGCGGCGAGGCGGTAGCGCTCCTCGCTCAGACGCAAACGATGATCGACGAGCTTCTTCTCGTGAATGTCGGTGGATGAACCAAACCATCGGTCCACGCGCCCGTCGGCATCGTAGACGGGCCTCCCGCGGGTCAGCATCCAGCGATGTTCGCCCTCTTTGCTGCGCACTCGGTGCTCGATCTCGTAAGGCGAGCTTTCGGCGATACAGCGCGCCCATATCTCGCGCGTCATCTCCCGATCATCGGGATGAATGAGGCCTATCCATCCCTCGATCAGGTTGAAATCTTCGTTCAGCCCCAGAAAATCGCGAAACGGCCGGTTGGAGAAATCGACGGCCCCGTCTTTGGTCGCAGACCAGATGAATTGCGGCACGGCGTCCACAAGGCGTCGGATCTGCTTTTCGCTCGTGATCAGAGCCTCGTTCGCCATGCGCAGCTCGATTTGGCGCATGGTCGCCTCGGCGAGCGCGGCAAGTATGCGACGCTGCTCCGGGCTCAGGCCTTCCGGTCGGGCGACATTATCCAGCACGCATAGCGTGCCGAGCGGCAAACCGTCTGGCGTTTCGAGCCGAGCCCCGGCGTAGAAGCGGAAATGCGGAGCCCCGCTGACGAGTTCGTTCTCCCGAAATCGCGGATCTTTCGTGAGATCGGTGACGACGAACATGTCGGATTGTTCGATGGCGACGCGACAGACCGATTGTTCTATGGGCGTCTCGCTCAGGTCGAGCCCGACGCGGGCCTTGAACCATTGGCGGTCGGCGTCGACCAGACTGACGAGGGCGATCGGGCTTTCGCAAACCTGGGATGCGAGAAGCGCGAGATCGTCGAACTCCAGCTCGGCCGGCGTATCCAGCATGCCGGACCGACGCACGGCTGCAAGCCGCTCGACTTCGGTCCAGTCCGGCGCAGATTCGTCGGGCGCAGCGCCCAGACCCATCCCGATACACTCCTGAGTATCCATAGACAACGTCGATGATCACCACGAATAGCTCAACAAACCGTTTAATTCGGCCGTACGAAAGAGCTCCATCGATACAACTTTTGATGTATTTCACGCGAGGGGAAGTTCTTCGGATCGCGTCGCATTCGCGACCTCTGATCCACGATAAGAATCGATAAATCAATCAATTTCCAACATGTTGAGCACGATTGTCGGAGCGCATCGAAATGCTATTAATAATTGCAAAAAATATCCGTGATCCGCAATGCTATCGGGACAAGGGCCATCCGAACGAACAGGTATGCGCCGGTCCCGCGATCTCGGCTGATCCAGATCCCGCCGGATTCGCGCCTTTCGGAACGTCAGGCGTCGTCGGGCTCCGGCAAGCAGGCCCCGTCACTCGCCGTCAGCCGGCGGCGGTCTCAAGATAGGAGCGCCGGTTCGCGAGCATGGCCATGAAGGCCTCCACGGGAACGGGCCGCCCGAAGAAATAGCCCTGGAAATGCTGGCATCCGGCCTCCAGCAGCCACGCCAGCTGTCCGGCGGTCTCGACGCCCTCGGCCACCACTTCCAGATCAAGCGCCCGGCCCATGCGGATGATCGTCTCGACGATCGTCGCCGCCTGCTCGCTCTCCATGATATCGGCCACGAAGGCCTGATCGACCTTGATCTTGTCGAAGGGAAGACTCTTCAGATAGGTGAGCGAGGAATAGCCCGTTCCGAAATCGTCGAGCGCGAACCGGAAACCTTCGGCGCGAAGCTGGTTCATCTTGTCGACTGCGAAATCCATATCGTCGAGGAACAGACTCTCGGTCAGTTCAAGAACGATCGTATGCGGCGCGAGGCCATACCGCGCGACCGCCTCGCGCAAATCGGCGACGAAGCTCGGCTCGCGAAATTGACGCGCGCTCACGTTCACCGCCATGGACAGGTTCGCGCAGCCCGGCTCACGCTGGATCTCAACGAGATGCGCGCAGGCCTTCTCGACGACGAGGCGACCTATCGGCACGATCAGGCCGGTTTCTTCCGCGAGCGGAATGAACTCGGCCGGGGAGACCATGCCCCGCTCGGGATGCATCCATCGCACGAGGGCCTCCGCGCCGATGACGCCGCCGAAATTGTCGACCTGCGGCTGGAGATGCAGCAGGAACTGGTCGGCGGCGATCGCCTCCCGGATATCGGCTTCGAGCCCGGCGCGCCGCACCACCGCGCTCTCCATCTCGGGCGTGAAGAAGCGCAGCGTGTTCCGCCCGGCGGACTTCGCCTGATACATGGCGAGATCGGCGTGCCTCAAGAGCGTTTCGACGCGCCGGCCGCAATCGCCGAACACGGTCGCGCCCATACTCGGCGAAACGTGGTGGGAATGGCCCTCAAGATCATAGGGTTCGTTGAGGGCTGCGAGCAACCGGCTGGCGATCGTCTCCGCCTGCGCGAGCGCCTCCTTGCGCCCGCCCGCCAGCCCGTTGAGCAGCACGACGAACTCGTCGCCGCCGAGGCGGGCCACGACGTCATGGGGCTGAACGCGCGCGGAGAGGCGCCGCGCTACGCTTTGCAGAAGCAGGTCGCCCTTGTCGTGGCCGTAGGTGTCGTTGAGCTGTTTGAAATTGTCGAGATCGATGAACAGGAGCGCGGAATGCCCTTCACCCTCATCTGCGCGCGCTACGGCCGCGCCCAGCTTTTCGAGCAGGAGCGGGCGGTTCGGCAGGTCCGTGAGCGCGTCATAGAATGCGAGACGCTCGATCTGGGCGCGCGCCGCATAGCGCTCCGTGATGTCCATCAGCGTGCCGAACATGCCGTTGACCTGTCCGTCGGCGTCCCGCTCGGCCTCGCAGGCGATTTCGACCCGGCGATACTCGCTTCCGCCCCTGCGCCAGCGCGTCTCCAGCCGCACCGACGCCGCTTCGCCGGAGAGAAGCGCCGTCAGCCGCGCGGCGACGTCGTCACGATCCTCCGGATGGAGATGCTCGACGAAAGCGCGCCCGAGCGCATAATTGGGATCGTAGCCGCTCAGTTGCTCGAATGCGGCGTTGATGAAGGTCCAGCGACCTTCGCGATCGGTTTCGAAGATGACCTCGCGAACCCTGTTGACGACCCCGCGATAGCGCAGCTCGCTCTTTCGCAGCGCCTCATCGGCCGAGCGGCGCGCCATGGCGCCGCCGAGGATGTCGGCGAAGACCCGCAGAAGGTGGCGTTCGAGATCGGTCCAGACGCGGGCGCGCTTCACGGAATCGAAGCCGACGAATCCGACGACGCCGCCTCCCTCGATGATCGGCATGACGATGACCGACTGGATGTCCTGCGCCTGCAAAACGCTGCGCTCGTTCGACCAGGTGTCGGGCAGATCGTCGATATGGTCGATCACGACGGGCAGCCGGCGGCGCAGCATGGGCGCCACGTTCGGCATGACCGCGAGCGGCTCGTTTTGAAGAAATTCGCGCTGGGCCGCGATGCCCTCGGCCACCCATTCGTGGGTGTTGCTCATTGACGTGCCCGAGGGGTCGAGCACGAAGAGATAACTGCGGTCGATCCCGCAGAAGCGGCCGACGCGCTCGAGGGCGGCGTCGACCGTATCGTCCCAGTCCTTGCCGGAGAGGTTCACGAATTGGGCGGACAGCGCCATCAGGTGTTCGAGAAACTTTTCGCGCTGCGCGGCGCGCATCTGCGCTTCCTTGCGCTCGGTGACGTCGCGCGCGACGGCGATGACGCCCGACGCCTGACCCTCGCCGTCGCGCGCGGGATCGCGCAGGGGCGAGAAGCTGGCGCTTTGCCAGGTCTGTCCACGTCCCGGCAGATCGAGGGCGAAATCGACCGTGACCGACTCGAAGGTGCGCCGCACCCGCTCGAGCGCGTCGGCGATGATCGCGCGCGCCTCGGCGGATATCGGCGTCTCCTCGACCCGTCTTCCGCGATAGAGGGCGACGTCGAGCGCCGGTCCGGCTGCGGACGACTGCATGAGCTCGCTGATTCGCCCTTCGCGGTCGAAGACGAAGACGAGATCGTTCATGCTCGAAAGCAGGGTGCGAAAGCGCTCCTCGCTGGCCTGGAGCTCCGCCGCACGCAACGCCTTCTCGCGTTCCGACGCCTCCCGCCGGCTCGCCATGAAAAGCGAGAGAAGGACCAGCACCAACGTCAGCGGCAAGCCGCAGGCAAGCGCCGGGAACGCCGCGTTCATGAACGAAGCATGGGCCGGATCGGCCGCCGGCCTGAGCACGAGGCCGAAGGCTTCGCCCCCGACAAAGACCGGAAAGACCGTGCATCCGGGATCGTAGTCGCGACAAGGAGCGCTCACGGCGTCGCCGTCTCCGGCGCTCGGGCTGCCGACGACGACTGGCGCGTCGTACGCTGTGGGGTCGATCCTCATGAACGCCAATGAAAGCGCATTGCCCGCCGCGGCGGCCTCGGCGACCCGTTGATCGATAAGTCGCTGCAGGTCGATCCCGATCGCAAGATCCCCGTCAGGTCCGATCCAGCGCGTCGTCGGCGGAATTCCCACCATATGAGCCCGCTCGGGCAGGGCGCGGTAACCGATCAGGATCGCCCGACCGTCCGTAGGGCTGATCGAGAGCGGAAAAGCGCGCGAGAATCCGACCGGAGCCGGCTCCCCGAAGCCCGCCTGGCGCGCAAGGTCGAAACCGTACCCGAAAGCGCCGTCCCGCGCCTCGACAACGACGAGCGGACGATGCTCCTGGCGCGAGGCGGCGGCGCGCATGCCGTCGCGATCGCTATCCGCGATAAAGAAGTCGCGTCCGGGCGCGCCGCCCTCGGCGAGAATCCGCGCCTCGAATTCAGCCCGGCCGGCGGCGGGAACGCGCGGCGCCCAGCCGATGAAGGCGATCGGATAGGAACGCATCGAGCTGGCGACGAAATCCGAGAACTCCTCGCGCGTCACGTCCCGCGAAGCCGCATAGAAACTGGCGAGGCTCTCCAGCTTCTGGTCGATGAGCAGCCGGAGCGACTTGCCCGTGGCGATGGCCTGAGCGCGGGAAGCGGCCGTGAAGGCCCGATCGTGTCCACGTCGATCGGAATCGTAAAGCACCGATGCGGCGATCAACGTCGCGACAACGCCGAAAACTCCGATCACGAGGCCTTCGGCATGGCGCAGATGCGCGGCCGCGCGGTCAGCCCGCCGTCGGCGGATGCGGATCAGCGCGAAGCCGAGGCAGACCGTGAGAGCCAGCGGCGAGAGCAGGAGGAGCAGGTTGGCGATCTCCGCGAAACGCTGTTCGCGCCAGGCCGCCAGATCGACGGTCAGCATGATGTGGAGCCGGGGCGCCGCGCCGGCGCCGTCCAGAACTGGCGCAAGCGCGGCCACGCGCGGCGGTCCGCCCCCGGGCGTTCCGCCCACGAAAACGGCGCGGGCTCCGGCGAGAGCAGGCTCAAGCGCCCGTGAAACGCTCTCGTCAACGAGCGGAGCCGCCTCTCCGTCGGTCGCGCTCTCAACCGGGAAGCCGCGGCCGGGTCCGACCCGGACCTCCCCGTCCGCCGTCGTGAAGCTGGCGATGGAGGCCGAGGCGAAAGCGGTCTCGAACCGCGTCAGCTGGCGATGCAGGCGAAGCAGCGCGAAACCGCGTATCTCGGAATCGTCGGAGCTGATGGCGGCGACGAGATCGCGGTCCACGGCCTCCGCCACCGACGCGGCGCGAGCCACAAGGCCCGCCTCGCGCTCGTGCTCCATCGTCACGATGCGCCAGGCGACGACGAACAGCGCACAGACGAGCAGGATTGCGCAACTCGCCAGAGCGAGCCGTCTTCGGATGCGCCGATCTTCGAAATCGATCCCCATGTGGAGACAGTTACAAGACGAGCGTAAATGAATTACCAGCACAATCCCGCATCGCTCCGGCAACTA